>DATADL010000380.1:0-24179 GCA_036258555.1 Actinomycetota bacterium | reverse complement strand
GGTCGCGGTGGTCGCGCCTTCGACCACATCGACCACATCGACCACGCACCCCCGCGGACGGACATATGAGAGCCGCTGCCGATGGTCCTGGGCACAGGAGCGGCGGGTCCGGAGGCGAGGAGCGGGGGTCGCGCCGACAAGCGGGGCCCTGCCCCAGCGAGCGGTTGTAAGGGTCAGTCGCTCCCGAACAGGCCGTAGTAGGCCGAGACGACGTGGCCCCTCTCGTAGAGGACGACACGGGCGTAGGTCGGGACGCCGGCAGGCGGGGGCTCGGCGTCCCTCGGGAACGTCACACGCTCGTCGATCCGCTCCAGGGTGCCGCCGAGGCCGGCGGAAGCCGTGCCGGCCGCCACGGTCGCCTCGTCGCCCTCGCGCCAGTCGAGCTCGAACGTCACCGCCTCGTCGCCGACCCACAGCCTCCGTAGCGGAGGGGATGTACCCGCGGGCCTCATCGACACGAGCTTGTAGCAGCGGCCCGCGATCTCCGGGATCCGCGCGATCAGCACCGCGTCGTCGACTACGAGGCGCCACCTGTCGCCTCCGAGGTGGCGGAACCCCCTGCGCTCGTAGCGCGCGTAGCCGTCCACCTGCTCGAGAAGGTCGTCGAACGTCCACTCGTAGAGGTACCGGATCAGGCGCTCCGGGCTCCTGGACGGTGACGAGTCGATGCGACAGACCTCCGGGTCGTCGACGACGTCGGCGACGCCGAGGGGCTCGGCCGGCGGGCCCTCGGGAGGCGGCGGCACGTGACCCAGCGTGCGCACGCCGACGCTCTCGCTTACGCCGCGCGCGTCGGGGCGCGTGTAGATGGCGTGGCCGGTCGCGCCCGGCTCGAGCTCCGGCATCCACGTCACCGTCTGGCGCGCGCCGCCCTCGATCTCGGTCTCCCAGTCGCCGTATCCGACGAACCCTTCGGGAAGCACCGGGAAGTGACCGAGCAGGAGGTGCGGCCTCCCGTCGCGGTAGACGAAGCCGAGCGTTGCGAGCACGTCCCCCTCACGGGGCGCGCCGCCCGTCACGTACCAGCATTGTCCGAAGCGCGCGAGCTCGAGCACGGAGCCGAGGAACAGGTCGCGCGTGGCGTCGGAGCCGATCAGCAACCTCGCCCGGTGCACTTGCTCTCCGCTCGCGTCGCCCGCGTGCGGCTCTGGGTACCTCAGGATCTGCCGGGCGAAGCGCAACGCGGTCGCGCGGGCGTCGAGCCGCCACCCCTCCGGGGTCGCGCACTCGGCTTCGGCCTCCTCGACGGTGTCGACCGGCCACGCGGCGAAGCCGCGGAAGCGCAGCTCGGCGGCCGGGGGGAAGGGACCGGAGGGGTCGCGGCCGAGGACGGCGACGGCCGCCCCGCCGGCCACGGCGAGCGCCGCGACGACGATCAGGAGCCGGCGCATCCTCAGGGGTTGAGGTAGGGACGCTTGGGGCGAGGGACGGGCTCGACCTCCGACGCGTCGACGATCACCTCGCGCCCCAGCGGGTAGAACGCGCCGGTCACGCGGACCCAGTCGTCCTCGGCGAGCTCGCCCGGCGGGGCCCCGACGACGCGCACCTGGATCGACAGGGCGTCGGCCACGCAGCACGAGACCAGGAAGCGCGAGAGCATGAACTCGTCCGCCGGCATGCCGGAGTCGCGTGCGACGAACCCGACGAACGACACCTCCTGGCCGGCCCGGTTCACGAGCGCCTGCATCGCCTCGCGCGACCGCAGCGCTCCCGCGACGTCGACCAGCGACAGCTGGCCCGATTCGATGTCGGCCGCAGTGGACGTATAGCCGGAGCTCACGAAGCTCGAGCGGCGCCCGGCTGCATAGGACCCCAGGGACGCGGGAGGAAGCGCCACGGTCAGCACCACCGGGAGCACGATCCCGCCGAGACGCCAGGCGTCCGAGCGCTTCAGGGGCTCGGGACGGGGGCCGCGCGCCGACCACAGGCGTCCCGCAACCGCGACCGTGAGGATGATCGCCCCCATCGGCACGACCCAGTCCGTGCGGTCGGACAGGTAGAGGAACGAACGCCCCGTCGCGAGCAGCCACCAGAACAGCGCGGCCCACGCGGCCATGGCGGCGGCGGACGCGAGCCTCGCGGCCGACCAGTGGCGTTCTTCGGCTCGTTCGAGCGTCGCTTCGGCCGTCGTCATCCCACCAGCACCTCGATCCACAACGTGCCCGCGAGCGTCACCGCGCCGACCGCGACGACGACGGTCCGGAAGAAGCCCCGCGTGAACGTCGCCGAGTAGAGGAAGCCGAGCTTCGTGTCCACCATCGGGCCGAACACGAGGAACGCGAGCTGTGCCCCCGGCCCGAACTGGACGAAGGACGCCGCGACGAACGCGTCGGACTCCGAGCACAGCGACAGCACGAACGCGAGAGCCATCATCGCCACGAGGGCGACCACCGGCGTGCCCGCGACCGACCCGATCACCGACTGGGGCACGAACGTCTGGAGGGCCGCGGCGACGACCGCACCGAGCACGAGGTAGCGCCCCATGAACAGGAAGTCGCCGGCAAGGTGGCCGAAGAACGCCGTCCCGCGCGTCGCGTCGCCGTGATCGTGGTCGTGGTCTCCGGGGCGCGGGCGCAGCAGCTCGGCCTTCGACTTGTTCGCGACGACCCAGCCGACGGCGACCGCGGTCACGAGGCCGAGGCCGGCTCGGCCGAGAACCATCGGCCACAGCGTGTCGCGCCCGCGGTACGCGACGAAGGTAGACGCGATCACGACGGGGTTGAGGATCGGCGCGGCGAGCATGAACGTGACTGCGGCAGCGGGCGTCAACCCCTTCGCCGCGAGCCGCCGCGCGACCGGGACGCTCCCGCACTCGCACACCGGGAACGCGAAGCCCGTCATCGCCGCGGCCGGAAGCTGCAGCGGGCGCGGCAGGTCCGTGAGCCGCTCGAAGAGCCGGTTCGGAACGAAGACCTCGATCGCGGCGGAGACCACCGCGCCGAGGAGCACGAACGGGACCGCCTCGATGAGCAGCGACGAGAACACGAGCAGGAAGTTCTGGACCTCCGCGACGCGGCCGGGGTCGAGCAGCTGCATCAGCAGCGCGATGCCCCCGAGGGCCGCGAGGACCATCCCCGCGTTCGCCCACGACGCGTCGCGCGGCCCCCGTACCGCCACCTGCGCCATCAGCAGTACCTCCCGAACGCGACCGCGATCGCCGGGAACGCGTCGGCGAAGAGCGCGTCGCCCGAGCGGTCGCGCGCGGCGACGAGGCTCCGCAGCACGACGTCTTCGCTCACGCGCCGGCGCGCCAGCTCCTCCTGGTCGAGGAACAGCCCGCCCGGCACGGCCCTCTCGACGAGCGGCTCGATCTCGTCGCCCGGAAGCGAAGAGGGATCGAAGACCTCGCCGCGGCCGGTCGCGCCCGTCGCGGTGAACACGACGGCCACGGAGCCGCCGGAGACCTCCGCGCCCCGTCGCAGCACGACGCGGAGGACCTCGTCTAGCGTCTTCCATCCGCCTTCGACGGCGACGACGGCGAGGTCGGGGACGGAGTCCGCGCCGAACGACGAGTCGAGCAGCCTGCGAGCGTCGCGCGGCTCTCGCCCCGGCTCCGTCTTCACGAACCGGTCCCGGTCCACGTCGATGTACCAGTTGCCTCCGATCGCGCCGAGGTAGGAGCGCCGCGCGCCGGCCATGCCGATCACCGGCTCCTGTCCCATCTCCTCGTCGAGGTCGTCGCCGAGGGTCGCGATCACGGAGACCGGGCTGTTCGGCGACCAGGCCTTGCGCAGCTTGCCCGCGTCGTCGCGCACGTAGGTCCCGGTGATGCCGTGCTGCGAGGGGAGCCCGCCCGTGCCGATCGTCGTCAGGACGGCGGCGGGATCCACCGGCACCGACCCCGTGTCGGCGTCGAGGGTCGACGGGCCCGAAGCCATGAGCTCCTCGACCGCTGGTCCCTTGCGAAGGTCGTCCGAGCCCCGGCCGACCCACACCACCTGGACGACGAGCCGCGGGGGCCGTCCTTCGCCGGCGACGCCTTCGATCGCCGTCCCCGAGCGCACGTCCGGATGCGGGCGATCGAAGCCGAGGATCTCCGCGATCGTCGGCGCGACGTCGTCGAGGCCGGCCCCCGGGGCGATCTCGACTCTTTCCGAGCTCAGCCCCGCGCCCGAGAACGCGAGCGGGACCCGGGTCGCCTCTCCTCCCGAGGAAGACGGCCACGGCACCGCGGTCCCCTCGTCGCCGGCGAGGAGGTCCGGCTCCGCCGCGACCGCGAGGACGTCGGGAGAGCGTCCCTCGCGGAACCCTGCGGCCACGCGCGCCCGGACGTCTCCGGGCAGAGAGCAGAAGGGCACCTCGGTGGACGCGCTCGCGGGCTCGTCGCACGAGTGGCCCGCGCAGAACCCGCGCAGCACCGCCGCGGGCGCGCCCGCGACGGCGACGAGCGCGAGGAGGATCAGGGTCCGGCGCCCGGCTCCGAGGCTCGTCACTGCGGGGTCGGCGGGCGTCTCCCGGTGCCGTGCCAGCACGCCCTCACGCTACCGTGAACGCCATGGCTATCGAAGGTCGCGCCCCCGCCCTCGCGCGGGTGCCGGGCCGGATCGCGCCGTGGATGCTCGTCGTCCCGGGCGCGGCCGCGGCGGTCGCCCTGGTGCGGCTGACGCCGGCCGGCGGGAGCGCGCACGTGGAGACCTTCGTGCTCGTCTTCACGTCGATCGTCGTCGAGGCGCTCCCGTTCGTCCTGCTCGGCGCGCTCGTCTCGGCCGCGATCGAGGTCTTCGTCCCCGACCGCACCTTCGACCGCCTGGCCCGGCTCCCCGCCGCGCTGCAGATCCCCGGAGCGGCGCTCGGCGGGCTCGCGTTTCCGGTGTGCGAATGCGGATCCGTCCCCGTGGCGCGGCGCGTGATCGCGCGCGGGCTCCATCCCGGAGCCGGTCTGGCCTTCATGCTCGCCGCGCCGATCCTCAACCCGATCGTGATCCTGTCGACCGTCGTCGCGTACGGGGGCCGCGGGCTCGCGCTCGAGATGGCCGCGGGGCGCGTGGCCCTCGGGCTCGCGCTGGCGGTAGTCGCCGGGTGGGCGCTCGGCAACGTCCCCGCGGGCGAGCTGCTCCGGGCGCGCGAGGGCGGTGACGACCACTCCCACGGGGGCCGGGGGAACCGAGCGTCTGCGTTCGTCGAGCACCTCGCCGCCGACTTCTTCTACATGGGGAGGTTCGTCGTCGCCGGCGGCGCGCTCGCGGCCTTCCTGCAGACCGCGATCCCGCAGAGCCTCGTGTCGGGAGTGGCCCGGACCCCGGTGATCGGCTCCCTGGCGCTGATGGCGATCGCCTTCGTGCTGTCGCTGTGCTCGGAGGCTGACGCGTTCGTCGCCGTGTCGTTCACGCCGTTCCCGATCGGGTCGCAGCTCGCCTTCCTCGTGTTCGGCCCCGTCGTCGACGCGAAGCTCTCGTTCCTCTACGGCGCTACGTTCCGGCGCCGGTTCGTCCTGCGGCTCGTCGCGGTCGCGCTGCCGGTCACGCTGGCGGGGTCGCTGTGGTTCGAGGTGCTGGTCGGATGAGCGACCGCCGCAGGATCGCGCGCGGCGTCGCCCTCGCGTGCTGGGCCGGTTTCTTCGCGTGGCTCCACGTGAGCGGCGAGAAGACGCGCTACCTCGGCCCGCGCACTTACTGGGTCGTCGTCTTCGGCACGGTCGTGCTCGGCGTCGCGGCGGCCGCGCACTTCGTGACCGCCCGGGGCGCGCCGCGTCGCCGGCTCGAGGGCCGCGACGCGTGGGGGATCGTCGCGCTGCTCGTACCTCTGCTCGCGGTCGCCGCCGTGCCCTCTGCGAACCTCGGAGCGCTGGCCGCGTCGAGGAAGTCCTCCGGCGCCGGCGCGGCCTCGGTAGGCGCCATCGCCCCGCCGGCCCCCGAGGCCGGAGACGAGATCTCGTTCGCCGAGATCCACTACGCGGGCGAGTCGGAGGAGTACGCGGCCGAGGCGGGCATCGCCGAGGGGATGGAGGTCGAGCTCACCGGGTTCGTGACGCACCCGGACGGGTTGCCCGCGGACACCCTCGGCCTCACCCGCTTCCACGTCTCCTGCTGCGCGGCCGACGCGATCCCGTACACGGTCCCGCTCGCGCTCGACCCTGCGAGCAGGCCCGACGACGTGTGGCTGCGCGTCGAGGGACGCCTCGCGCTCAGGGACGGCGTCTACGTAGTCGAGCCGGAATCGGTCGCGGCCGTGGACGCTCCCACAGATCCGTACCTGTACTAGTCTGCGCCCGTCCGCCGGGCGGAACCCAATTGCTGGAGGTCCTCGTCTTGCCGAAGCGCGTCGTCGCAGTGGTCGCGGTCGCGGCCCTCATCGCCGGCGCGGCGTGGTTCGTCCTGCGCCCCGACTCCGGCGTGCCCGACGACGCGCCGACCGAGGACGAGATGGCGCGCGCCGTCGGCAGCGAGGTCATGCAGCACCTCTACCTCGGGCACGTGCCGGGCCGGTCGGGCGAGGTCCTCATGGTGCCGAAGCCGCACCACTTCCTCATCAGCAAGTGGGACATGACGCAGCTGGACGGGCCGACGCCGCCGCTGGGGAGCACGCACCCCAACCCCTGGAGCTACCTGACGCGCGTGCCGATCGTCGCGTACGGCCCCGGCGTGACGCCGGGCGTGACCGTCGAGGCCCCCGTCGACATCGCGGCGATCGCTCCCACCTATGCCGAGATCCTCGGGATGACCGACTTCCGCGGCGAGGCCGATCCGCTCCGGGAGGTCGTGGGCACCCGGACGCGGCCGCCGAGGCTGATCTTCACGATCGTCGTCGACGGCGGCGGGTGGAACACGCTCCAGGAGCATCCCGACTCGTGGCCGGCGATCGGGAGGTTGATGGAGGGGGGCGTCACGTACGTGAACGCGACGATCGGGTCCGCGCCGTCGATCACCGGCGCGCTGCACGCGACGTTCGGCACCGGCGTGTACCCGCGTTCGCACGGGCTCCCCGGCCACGTGATGCGAAACGGCGAGGGCGAGCTCGTCGACGTCTACCTCGAGGAGGCCGATCCACAGTTCCTCGACGCGCCGACGGTCTCGGAGCTCTGGGACGTCAAGAACGGCAACCGTCCGATCGTCGGGACCGTCGCCTTCGAGGGATGGCACCTCGGGATGATCGGCCACGGCGCGCAACGGCGGGGCAACGACAAGGACATCGCGGTCCTGTGGGAGCGCGAAGAACAGGAATGGTGGACGAACGAGGCCTACTACTCGTTGCCGCCCGGGATCGAGAACGTCGACCAGGCGAGGCTCGCGTCCTACGAGCTCGCGCTCGACCGCCGCGACGGCATCACCGACGGGACGTGGTTCGGGCACACCGTCGAGGAGCTCCGCGAGCCCACCGTCCGGCCGGGGACGCCCGCGTTCGTGCGGCTGACCGGCGACGTGATCGTCGACTACATCCTCGGCAGCGACCTCGGGCGCGACCGCCTGACGGACCTGTTCTGGGTCGAGATGAAGATGCCGGACTTCGCGGGGCACTCGTGGAACATGGTGGGCCCGGAGCAAGCGGACGTGCTGCGCGAGACCGACACCCAGATCGCGCGCATGAAGTCGGCCCTCGACGAGGTCGTCGGGCCGGAGAACTACCTGCTCGTGCTGAGCGCCGACCACGGCCAGCAGCCGCTGCCGGACCTGTACGGAGGCTGGCGGATCAACACGGGCGAGGTCGAGGCGGACATCGAGGAGCGTTTCGGCGACGTCATCGACCAGGTCACGCCGGCCGACGTCTTCCTGGACATGGACGCGATGGCGCGCGAGGGATGGGAGCCGGAGGACGTCGCTCGCTACCTCGGCGCGTACACGGTCGCCGACAGCATCCCCGAGGGGCAGCCGGGGGCCGACCTCGTCCCGGAGGGACGCCTCGACGACCGGGTGTTCGCGGCGGCGTTCTCGACCGGGTTCCTCGACTCGCTCGACCCCGTCGCGGACCCGTCGCGCATCGAGTCGTTCGGCGAGGGCGACTACCCGGAGAGCTCGTTCGTGCTCCCGGACCAGAGCGAACAGTAGGGTTCGGCGGTGCTGAAGCGCGGCCTCGCCCTGCTGTTCCGCAACCGCGACTTCGGCGCGCTCATGGGGTCGCAGTTCTTCGCGCAGGCCGGTGACGGGCTCGTCCAGGTCGCGCTCGCCGCGAGCATCGTGTTCGGCGGCCAGAAGGGCTTCGACCTCGAGGGCGCGAAGTCGCCCGACGACCTCCTGCGGATAGCCCTCTACATCTTCATCCCCTACACGATCGTGAGCCCGTTCCTCGGCGTCGTCATCGACCGGTGGGACCGGCGGCGGTTGCTGATGGTCGCGAACGCGTTCCGTGCGGGCGTGATCGCGGTGATCGCGCTCGCCGGGGTCGGTGAGGTCCCCGACGCGGTCCTGTTCGGAGCGTTCCTTCTCACGCTGAGCTCGACACGCGTGGTGCTGGCGACGAAGGCGGCGGCGCTGCCGGAGACCCTGCAGGGTTCTCCCCTCGTGGAAGCCAACGCGGTCTCGCAGCTCGGAGGCGCGCTGTTCCAGCTCGGCGGCGCCGGCATCGCGCTGATCGCGAAGGGAAGCGTCGATGCCGAGCCGATCGTGCTGTTCGGCGCGCTCGTGTACCTCGCCGGCGCCATGTTCCCGCTCGCGATGAAGCCGATGGACCCCGATCGCAAGCGCACGAGCCTCGGCGCCGAGATCGCGCACGTGGCCCGCTCGATCGCCCAGGGGTTCCGCGAGGTCGCGCGCACCCCGAAGGCCGCGGCGTCGATCACGACGTACTTCTGGCTGCGGTTCCTGTGGAGCTTCGTGCTCGTAGGGATCGGGTTCACCGCGCGCGAGCTCCTCGCCGACGACGACCTGCAGGTCGCGATCCTGACGGGCGGCGCCGGAGCGGTCGGGGCGGCCCTCGGCTTCCTCTTCGCGAGCAGGCTGCGCGAGCGCGTGGCCTCGACCGGGCAGCTCGTGCTCTCCGCGTCGGTCGTCGCGGGGATCGCGGTGGCGGTGCTGGGCGCGCTCGAGATGAAGCTCTCGATCGCCGCGCTCGCGTTCTTCCTGGGGCTCGGCTTCTTCCTGGCGAAGATCTCGCTCGACTCCCTCGTGCAGGAGGCGCTCGGCGCGGACTTCCGCGGCCGCGCGTTCTCGCTCTACGACATCGCGTACAACGTCGCGTGGGTGCTCGCGGCGGGGATCATGAAGGTCGCGTGGAGCGACGATTCCAAGGGGCTGCTGATCGCGGGGGCGGGGGTCGTGTTCCTCGCCGGGACGGCTGCGTTGGGGGCATGGTTCAAGAGGGCGGGCCTGTTACGGACGGCGGACGCTCCGGCCGCAGCGCGGTAGCGCGCCGCGCCGCGGCGGCGCTGACGGCGCTCGTCGTGGCCCTGTCGCTCGGCGGGATCGCGGTCCAGGTCGTCGAGGAGGTCAGGCTCGGCCCCGTCCCGTCGTTCCGCGAGCAGGCGTGCGCCCTCCCGGACGCGTGGCTCGAGCGGACGCGGCGCGGCTACTACGAGCCGCGCTCGGGCCAGATCGCGTTGCTCCCGCGGACGCCGGCATACATGGCGAGCGGCGGCGACGGCTGGAGCCACTCGGGTCCGTGGCCGTACCTGCAAGACGTCCCGCTCGTCTTCTTCGGGCCGGGGATCGTCCCTGCGCACGGGGACGTGACCGGCCGTGCGACGACCGCCGACGTCGCGCCCACGCTGGCTGCGCTGACCGGTGCGTCGTTCGAGGCCCCCGACGGCTCGGTCCTCCGTGAGGTCGTCGACCGGCCGGACGCTGCAGCGCCGCGTCTCGTCCTGACGATCGTGTGGGACGGCGGCGGGTGGAACACGTTGCGGATGTACGACGGCGACTGGCCGAACCTGGCGCGGCTGATGGCGCGCGGCGTCTCGTACTCGGACGCCACCGTGGGGTCGTCCCCGTCCGTCACTCCGGCCGTCCACTCGACGCTGGGAACGGGCGCGTATCCGTGGCTGGCAGGTGTGACGGGGGTCCCCGTCCGGGACGAAGAGGGCGAGGTCGTGGACGCGTTCCTGGAAGGGGAGTCGTCGCGGTTCCTGCAGCTGCCGACGTTCGCGGAGCGGTGGGACGCCGCTCGCGGCCACCGTGCCCGCGTCGGGATGCTCGGCTACGAGCCGTGGCACCTCGGGATGGTCGGACAAGGGGCCGAGCGTCCCGGCGGTGACAAGGACGACGCGGTGTGGCTGGACGTCGAGACGAACGAGTGGATCACGAACCCCGACCACTACTCGCTCCCCGAGGCGGTGACGTCGGTGCGGACGTTGGAACGACATCTCAGCGAGCTCGACGTCGCCGACGGTGCGATAGACCGCGCCTGGCGCGACAACGCCATCCTCGACGCCCCCGACCGCGTCGAGGAGACGCCGGCGTTCGTCCGCTTCCACACCGATGCGCTGCTCAACCTCGTCGACGACGGCGGGTACGGCGACGACCGCGTCACCGACCTGCTCTTCACGAACTACAAGCAGATCGACCGCGTGGGGCACTACTTCAACATGGCGTCGCCGGAGGTGCGCGACTCGTTGATCGCGACCGACGAGGAGCTCGGGAGGATCGTCGACTTCCTCGACGAGGAGGTCGGGCCCGGTCGCTACGTCGTCGTCGTGACGGCCGACCACGGGCAGCAGCCGGACGCCGCGGCGGTCGGCGGCTTCGGCATCGACCCGAACGAGGTCGAGCGTGACCTCGACGCGGAGTTCGGCCCGGTCTCGGACGCGGTGTGGCCGACCGAGGTGTTCCTCGACGACGAGGCGCTCGAGCGCTACGACGTCTCGGTGGAGGAGGTCGCGACCTGGCTGGGCGACTACCGGCTGGAGGAGAACGCAGAGGACGCGGACGTCGTGAGCGGGGGCGACCTCTCGCCCACGGACCGCCTCTTCGAGCTCGCGATCCCGGCGCGGATGCTCCCCGGTGTCGAGTGCGGCGGGTAGGATGCCGCCATCCATGGCTGCTTCCACCCTGACCGAGCGCGTCCGTCCCCAGACCGATCCCGCCGCCCGATCGCGGCTCGACCGGTGGCTGGGCCACCCCGCGGCCTTCCTCGCGACGGCGGCGATCCTGCTGCTGATCTTCGGCTGGACTTTCCTGGAAGAGCCCGGTCGCCCGGCCCCCGCCGACGACCCCGCGTATTACACGTGGCGCACCGAGGCCCTGGTCGAGAACGACCCCGTGACCCTGCTCGAGGCGACCGGCCCCCTCGACATGTACTCGGGCGGATACCGCGTCACGACGCCGGTGATCGCGTCCTACTTCCGCGAGCTCGGGGGGGCCGCGCTGCTGACCCCGACGGTTCTTCTGGCGGTGGGGCTCAGGGTCGTCATCCCGCTGCTGCTCGGCGGCTTCGCGTACCGGCAACGGCGCGACCCGCTGATCTTCCACGCGGTCGCCTTCGGTTCGGCGAGCCTGCTGCTCACGCCCCCGTTCGGGGGATACCTCGACAACGTCCTGACGCTCTTCTTCCTCGGTGCGTCCCTGTTCTTCATCGAGCCGTCGCGCAGGTCCTGGCCGGCGCGCCTGATCTTCGCGGGACTGCTCGTCCTCTCCGGGTTGACCCACCCGACGACGCTCGTGATCTTCTGCGTCGTGCTCGGTGCGATGGCAGGGGCGCGCTGGCTGTTCCGGCGCTTCGACCTCCGGTCGGTGCTACGCGACGACGGTCCCATGCTCGCTTCGGCGTTCGCCGCCGTGGTGGTCACGTACCTGATCTGGAAGGTCGGGATCTGGGGGAAGTCGGCCCCGCTGAGCGACGCCGCGCTGCCGCCGCCCGCCGACGCGGACTTCTTCAAGACGCGCCTGGGGGACTGGCTCGAGGCCATGCGCCCGTTGCTGAACGGGCCTCTGTTCCTGATCGGCGCCGCGGGGCTCCTCGCCGCAGGCAGGCGCGCGGCCGAGGACGAGCTGGCGCGCGTCTCGATCGTGTGGCTGGCGCCGCTCGCGGGGATCTTCGGGTTCCTCGCCGGCGTCGCCTATCCCTACTACCGCTTCTTCAACACGACGCTCTCGTGGATCCTGCTCGTCGGGGTCGGCATCTACTTCGCGGCCCGGTGGTTCCTCGCGGTGGCGGAGCGAGGCGGCGCGGCGAAGCTCGCGCTCGTCGGGATCGTCGCCCTGGCCGTCGTCGTCGGGACGAACTTCACCGCGGGCCTCGAGCAGTCGCACTGGAACGACGCGTCCGACGCGTGGCTGAAGCCGGATCAGCGGGCGGAGCTCGAGAGGGTGCGCGCGGCCCTCGAGAAGGAGGACCCCGACACTCCCGTGATCTTCGTGGTCGACGACGAGGCCCCCGAGAACGTGCGGATCTACGGCTTCGCGAAGCTCGCCGGCAACGTCACGCGCTACGCGGTCCCGGGCGAGATGCAGGATCGCACCGCGTACTTCCTCGGAGGCACCGACTGGTTCTTCAACGGCGAGGGCGCGATCCGGTCGGACCCGGACCCCTACTACGAGGAGCTCTCGCAGGCGACGTGGGACGACGTCGAGAAGGTCCTGGACGCGTCGGGTGACCGCGAGCCGTTCGTCGTCGTCCCGGCGGTCTTCAACACGACCGGCGCGAACGCCGCGAGCTTCGACTTCGGGACCGGCGACGACCCGGCGACCCTGGTGCTGCCGCCGAACCAGACGGTCCCCCAGGAGCTCGGCGCGGACGCCCCGCTGCCCGAGTCGGAGCGCAACGAGGGGTCGTTCCTGCGGATCCCGATCATGCTCGTGGTCCTGGCGCTGCTCGCGGTGCCGGGATGGCTCCTCGCGAAGTCGGTGTTCCCCGAGGCTGGTCTCGGCGACCTGCTGGGCTTGGTGCCGGCGCTCGCCGCGGGCCTCCTGGCGCTCACCGGCGTGGTCGTGCTCGCGGTCGCGCGGGCCCCGTTCGGTGCGGCTCTCGAGTGGGTCGCCTACGCGCTCGCCCTCGTGATCGCGGGCGTGCTGTTCCTGCGCAGCCGGCGGACGACCGCCGCCGCGTAGCCTGCCGGGGTGCCGTCCGCCAAGCCAGCCCCGAGACCGCTCCACGTCCTCGCCGCCGCGGGCCTCGTCGTCGGCCTCGTCGCGTCGTTGATCGGAGGCGTAGGGCCGGGGGTCGTCGGGCTGTGGTCGTTCACCGTCGCGGCGGTCGCACTGGCGTTCGTGCTCCCCATGCCGTGGGCCCTCGTGTCGCCGCTCTACATGGGGATCGCCGGATGGATCGTGGACATGCTGCCGTTCGTGATCCTCGCGGGGTGGACGGCGGTGACGATCCGGTGGGGGCTCGCTCTGCTGCGCGAGCGGCGGCTCCCGCGCGGCGGCAGATGGATCTGGCTGCCCGCCTTCCTCGTGGCCTGGACGGGGCTCGGGGTGCTCGTGATCACGTCGCTGGACTTCAAGCACTTCCTGCTGCTGCTCGGGATTCAGGTCGTCGCCAGCGCGGCGGTGCTGACGGTCGTCGACGTGCTCCGCGACCAGGACGCCCGTGTGCAGCTCGTCTCCGGGCTCGTCGCGTTCGTCGTCGTGCTGTCGGTGGCCGTGTTCCTCCAGTGGATCGGCGTGCCGATCGAGAGCCTGCAGGACTCGAGCGCGCGGCGCCGCGTCGAGTCCGCGTACGGGGTCGACGCGTTCCCGAACAACATCGGCATGATCAAGTACGCGCGGTCCGTCAACGCCGGCTCGCTCGAGTTGCGGCGCGCGGTGACGAGGGTGGCCGAGGCGAACCCCGACCTTCCGGCGTTCGAGGTCTTCCGCCCCAAGTTCCAGGCGTACGAGAACAGCCTGGTCGTGCGGTTCGAGGGCTCGGCGCGGACGTTCGAGGACGAGCTCGGCCGCGCCGGCGTCACGCTCCTCTACGACAACGTCGGGCTCGCGCCGGCGAACACCGTGCCGCGGATGCGTTCGTTCCCTCGCAACGCCCTGACTTACGCGGGGGCGTCGGCGGCGCTGCTCCCCTTCGCGTTCTTCCTGTCGTGGCGCGAGGACCGCCGCCGGCGTCTGCTCGGCCGCGCCGGCGTCGTCGCGTGTCTCTTCGGCGCGGGGTTCTCGCTGGCGCGGGGGTCGTGGGGGGCGATCGCCATCGGCGCGCTCTACCTGGTCGTCGACGGCGTCGTCGGGAGGACGAAGAAGATCCAGGTCGTCGCCGCGTGCATCGCGGCCGCGCTCGTGCTCACCGGGGTGTTCCTCGTCAAGTACAAGGTCGATCCGCTCACAGGGCGCGCGGGGGGCGGCGCCAGCGTCAACACCCGCGACGACCTGTACCGGGAGACGCTCGGGAGCCTGAACGGGATCTACGCGATCCTCGGGTACGGGACGGAGAAGCCCCGGACCGAGACGGGCACGGTGAAGGAGGGGACTCGCTACGTGCCGCGGGCGGGGACCCACTCGACGTACCTCAACTACCTGTTCCGAACGGGCATCCCGGGTGCGCTGGCGATCCTCGCCCTGTACGCGGCGGCAGGCCTGCACGCGCGCGCGGCGGCGCGTGTGAGAGAGGACGACGAGCGGGAGCTCGCGACGGCGGCAGCATGGGCCGTCGTGATCGCGGGCGCTCACGGCGTGATCCTGAGCCTCTACGTAGAGCCCATCTACACGCTGGTCGTGTCGCTCGTCCTCGGCGTCGCGATGGCGTCGGGCCTCCGACTGCCCGTCACGGTGCTCCCGTTCCGCCGCCGCGGCGCGTGAGCGATCGCGAGGACCCTCTCCGGGAAGAGGGCCTGACCGACGAGGCCGCGCGCGACGTGCGCGTCGTCGCGAAGGGGGGGGCGATCCAGGTCTTCGGGCAGATCACCCAGCGCAGCCTGAGCTTCTTCTTCACGGCGATCGCGATCCAGCTCATGGGACGCGCGGGCTACGGCGTCTATCGCGTGGTCGCGCAGGTCCTCGGCATCGCCGCGCAGCTGGGCCTCGCCGGGTTCAACTACGCCGCGATGCGCTTCATCACGCGGGCGCGGGCGACGGGGGATCCCGGCGGCGTCCGCGGTGCGGCGCGGGTCGCGATCCGCGGCGCGCTGATCGGCTCCGCGGTGGTCGCCGCCGCGGTCCTGGCGGGGGCGGACCTCCTGGCGGAGCGTTTCCCGGAGGTCGGCGAGAGCAGGTCCGACCTCGCGGCGCTCTTCCGCCTGGCCGCGCCGTACGTCCCGCTGTTCGCGCTGCTGCAGGTGCTGCGCTATTGCACCCAGGCCTACAAGACGATGGTCCCGTCGGTCGTGGCCGGGAACGTCGTGCAGCCCGGCGTCCGGTTCGCCCTGGGGATCGCGCTGCTCGTCGCCGGGTTCCAGGCCGCCGCCATGCTGACGACGTTGATGGTCAGCGTTGCCGTCGCCGCTGTCGTCGCCGCGTGGTACTTCGTGCGGCTGATGTCGGCCGAGGAGCGGGCCGCGCGGCCGCGGGCGTCCGCGCGGGAGATGATCCGGTTCGCCCTTCCCCAGGGCGGCGCCTCGATGCTGGGGGTGCAATCGCTCGGCCTCGGGATACTCGTCCTCGGCGCCTACCGCGGCGACGTCGCCGTGACGCTGTTCGCCGCCGCGCTCTCGCTGCAGGGGATGGGGTCGGTCTTCCTCGGAGGCATCGTCAACATCTGGGCCCCCGTCGTGTCGGACCTCCACTCGAAGGGCGCGATCGACCGCCTCGAGTCGCTCTACCAGACGATCAACCGGTGGATCGCGACGTTCTCGTTCCCGGTCTTCGCCGCGCTGATCGTCGCGCCCGACGTCTTCCTCGAGCTCTTCTTCCCGAAGGCGACGGCGGCCGGCGCAGCGGTCGCCATCGTCGCGCTCGGGAACCTCTTCTACACGGGGACCGGCCCGACCGGATACGTCCTGTCGATGACCGGGCGCCCCGGCGTGAACCTCGTGAACTCGGTCGCCGGGGTCGCGCTCTACGTCGGCCTGGGGGCCTGGCTGGTCCCGCGACACGGTGTCGTCGGGATGGCGGTGGTCGACGCGCTGGTGACCGCGCTCGTGAACACCGCGCGCGTGGTCGAGGCGAAGATCCTCGTCGGCGTCCAGCCGTTCGGACGGTCGTTCGCCAAGCCGGTGCTCGCGACGCTGGTGGGGGCCGCGTTCCTGCTCGCGTGGAGGGCGATCCCAGGCGACGTCGTGTGGGTGGACGCCGCCGGGGTCCTCGCCGCCGCCGCCGTCTACCTCGCGTTCCTGAAGAGGCTCGGCGTCGACCCCGAGGAGCAGGTCGTGCTCGACGGGATCAGAAGGCGCGGCGCCAAGCTCCGCCGCAGCCTGCCTAGGATCGGACGCCGATGACCATCGATCGGAGAGCCCTGCGCAAGAGCCTGCGGACGAACTTCCAGCCGGGGCCGCGCGACTACGCGAACCGCGCCGCGCTGCGGGCGCGCCAGGCGGCACATCTGCCGGCCTACGCGGCGGGCCGCAAGCTCGACCGCCCCGTGTTCGTGATCGGCGCCCCGCGGTCCGGGACGTCGCTGCTCTACTCGGTGCTGCGGTCGGCTCCGCAGTTCGCGCACTGGCCGGGCGAGGCGCACGAGGTCTGGGAGGCCGACTACCACCCCGCGCTGCGCGGCTGGAGGTCCAACGCCCTGACGGCGTCCGACGTCGACCCGAAGGCGGTGCAGAGGATCAGGCGCGCGTTCTTCCTCGTGGCGGGCTCGCGCCGCAGGCTGATCGACAAGACGCCGCGCAACGCCCTGCGGGTGTCGTTCGTCGACGCGGTCTTCCCCGACGCGCGCTACGTCCACCTCGTGCGCGACGGGCGCGAGAACGTCAACTCGTTGATCAACGCGTGGCGGACCCCCCGCTACCGGACGTACCGGCTGCCGCATTCGATCGAGGGCGTCGACCCGCAATGGTGGAAGTTCGTGCTGTACCCGGGATGGCAGAGCGACGCCGCCGGCCCCCTCGAGGTCGTGTGCGCGAAGCAGTGGGCGTCGTCGAACGAGCACGCGCTGCGGGACCTCGCCGCGGTCGGGGACCGCGCCGTGCGCGTGCGGTACGAGGACCTCGTCGACGACCCCGAGGGCGAGGTCGCGCGCGTGGCGGAGTTCCTCGAGGTCCCGTTCGACGAGGGGCTGCGGTCTAAGGCGCAGGCGATCCGGACGACGCCCGTGAACGTCGTGACTCCTCCGGAGCCCGGGAAGTGGCGCAGGGAGAACCCGCGCGAGATCGAGGCGATCGTCCCGCTGATCGCCGCGGAGATGGAGGCGCTCGGATATGAGGTCTGAGGTCACGTCGCACGACACGTCGTCGGCGCGGATCGTCGACCTGACCGGCGAGCTGCGCCGGTTCGCACGGCCCGGCGGAGACGGCATCGTCCACGTCTTCGTCCCGCACGCCACGGCCGGCCTCGCGATCATGGAGACGGGGTCGGGCTCGGAGGGGGACCTCCTGGACGCCCTCGAACGGCTGCTGCCGCGCGACGACCGCTATCGCCACAGCCACGGGTCGCGCGGCCACGGCGGCGACCACGTAGTGCCGGCACTCGTCTCGCCGTCGGTGTCGATCCCGGTGCTCGACGGCGAGCCGGCGCTCGGGACGTGGCAGAGTCTCGCGCTCGTGGACACCAACGTCGACAACCCGCAGCGCAAGGTGCGCTGGTCCTTCGTGCCGGCATGAGCGAGACGTTCGAAGGGGGCCGCGTGACCGCTCGCTACGACGCGCCCGAGAAGGAGGCGCTGACCGCGACGCTCGACTTCCACCGCGCGACGATCAAGTGGAAGCTGGACGGCCTGTCGTTCGAGCAGGCGACGCGGCCGATGACGCCGACGGACACGAAGCTGCTCGGGATCCTGAAGCACCTCGCCTACGTGGAGCGCTGGTGGTTCCAGGACAACTTCCTGGGGCGCGACTGCACGTATCCGTGGAGCGAGAGCGGCGACATGGAGGCGGACTTCAAGATCTTCCCGGGCGAGACGATCGAGTCGATCGTCGCCCTGTACGACGCCGAGTGCGAGGAGTCGCGGCGGATCGTGGAGGCGGCATCGCTGGACGACGTAGCCGCGCGGGCGCGGCGCACCGGCGGCCACCCGACGCTGCGCTGGATCATGCTGCACATGATCGAGGAGGTGGCCCGCCACAACGGGCACGCGGACATCCTGAGGGAGCTGATAGACGGCCGCACGGGGGCCTGAGCCTACGGTCGGCGCTTCGCCTAGCGGTTCCGTGCCGGATGCGAACGGCGTCCCCTCGGTGAGGTGAGCTAGTAGCGGTATACGGCTGCCAGCGGGGTCGACGTCGGCATGTCGGCCTCCTCCACCACGAAGACCTCGGCCCCCGTCGCCAGCGTCTGGCGGCACGCCAGGTCCGTCAGGTCCACGTCGCCCGGCCCCCGCTCCGAGTGGACCTCCGCACTCCTCGACGCGAGGTCGAAGATCCCCCAGACCTCGGCGCCGCGCAGCGCGAACAGGACACCGACGCGTCCCTCGTACGCGGCCGCCAGGATGTCCGCCAGGTCGTCCGACCCCGTCCCCCGCACGCGGCCCGCGTGGTAGCGGTCCTTGGCGTCGCGGATCCGCTCGCGGAACCACGGCTGCACGACTCGCCACGTCTTCGCGTGGATCTCGTCCGGCCTGAAACCCTCCGGGTTCCCGTCCACGCCGTCGTCGAGGACGTGGTTGTAGCTCGTGACCTCCTTGAAGATCGGCCGCAGGTACTCGACGCCGACGAGCACCATCGGCGCGGTCTCCGCCGCGAGCGCCTTGGCGAGCCCGTCGTCGAGCACGTTGAAGAAGCGCCGGATCTGCGTCCTCTGACCCTCGCCGTCCTCGCCGTGACCGTGGAAGGCGTGCGTTCGCTGGTTCGGCGCCTCGCCGGCGATCGCCTCGTTCGCCTGGCCTCGGCCGGGACCCGTCACGGAGTGGTGCTGCGAGTCCGGCTTCTGCAGGTCGTCGTAGCGCAGGGCCTCCATGAGGCTCGTCGGGACGCCCCACTGCGCCAGGTCGATCTCCTCGATCGAGTGCTCGGTCGCGCGGTACATCTGGACGCGGTCCTGCGCGAGGGCGAGGACGAAGAAGTGCCCCTGCAGGGTGAGCACGGGAAGCACCGGCTTGAGGTGGACCGAGTCCCCGATCGAGACGACCTCGTCGACCTCGAACGGGAGCCGGAAGTACCGCATCCCCGAGCGCGACAGGAACAGGGCGAGGCCCTTCAGCTGGTGCTGCCAGAACGTGCGCTCGTCGAGGAGGTCGTACGCCGGAGCGAGCAGCTCGTCGATCTCGGGGCGCGGGACGCCGCGCTCTACCAGCTCGTTCTTCGCCGCGGCGAGCAGGTTCTTGAGGTGCAGCGAGCTCTCCTCGGGCTCGACCGCCGCCTGGACCGTCGGGTGGTAGATCGAGACCGTCAGCCCTTCCTGCGGCTGCAGCATCGACGTGAGGTCGTCGCGCGTGATCGTCACGTTCGACAGGGCCATCGTTCCCCCTTGCCGGTTGGTAATGGGTGGTAGGGGTAGTACCCCGCCGGGCGTGCCGCTATGCCCGCTTCGTCGGCTCGAGTGGCACGACGGGGGCCCCGGCCTTCCCTGCGGCCGCAAGCAGCCGGGCACGGCGGCCGGGTCGGGGATGGCGTCGCTCGTAGCCCAGCTCGGATAGGACGTCACCCGCCACGGCCTCGAAGACCTCGACGTGCTCCGGCGGCATCGACTCCTCCCACGACCGGACCTTCGAGATCGGACGTTCTGCCACGTGCGGGTTGTACTTCTTCGCCCGCGGGAGCACGGCGCCGCGAGCGCGCTCGGTGTAGTCGAGCATCCCCGGGTCGAAGTCGAGCGAGAGGAAGTCGCAGAGGTCCTTCGCCTCGCCCTCGGCGTCCTCGACGAGGTCTTCGTAACGTATCTCGATGTAGCGGCCGTGCTCGAGGGCGCGGCCCGCATCGAGTCCCGCGCGCACGCGCGACGCCCACAGCTGCGCGGCCTTGACGACGGTCTTGGGCCCGAACGGGACGTCTGCATACGAGAGCGCCACGTTGCGCCCGTCCCGCACGAGGTGGACGAACCGCGCCGCGGGCCACAGCCCCGCGAGCAGCGGGATGCTCTCGACGTAGCGCGGGGTCTTGTCGCCCCAGCGCCTCTTGCCGTTGACGCGCGCGTAGGCGCGGTAGGCGGCCTCGATCGCGGCCTGGTAGGGGACCTCCCCGGACCCGTCGAGCTCGTGCTCCACCATCTCGATGGGGAGGTCCCATGCCTGGAAGCGCGGGTGTGCGGCGAGCTTCGCCAGCAGCTCCCGAGCGTCCACGCGCTCGGCCCCCGTCCACAGCTCGACGACGAACCGCGATTCCGGCGGCACCGCGACCTCGGGATGCGCGTTGAGCATCAGTCGCAGCAACGTCGTGCCCGAGCGCGCGGAGCCGACGATGAAGAAGGGCGGGCTGGCGGTCTCGGGTCCGGCCGAGGCCGGCCCCCGCGCGGGCTCAGAGATAGCCGAGGTCCCTCAGGTGCTGCTCGACGGTCGCCTCCTCGTCCTCGGTCATGCCCGATTCCGCCACGACCTCGGTCTTCAGCACCCGGTCGATGAAGTCCTCGAGCGAGCGACCGACCTCCGGGTAGCGGCTGATCACGTTGCGCTTCTCGTTCGCGCCGTCGCCTCCGTCGAGCTTGTAGAGCGCCGGCCTGGAGTCGCCGCGGCGCAACAGTTTGAAGTCCGGCGTCCGGGCCCCCGAGATGCGGTTGCCCTCGAGCTTGACGCCGACGGCCTCCATGTACGCGGGCTCGGGCGTCAGCGACCCGCCCTCGACGAGGGGGCGGAGGCTGCGGCCGTCGATGCCGTCGGGGATGGGGACGCCGCACAGGTCGGCGAGCGTCGGGAACAGGTCGACGTGGCGCACCTGCTCGGCGACCCGCGCGGCGGGGACGCCGGGCCCCGAGACGATGAGCGGGACGCGCACGAGGTGCTCGAACAGGGCGAAGCCGTGCCCGACCGCGAGGGCCTGGATCTTCTTGTCGGCCCAGGGGAACCACCTGCCGAGCGCGAGCTTCGCGCGCGCCTTGCGGGCGGCGCGGATCATCTTCTGCTCGAGCGGGGTGTCCGGGTAGTCCTCGCCGTGGTCGCCGGTGATCACCACGATCGTGTCGTCTCCCGCGGCCTCGTAGACCGGCGCGAGCCACTCGTCCGTCGCCGCGACCGCCGCCTCGTAGCCCGCCTTGTCCCACCGTTTCGCGAAGTCGGGGGGCGCGCGGTACGGCCGGTGCACCTCCCAGATGTGGAGCAGCATGAACCACGGGTCGACGTACGAGTGCATGCGCGCGACGACCTCGTCACGCCATCCGAAGAACGGCTGTCTGTAGCCCTGTCGGTGGCGCGCGTCCTCGAAGCCGCGGAGCACGCCGGTCTGCGGGAGGAGCGGGCCGGTCACCTCCGCGTGGGTGTGGTAGCCCGCGCCCGCGAACGCCTCCGCCATCGTCGTCACGCCTTCGGAGAGCCGGTAGCCCTGGAGGCCGCGCACGCCGTGCTTGGGCGGGTAGCAGCCCGTGAGGATCGACGAGAACGACGGCGTGGTCGAGGTCGTGGTGGAGACGCACTGGGTGAACGCGGCCCCCCGCGCGGCGAACGCGTCGATGCGCGGCGTCGGGACGCGGTCGCCGAAGACGGCGTCGGCCCGCAGGGAGTCGATCGCCAGGAGCAAGACGTTCGGCCCCGCCGAGCGTCGGCCTCCCGTCTCTGTCGGCGCGGTCAAGCTGGACCTCCGTGACGTGGTTGGAACCTCCGCGGATCCCGGGGCGTGTGTCCCTCCGGGCGCCGCCTATCCTACCGGCCGGCCCGCGCGCCGGTCCCGGCCGTCGCGCCGGGCCGGCGTCCGACTGGAGGCAGACATAGACAGAAGGACTTTCCTGAAGGCCGCGGGCGGCTCCGCCGCCGCGGCGCTGCTCGCGTCCTGCGAGGGCGACCCCGCGCCGCCGCGTCGCCCCGCGGCGGCGACCCGCGTGACCGAGCGCTTCGAGCGCGACGGCGCCGGTTGGGGTGACGAGTGGCTGAACGTGCGCTACGAGGGGCCGCTGTCGGTCCGCGACGGAAAGGGGATCGTCGGGGTCGAGCCTGCCGTCGAGAAGGCGCTCCAGGAGGGCAAGGAGGTCGCGGAATACATGGCGCAACCCGTCATCGCCCCCTCGATCGACTTCGCCGACGGGACCGTCACGGCGACGGTCGAGCTGGACGGTCCGGTCGAAGCGGGGATCGTCGCACGCGTCACCTACGACGAGGGCTACGCGCTCCTGGTGCGCGATCGCGACGTGCGGCTGTTCCGTTACGACGTCGTCGACCGCACGCTGCTGGCGGAGGACCCGCTGGAGCCGTCCGGTCCCGTCCGGCTCGAGCTCCGGGTGAGCGGGGGCAGGGTCAGCGGGCGAGCGATCGCCGGTGACGTCGAGCGCTACTTCGAACGGGAGGACGAGCTCCCGCTCGAGCGCGGCTTCGCCGGCGTGCTCGTCAACCCCGCGTCGACGACGCAGGGCGGACGGGCGCTCTTCTCCGACGTGACGATCGAGGGGACGGGCCCCCCCGCGTCACCGCGGTTCGCCTACCGCTTCGCCGGCGCCGTCGAGGAGACCCGGGCGCGCGTGACCGCACGCACCGAGGTTCCTGCGGCGGTCGCGTTCGAGTACTCGACCGACGAGGGGTTCGGCGACTCGGTCGTGACGCCGTCGCGCCGGCCCGAGGGGAAGCTCGGCTCCGTGCACCGGTGGCTCGAGGACCTCGAGCCCGACACGCTGTATCACTGGCGTCCGCTCGCGGTCCGTGACGGCGAGAGGTTCCCGGGCCCGGCGGCGACGTTCCGGACGGCTCCGCCCGCGGGGGCCGCGGTCCGTTTCGCGTACGGATGCTGCACGTCGGGCCGGATCACGGAGTACCCGTCGTTCGAGCAGGCGCGCCGCCTCGCACCGGCCTTCTACCTCCATTCCGGCGACTGGGGCTACGCGGACCTCACCTGCGTCGCGCGCCGCGCGGACCACTTCCAGGCCCGGTGGATGCGGATGCTGCGCGAGCGCAACATCGCGGGGATGGTCTCGGAGGTCCCCTTGATGCTCTGGCAGGACGACCACGACTACCAGGGGGACAACGGGTGGGCCGAGACGGTGCAGGAGTACACGATCGGTGCGTTCGACGAGCTCCACGCGAACCCGTCCGACGAGTACTTCGACGTGCGCTGGGGCGACGTCCACGTCTGGTGTCTCGACTGCCGGCTGTACGCGAGCGATCCCGAGGCCCCCGACGACGCGAGCAAGACGCGCATCGGCTTCGAGCAGAAGGCGTGGCTCGCAGAGGGGATGTCGTCGTCGGACGCGCCCGTGAAGGTGGTGGCCTCCGCGATGGTGTTCCGCAACAAGGTGCCCGAGGATCCCGGATGGCACAACGTCTACGCGACGGAGCGCGACGAGCTGCTGGAGCTCTTCTCGACGGTGGACGGAACCGTCGTCATCCTCTCCGGCGACTCGCACGGGCAGCGTCTCATCCACCACTTCGAGTTCGGCGAGCTGTACGAGATCAACTCGTCGGGGACGGACTTCGACGGCGGGTCGCAGGGCAACAACGACCCGGAGCACACGCTCGAGAACGTCAACGGCGTCGGGGGCTTCGCGCTCCTCGAGCTCGACGAAGCGGGACCGGACCGGAAGGTGACCGTCCGCGTCGTCGCCGCCGAGGACGGCGCGACCCTGTTCGAGAAGTCGCTGCCGGTCGTGGGCTGAGGCGCGCGGGGACGTCCCGGTGTTGACGCGCGCTCGATGGGGGACGTAGCTTCGTGCGTGGAACGTAGACGCGCGGGCGAAGGGAGCGGCTATGGCGATCGTCGGGGTGTGGGAGACGAAGCTCTACGCGGGGACGATCGGCACGACCGAGACGTTCACGAAACAGCACAACTTCGCGGCGCCGGGGCTCGACGTGTGGAGCCGCCCCTATCTCCAGTCGCTCACCATCAACGACGACGACGCCTCCGTGATCCTCTCGGTCTCCAAGTTCACCGACAAGAACGGGACCCACACGGGGCCGTTCACGCCGGGCATCTTCGGCGACGGTTGCACCAGCGTGACGTTCAAGATGTCCACGCGGGACTGCATCGCGACGGCGGTGCTGACTACCGAGATCTTCGGGTGAGCGTCCGGTACCGGCGACGAGTGCGAGGAGGGTGAGGATGGGCATCGTGAGGCCGGAGGTCGAGCACGAGAGCATGGTCGTCATCTACGACCCCGAGAGCGGACGGGTCCTGCACCGCCACGAGGTCGTCTCGATGAAGGGCGCGCGACACCCCGACGACGAGACGATCGAGTCCGACGCGTACGACGAGCTCGAGAAGGCCCGCCCCGATCTGCGCGACG
>DATADL010000379.1:0-2542 GCA_036258555.1 Actinomycetota bacterium | reverse complement strand
GGGATTCTTCCTCGCCGGCGTTTATCCGCCGGCTCTGAAGCAGGCGGCGACGTGGTTCCGTCGCTCGCGCGGGCTCGCGCTCGGGATCCTCGTCGGCGCGCTGACGGTGGGGTCCGCCGCTCCGCATCTCGTGAATGGGCTGGGCGGACTCGAGGTGGACGTCGTGCTCGGCGTTACCTCGGGGCTGACGCTCCTAGGGGGCGCGCTCGGCCTTCTGGTGCGCGATGGCCCTTATCCGTTCCCGACCGCGGTCTTCGATCCGCGCCAGGCAAGGCTCGTCTTCTCGAACCGCGGCGTGCGACTCGCGTCGTTCGGCTACTTCGGGCACATGTGGGAGCTGTACGCGATGTGGGCCTGGTTCGTCGTGTTCTTCCGCTCGTCGCTCGCCGCGAGCGGCTCGGACGACGGCGCGTTCGCCGCAGCCGCCACGTTCGCCGTCATCGGCGTGGGCGCGCTCGGCTGCTACGCCGGCGGTGTGCTCGGCGACCGCTGGGGCCGCGCCCGGCTCAACCTGTGGTCACTCGGCGTCTCGGGCGCGTGCGCCGCCGTCATAGGCCTCACGTACGGGCGCGCCCCGTGGCTCGTCCTCGCCGTCGCGCTCGTGTGGGGCTTCGCGATCGTGGCCGACTCCGCGCAGTACTCGACGCTGGTCACCGAGCTCGCCGACCAGCGCTACGTGGGGACCGCGCTGACGCTGCAGCTCGCGTTGGGCTTCCTTCTGACCGTCGTGACGATCTGGCTCGTCCCGTGGTTCGAGGCCGCGACGTCTTGGCGGGTCGCGTTCCTGCTGCTGGTGCCCGGCCCCCTCGTGGGGATCGTGGCGATGCGTCGGCTGGCGGCGGCGTGAGGTCGCGCCCCGCGGATGCGCCTATGCGGCGGGGGCGGCGCCCGGGGAGGTCGCCGTTGCGGTCCCGTCGTCCGAGTGCATCCACGCGCCCGCCGCCATCAGCGCGGCCAGGACCGTCCCGATGAACAGGGCGATCCCGCGGCTGATCTCGACCGACCCGAGCTCGTTCGAGAAGCTCCCGCTCTCGTCGGGTCCGAGCAGCAACGTGATCGCGACGAGCACGAGCGTGGCCACGGCGAGGCCGCGGTAGACGTTCGACCACGGGATCGACAGGTTCGCGTTCGCGGCTCTGGCGATCACCAGGCCGGCCGCGACGGCGGCGAGGATGAGCCCGAGCTTCAGCAGGAACCCGTAGGCGTCCCAGGCCGTGAAGCGCTCCGTGATCTCCGTCCCACCGCCCTCGATCTCGACCTTCGCCCAGTAGTCGAGGAAGGACAGCAGGAAGAGCACCACTGCGCTCCCCCCGAGGAGCTTCTCGCCCATCGACAGCCTGTTCATCCGCAGACCTCCTCGCGCTCGTCGCCGCCCTCGCAACTATAGGTAAGCGAGCCTGCCGTTCCCAGGGCATTCGCGGCGTTTTTCGACGACCCGCATCAGGCGAAGTCCGAGATCGTCCTCACGATCGTCTCGGGATCGTCGCCCTTGACCAGGTGGGCCGCGGCCCCCGCCCGGCGCATGATCGATCCGGTCGCGTCGTCCTCGGGGGAGCTGAAGGCGATCACGGGGAGCGTGGGATCCATCTCCTTCAGCCGCCGGGTCGTCTCGATCCCGTCGAGCTCCGGCAGCTTCACGTCCACGACGACGAGGTCGGGCGTGACTGCGTCGACCACCCGCAGGCCCTCGAGGCCCGAGCACGCCACGCCGGCGACCCGGAACGGCGTCCTCGACTCGACGAGCGACCGGAGGCCGCGCAGGACGTCGAGGTCGTCGTCGACCAGCACGACCGTCTTCGTCTTGCCCTCGTCGTCGTCGCGCGGCGTGCTCATGCCGAGGGCGAACATCAGGAAGCAGAAGGCGAAGAAGCCCAGCGCCGCGGCCGGCGCGGCGTCGAGCAGGCCCTGGATCGCGGTCCCGTACATCGCCTCAGCGATCCTACGCGAGCGACCCCGGCGGCGCCGGGCGGGCCCGGTATGCAACGCCGGTTGTGGCAGAGTCGAAGACGTGAAGAGGGTCGCAGGCCTCGTCCTGCTCCTGCTGCTCCCGGCGACCCCCTCGGCGCACGCCGACGGCGGCCGGGGGCGCATGTTCCGCGGCAAGTTCAAGGACATAAAGGTGCACGGCCGCGTCGGCGCGTGGCGTCCCGACCGCAAGACGTTGAAGGTCTCTTTCTCCGTCGCGTCGCTCGGCGACGACGTGGACCGCTACCGGTGGCAGGCCGGCTGGTACAAGCGCTCCGTCTACTGTCCCGGCAGCTGCCACGAAGACCACGCTCCGCATCAGGGGTGGTTCGAGCACCGCTTGTGAGCGTCGCGACGCCGTAGCATGCGGCGGATGCAGGGGCGGATCGTCGTCACGGGCGGGCTCGGGTTCATCGGCTCGGCGGTCGTACGCCGTCTCGCGGGCCGGGGCGTCCCGGTGACGAACCTCGACAAGGGCACCTACGCCGCCGACGCCCGGAGGCTCGAAGGAACCGGCGACCTCGTCGAGACCAGGGCCGTCGACGTCGCGGCAGACCCGCTGGGCGAGCACCTCGCC
>DATADL010000378.1:0-6956 GCA_036258555.1 Actinomycetota bacterium | reverse complement strand
AGCCCCCAGGTCGTGGCCAACGACGGCGTGTCGTGGTCCGTCGACCGGGGTGAGGCGTTCGGCTTGCTCGGCCCGAACGGGGCCGGCAAGACCACGCTCGTCCGGCAGCTCGTGGGGTTGCTGCGCCCGACTTCGGGCGAGATAAGGCTCTTCGGAGAGGTCGTCTTCTCCGGCCGCCGGCCCGAGCCCCGGGTCGCCCGGTGCGTCGCCTACCTCCCCCAGGGGGCGACCGCGTTGGGGGAGCTCGAGGTCGGGGAGGCCATCACCTATACGGGGATGCTCCGGGGACTGGGGAAGGCCGCCGCCGCGGCGGATGCGGACGAGCTGATCGACGCGCTGTCTCTCGGGGAGATCGCCGGGCGCCAGCTGCGGAAGCTGTCGGGAGGGCAGCGACGCCTCGTGCAGATCGGCATGACGCTCGTCGGCAGGTTGCCGGTGCTGATCCTCGACGAGCCGACGGCCGACGTGGACCCGGCGCTGCGGACGAGGATCTGGGAGCTGATCGCGGATCGGGCGCGGGGTGGCGCCGCGGTCGTGCTCGTCACGCACGACGTCGCCGAGGCGGAGCACGTGCTCGACCGCGTGGCGATCATGGGGCGGGGCCGCATCGTGGCGTCGGGGACTCCGGCGGAGCTGAAGGCGCGGCTCTCTCACCGGACGAGGGTCGAGGTCGTCGTCGCCGAGGACGCGACCGTCGACCCCCGCGCGCTCGTCGAGCACGTCGCCGGCGAGACGCGCGTGCGCGGGAAGCACCTGAGCGCGTGGGTCCCCGCGGAGGACGCGATCCCGTGCCTGGAGAAGGTCATCGCCGCGGCGGGCCTGGAGTCTCTCGAGGACGTCCGGCTCGTGTCGCCGACCCTGGAGGACGTCTACCTGGAGGTCGGGGGCCGGACCTTCGAAGAGGAAGAGGCGCGATGAGCCGCACGACCGCGTCCCGGAAGCTCGCCGTCCTCGTCCGCATGCAGATGGCGCGGATCAGGACGGCGTGGCGCCCGTACCTCATCGTGTCGTCCGCGATGCCGCTCGGGATCGCGGTGCTGATGCGAGCGGTGATGGAGCCGTCACAGGTAGAGGAGTTCGGCGAGCAGATCGTCGCGGGGTCGGCCGTCCTGGCGATAGCGATGACCGCGATCGTCATGCTCGCCCAGCGCGTCGCCTGGATGAAGGAGAGCGGAGCGCTCGACTACTACCAGACGGTCCCGGCCGGGCGCGGCCCCCTCGTGGCCGCCGTGCTCGTCTCCTTCGCCGTGTTCGCGCTGCCCGGGACCGTCATCGTGCTCGCGCTGGGCGCGCTCCTGTTCGACCTCTCGCTCGCGGCGTTGTGGGCGGCCGTCCCGGTGTGGGCGCTGGGGTCTTTCGCGCTCGCGGGGATCGGCGTCGCGATCGGCTTCGCCGCCCCCGACGAGCAGCTCGCGGGCATGTACTCGAACCTCGCGATGATGGCCGCCCTGTTCCTCGGGATCCTGCCGCTCGACCGCATCCCGGGCTGGCTCGGACCGGTGCGCGCGCTGCTCCCGTCGACGTACGCGGCGGAGGCGCTGAAGCCGGGCTTCGCCGGCGGGATCGCGGGCTCGCAGGTCTGGGACCTGCTGATCCTGGCGTGTTTCGGGGCGGTATCCTTCTGGGCCGTCAGCGGGCCCCTGTGGCCCGAGCCGGAGTAGTCCAGCGGCGGCCCCGGCCGGCGCGAAGAGAAACGAAAGGCGTTCCTTGCCCCAGGCCACCGTCAAGCGCTACGACTCGATCTCGCGCACGGGCGTGCTCGTGTCCGACGACGGCGCGACGGAGTGGGCCATCGACGACCAGGCCCTGGAGGGCTCGATGTTCCGGTTCCTCCGGCCGGGGCAGAGGGTGACGTTCGACCTCGTCGAGGGGACCGGCGGCGCGGTGCCGCGCAACCTCCGCATCGGCATCTCTTGAAAGACGCCGCTACGACGGACCCCCACTTACGCTGTTCTCCTCATGCCGGGGCTGTACAAGGACGAGGCCGTCGTCCTCAAGACGATCAAGCTGGGTGAGGCCGATCGCATCGTCACCCTGTTCACCCGCGACCACGGGAAGGTCCGGGCGGTCGCGAAGGGGATCCGCAAGACCAAGAGCCGTTTCGGAGCGAGGCTCGAGCCGTTCACCCACGTCGCGGTCCTCGTGTACAGGGGGCGGAGCCTCGACACGATCACCCAGGCCGACATCGTCACGTCGTTCCACGAGGTGCGCGCCGAGTACGCGTCCTTGACGGCGGCGGCTGCCCTCGTCGAGCTCGTCGAGAAGGTGACGCCCGATCGCGAGCGCGCCGCCTCCACCTACCGGCTCCTCCTGCACGGCCTCCAGGCCCTGAGAGCGGGTCACACGACGACGGTCGTCCCGGCCTTCCTCGTGAAGCTGCTGTCTATCTCCGGCTACCACCCGCAGCTCACGACGTGCGCCGGATGCGGGGAGACGTCGGCGGGCCTCGGCGGGTTCAGCCCCGCGCTCGGCGGCGCGGTGTGCGCGTCCTGCTGGCGCGACGACCGCGACGCCCTCGAGGTCTCGGTCGACCGGCTGAGGCTCCTCGGCAGGCTCCTCGAGCGGGACTTCGGCGAGCCCGCGGGGGCTGCCGAGGCCGACGAGGTCACGCACGTCCTGCGGCGCTACGCGGAGTACCACCTCGAACGGCCGCTGCGCAGCCTGCGCCTGCTGCCGAGCGCCCGTTGAGCCGCGTCCCGCGGCACGTGGCGATCATCATGGACGGCAACGGTCGCTGGGCGGAGGCGCGCGGCCTCCCGCGGACCAAGGGCCACGAGGCGGGGGAGCGCGCGCTGTTCGACGTGGTCGAGGGCGCGCTCGAGGCCGGCATCTCGTTCCTCTCCGTCTACGCGTTCTCGACGGAGAACTGGGCGCGCCCGTCCGACGAGGTCGACTTCCTGCTGGGGTTCAACCGTGCCCTGCTGCGCGAGCGGCGCGACGACTTGAACCGGCGCCGCGTGCGCATCCGGCGCATCGGACGGCGCGACCCCGTTCCGCAGGACGTGCTCGACGAGTTCGACGAGGCGGAGAGGGTCACCGCCGGCAACGACCGGATGGAGCTCCTGGTCTGCTTCAACTACGGCGGGAGGGCAGAGCTCGAAGACGCCGCGGCCGAGGGCTCGATCCCGGACAACCTGTACGCGCCGGACGCGCCGGACGTCGACCTCCTCATCCGCACGTCGGGCGAGCGGAGGCTGTCGAACTTCCTGCTGTGGCAATCGGCCTACGCGGAGCTGTACTTCACGGAGACGCTGTGGCCCGACTTCGACCGGCACGCGCTGTTCGAAGCGCTAGCTGACTACGCCGGGCGCGACCGCAGGTTCGGGGGCCTCGCCTGAGTCTTCCTTCGTGCTCGTCTTCGGCGGAGCGGTCCCGGTCAACATCCCGGTCGTGAACGCGGTGAACGTCGCGCCGATCAACGTGAACCAATCCTTCGGCATCTCTGCGCCCCAAGAGGGGTCGTACCAGTAGTTCGCGAGCCACGCCGACGTCGCTGCGATCGACGCGATCCCGAACGCGACGAAGTTGGCGAGCACCCACGACGCCAGCTCCCGGAGGCCCGCGACGCTTGCCAGGACGTGCCCTCCCTCGGCCGCGCTCCTGCGGCGCGTCGCCCACACGTAGGCGGGCGCAGCGCCGACCACGACGACGGCGACGGCGATAGCGACGATCGCCCACTCCGGGTACTGGAGCGAGACCTCGACCGGGATCGCCACGGGGCGTATCTGAGGATGCTCCAGCGTCACCGTCCCCTTGTACGTGCCGGGATCGACGTGCGGGTCGATGCACACCGCGACCGTCACCTCGCGCTCGCCCGTGAACGTCGCGCTCGCGACGTACTCGTCGTCGTCGATGACGTTGTCGGCCTCCTCCCTGACTAGCGGGCGCAGACGGACGCGCAGCGGAGAGCCCACCGCCGGAAGCGTCGCCTTCGACCGGTCCGGGAGCGCCACGAAGAACTTGCGGTGCAGGGGGCCGCGGTCCTTGCCGAACCGCATGACGATGCCGTCCGGCTCCTCCGGGACGAGCGCGGCCTCGGCTACGCGCGCTTCCGCGCCCTCGGGCGCGGGGCTCGGCTCGACGAGGTCGAAATCGGTGTCTTCCACGACCGCGGGCCGGGGGCACGGCTCCTCGTCCTCGCCCTGGGCCGTGCCGGGCGCCGACGCGACAGACACCCACGCGACGGCGATCGCCGCCCCGACCACGATTAGCTGCAACGCCCGCCTGAGCTTCATCCGCACCCCCGCCACCCTTCACGGTGCGCTCGACTCCTAGTCAACCAGGGTCGAGCGCCCGTCGCCAGCCCCGGCCCGGCGTCTCGTGGGGCGCGTCCCCGAGGCGGCCGCCGGCAGGGTCCTTGATTCGGCCCCTCCGCGGGCGCACTCTCTTCGGAGGAGACGTGGGGGAGAGAGGAGGTTCGTCGTGGCAACGAACGTATCCAGGGGGGCCGCTCCTACAGTCGGGACCGTCGGGAGCCCGACGCTGTGGATCGTCGGGGCGCTCGCAGTGGCGGTCCTGGGGGGCATCCTGGGCAGCCTTTTCGACTCCGGCGACGACATGCAGACGATCCTGTATTCGCTCGGCGCGGCCGGCGGGATGATCGCGGGGCTGTTGCTGCTCGTCCGCCACGCGCGGGCGCGGCTCGACCTCTCGGCCGCGGGCTTCGGAGCACTCGGCGCGCTGGCGGTCGTCGGTGCCGCCGCGGGATACACGGGCCCGGGGCCGGAGAGCATCCAGGGGTTCCTGGCCGTCCTGCACTGGCCTGCGGTGTGGCTGATAGCGGCCCAGGACTGGTCGCCCATATGGGCGCGGGGGGCGGCCGCGCTGGCGGGCCTGCTCTTCGCCGTCTGGGGCTACGGCTACGCGCTCGGCGACGAGCCGGTGGACGTCAACTCCCCGATCGTGATCGTCGCATGGGTGGCGTTCACGGTGGCGGCGATCGGCTGGGCGATGACGTTGCTGGCCGAGGGCGACGACACGACGGCGGCCGCGACGACGACGCCGCTGTAGAGAGACCGAGACAACGAGCGCCCGGGGCATACGCAGCCCCGGGCGCTTCGTCTTCGACCCCTCAGACGGTCGAAGCTCCGCAGGGACCGGCGCCGTGGGCCGCCTCGGTCCCCCCGACGACCGTGATCTTGTAGTCGAAGCAGATCCGCTCTTGCCCCGATGCGAAGAGTTGGTACCGGAAGACCACCGTCGAGACCGGCCGTGTGAGCACGCCAGAGGTGAAATAGGTGACGTTCTGGGAGGACGAGCACGTGGCCGACCGGAACCCCGAGCCTGCGCACCCCGTGCGCTCGGTAGGCGCGCCGGTGGACGAGTCGCTGATCGTCAGCACCGCCGTGAGGTTGCGAGAGCAATTCGTCGTGCCCTTGACCGTGCCGCGCTCGGTCATCGTGCTGCTCCCGGCCGCCCGAGAGATGCGCCCGCTGCCGGTCAGGTCGTAGGTGCACGTAGAAGGGCCCCCGTCGAGCTCGGGAACCACGATCGAGATCGTCGGTGTCGCGAACTGGGCATCAGCGGACTCTTCGAGCAGGATGTCGTCGGCCTCGCCGGCGTTCACCGGCCCCTGGACGCCGAGCAGACACGCAACCGTGGCAGTGGCAATCGCCAGACGCAGAGACAGCGTTCTCATGTTCGTCCTCCTGTAGCGCGGCGGGAGGGGGCATCGCCGGCCCCCTCCCGAGTGATGTCGCGATCCGTACGGTGGCTAGCCCTTCGTCCAGTAGCTCTGGGTGCCGCCTCCGTGCGCCCGGATGATGATCTCCGGCGTCTTGTTGCCGCACGACCAGGGACCGCAGTGTGCGCTGAACTTGCCTTCGCGGAAGGAGTAGTGCGAGCGGTTCGAGTTGTAGTAGTAGCTCGTGGACCCGATGACGCCGTCGTAGTTCCACACCGGGTCGGCCCAAGCGTAGACGTGTCCGCTCGACGCGACTCCCACCGCCGTCAGCTTGTGAGTGGAGTTGTTCCAGCACCAGTCTTTCGTCTGCTTGAAGTACATGATGGTGTCGCCGCGGCCGTTCTTGTAATCGATCCGAACCCAGAATTGCTTGCAGCTCTGGCCGAGCAGCGCACCCGTGCCGTCCGGGAGCGGGCCGACGTCGTCGACGGGGCTCTCGAGCGCGACAGGAGCCAGGTCGTTGCTTCCGAGCGTCACGAGCGCCGTGGCGACGCGGTACTCGACGGGAAGGTCTGTCGACTCGACGCTCGGCTCGGGCTCGGAGATCGGCACGACGAGCTCTGCCGCCGCGGCGGGTGACGCCCCCGCGATGGCTGCAAATGCCGCCGCCAGGAACGCCGAAGCGACCCTCCGTACCCTCAACCTCTTGCGTGAACGTGCCATGTCTCCGCACCTCCTGTGTCGAAGATCCGTCCGGCATCGCCGGCTTCGACTGTCAACACGCCCGTCGAACGCGGTTGCTTACGCGTCGCGTGAGATCGGTGCGTACCGACGCGACATGTTGCGTCGCGCGCGGAAGACGAGTTGGTCGAGAGCACCCTTGCTGAGGTTCAGAGCGCGTGCGACGTCTGCGGGATCGCGGTCGTGGAGGTATCGCAGGGCGAGTGCCTGGCGTTGCCGCTTCGGCAGGTCGCGGAGGGCGGCGACGAGCTCAGGACCCTCCTCGCACCAATACGTGTCCTCGCGTGCTCCGGCATTCTCGTCGACTACGACCTCTTGCGGCTGGTACGGAACCTCGCGCGCCCCCCTGCGCAGATGGTCGATCGCGAGGCGCATCGCGACCGTCTTCAGCCAGGGCCAGACGGGCGTCGAGGTGTCGAGCCGGTCGAGCCGCACGAGGAACCGCGACATCGTCTCTTGCGCGAGGTCTTCCGCAAGCGGGCGGTCGCGTAGCACCGGAGACAGCAACCGGACGAGCCTCGGGAAGTACTCCCTGAAGAGGTCGTCGGTGCGGCCGCGTAGGAGCGTGTCCGGCGGCTTCCGGGTGGCGGTG
>DATADL010000377.1:0-7108 GCA_036258555.1 Actinomycetota bacterium | reverse complement strand
CCTCTTCCACAGCCGCATCAGCTCGCCGTTCACCTGGCGGCTCCGCGGCGTCGGCATCTCGACCGCGTTCTCGGTCTCAGGCCCCCGCGTCTCGTAGACCAGCGACGAGCACACCGCGGCGAGCTCCGGCGGCTCGAGCCCGGCGAGTAGGTTGCGGGCGAGCATCTCGACCACCAGCAGGTCGGACTCGTTGTAGACGCGCGTCAGGCGCTCGCCCTTCTCCGTGAGAGCCCAGTCCTCGACGTAGCCGAGGTCCTCGAGCACGTCCAGCACGCGGCCGAACCGGCGCGCGAGCGTTCCCGTACGGCGCGCCACCTGTTTGTCGACGCCGGCGATCTCCTTCTCGAGGCGCACGGCCCGTTCGGCGAAGTGGATGTGGCGTCCGACCTCGGGACACTTCGCGACGGGGTGCCGCGCAACCGCGCGCTGCAGCGCCTTCACCTCGTCGGCCGCGGCGTCCGACGGCTCCTCGGGCGGCTCCGCCTCCTCCAGGGCCGCGAGCTGCCGCGCGAGCTTGCGGCGCTCCGAGAGGTCGCGCACGTTGAAGTCGCGCGGCAACCGCAGCCGCGCCACCGGGCGCGGCGGCTCGCGGAAGTCGACCGGCGCCAGCCGGATCATCGTCCTCTCCTCCGACAGCACGAGCACGCGCGGAACGGTCTCGGACCGTCGCGTGCTGACCTCGATCACCGCGTAGCGCCCACGCCGGCGTCCGGCGGGGAGATCGATCACGTCGCCGGGACGCAGCGCCCCTATGGCCTCTAGCACGCGCTCGTGGACGCGCGCCCGGCCCCCGCGCCTCTCGAGAGCCGCCAGGCGGTTCCGCAGGTCCATGTACTCCTCGAAGTCACCCCGGTCGCACTGCATCCGCTCGCGATAGCTCGCGAGGTACGCCTCGGAGCGCTCCCGCTTGCGCTCGAGCCGCACGACGTCGCGGTCCGTCTGGAACTGGGCGAACGAGGAGTTGACGAGGTGCTCCGCCTCGTGGCGGTCGTAGTTGCGGACGAGGTTCACCGCCATGTTGTACGAGGGCTGGAACGACGACTGCAGAGGGTAGGTCCTCGTGGACGCGAGCCTCGTGATGGTGTCGAACGGGGTGAACCGCTGCAACAGGACGACGGAGTGCCCGATCTCGTCGATCCCCCGCCGGCCGGCGCGGCCCGAGAGCTGCGTGTACTGCCCGGGCGTGATCAGCTCGTGCTTCTCGCCGGTGAACTTCATCAGGCTCTCGATCACGACGGTGCGCGCGGGCATGTTGATGCCGAGAGCCAGGGTCTCGGTCGCGAACACCACCTTGACGATCCCGCGCGCGAACAGCTCCTCGACCGTCTCCTTGAACGGCGGGATCATCCCGGCGTGGTGCGCGGCGAGGCCGTTCGACAGGCCCTCGATCCACTCGCCGTAGCCGAGGACGTCTAGCTCGTTGAGGTTCAGCTCCGCGACCCGCGACTCGGCGTACTCGACGATCTTCTTGCGCTCGTCGGGGCTCGTCAGGCGGATCCCCTCGCGCAGACACTGACGCACGGCCTCGTCGCACCCTTTGCGGGAGAAGATGAAGTAGATCGCCGGCAGCATCGACTCGCCCTGGAGCCGTTCGACCACCTCCGAGCGCCACGGGATCCGCGCCCGCTTCTCGCGCTCGCGCCGTCCCCCGCGCGTCGGTCGCGATCCCGGTCCGCCCCGCCGGCGTCTCCGGTCGAGCTCCTGCCCCCGCGGGTTCGGGTGGGGCTGGCCGTCGCGGCCGCGCACGAACATCGGGAGCAGCTCGTCGCTGGCGAAGTACCAGTGCTTGATCTCGACCGGCCGCTTGTCCTCGATGATGACCTCGGTACGACCGCGGAGGGTCTGCAGCCACTCCGCGAACTCCTCGGCGTTGCTCACCGTCGCCGAGAGCGACACGATCTTCACGTCGACCGGGAGGTGGATGAGGATCTCCTCCCAGACCCCGCCGCGGTAGCGGTCCTGGAGGTAGTGGACCTCGTCGAGCACGACGTACTCGAGGGCGTGCAGCTCGGGCGAGTCCTCGTAGATCATGTTGCGCAGGACCTCCGTGGTCATCACTACGAGGGGGGCGTCGCCGTTGAGCGAGTTGTCGCCCGTCAGCAGCCCGACGTTCGAAGGTCCGTGCAACGCGAGGAAGTCGCCGTACTTCTGGTTCGAGAGCGCCTTGATCGGGGTCGTGTAGAAGGTCTTGCCGGTCCCCTGCAGCGCGAGCCACGCGGCGAACTCGCCCACGACGGTCTTGCCGGCACCGGTGGGGGCCGCTACGAGGACGGACGACCCCTCGACGAGAGCGTTGCAAGCGCGGCGCTGGAAGTCGTCGAAGGGGAACCCGTACGTCTCCTCGAAGGCGCCCGCGGGATCCGGGGGGAGGAAGCCGGGGCTAGTTGCCGTCCTGGCCGCCGCCACCGCCGCCTTGGCCCTGGCCGCCGCCGCCTCCCTGGCCGCCGCCGCCGTCCTCGGGGTCGTCAGCCGGGGGGACGACGACCTCGGTAGAGGCGCCCGGGCTCTGTCCCGGGTCGGGCATCTGCGGGGTGCTCTGCGGGATCGAGAGGTTCGACGCCCCGCCGTCTACCTCCGCCAGCTCCGCGTCGAGCGCCTCGACGCCGAGCTCGAACAGGCCGACTCCCTGCTGGTGCTCCTCGGTGGCCTGGGCGAGCAGCGCCGTGCGGGTCTCGCCCTCGGGCGCGTCGGCCGCGGTCTCGTAGGTCTGTGCGGCCGCGAGGAACGACGCCATCGACTGTTCGAACAGCTTGGACGCGACCGTGGCCTCGTCTGGCGGCAGCGCGTTGGCGAGCTGCGCCTGGGCCGCCGACAGGTCCGCCGTCCACTTGCGCGCGTCCTTCTTCAGCTGGGCGAAGTCGGGCTCGGCCGCCTGGGCGGTCCCCATCTCCTCCGCGACCGGGCCGAGAGCGTTCGTGAAGGTGCGGATGCCCTGGGCGTAGTCCTCGAGCGCCGTCCGCGTCTGGGTGCGTTCGCGGGACTTGTTCTGGGCGTCGGCGACGAGCCAGATCGTCACGCCGATGACGACGGCGATCAGCATCCCGCCGATCAGGCGGCCCTCGGTCTTCTTGTACCAGGGGACGTGCTTGCGCCCGGTGTAGACCGGGCGCGGAGCGGCGGCGGGGCGCCGCTGACCCTGGCTACCCCGGCTCTGGGACTTCTTCTTCCCCTTTATCGCCACGGCGAGCGACTATACCGAAGACTCCCGGTTCCGCCGCCTTTTCACGGCCGCGAGCAGGACGATCACGAGCTCGTACAGACCGTAGAGAGGCAGCGACAGGGCCATCATCGTGAACGGGTCCTGGGTCGGCGTGACGAGGGCGCCGATGAGCGCGATCGTCACGATCGCGTACCGCCGGTACCGCCGCAGCTGCTCGACCTTGACGACGTTCGCCAGGCCGAGGAAGAAGAGCAGCAGCGGCAGCTGGAACGTGACGCCGAAGGCGATCAGGACCAGCCCGACGAAGTTCAGGTACTCCTCTGCCCGGAAGTTCACGTCGATGCTCGGTCCCGCGATCGCGACGAGGAACCTCAGCGCGTTCGGCAGCATGTAGTAGGCGAACGCGGTGCCGGCCGAGAACAGGAGGATCGCCGAGAGGATGAACGGCCCGGCGTAGCGCTTCTCGCGCATCGTCAGCCCCGGCGTCACGAACGCCCACAGCTGGTAGAGCCAGATCGGCGACGCCACGATCATGCCGCCCATCGACGCGATCTTCAGGCGGATCAACAGGCCCTCGGTCGGCTTGAAGGTCTGGAGCTTGCATCCCAGCTCGCCCAGGAGGTCCGGGTCCAGGGTGCACAGGGGCTGCCTCAAAGTCTCGAGGATCGGCTCGTAGACGACGAAGACGCCGACCGCGGCGACGGCGAACGCGGCCGCCGAGACGATCAGCCGGGTCCGGAGCTCCCCGAGGTGCTCCATCACCGTCATGGTGGTGGTCTTCTGCTTGCGCCGGCGGAGTCTCAGCCACCGCAGGCGGCGGCGACGCAGGTCCTGTGCGCTCACCGTTCCTGCTCGTCGGGGTCGGCCGGGACGGCCTTGGCGGGCTCGGGGACCTCGGGCTCGTCGGCGTCCGCCTCGGTCAGGCCCGACGACAGCTCGCTCCTCATCTCGGACGTCATCCGCCGCATCTCGTTGACGGCCTTGCCGATGTTGCGCGCGATCTCGGGGAGGCGGTGCGGGCCGAACACCACGAGAGCGATGACCGCGACGGCCATGATCTCGAGGGGCCCTATCTGAGGCATTGGATCAGTCTAGAGCGGGCCCCCGGGGAACCCGAGGCGACGGCTAGGAGCGCCGGTTGCCGATGAGGTCCTCGAACCAGTCGTCGGTCTTGAGGAGCTCGTGGAACGAGAGCAGGTCGTCGTGGTTGATCGGCGGGCCCTGGCGGCTCTCGAGCACCTCGGCGGGCACGTGGAACAGCGTGGGCAGCACTCCGCCGGAGAGCAGCAGCCGCGTCACTCGCTCGTCGGCGGGCTTCTCCACGAAGTCACCGCAGTCGGGGCAGGAGAACCCGTAGGTGTTCATCGGGCGGCCCGTGCCGATGCGCAGCAGGATGTCCTCGGCCGTGAGGTCCACCTCTCCGCATGCGGGACAAGTCGCTTTGATGGTCGTCATATCAGGGCCTCTTGGTGACTGGGTCGCAGGTGCTTACGCCCTGTTTATCGGCGGCCCCCTCGAAAGGTTTAGGCGCACATGTGGGACCCCGGGTGGCCCGCGCGCGGCTCAGGAGAGCGCCCCCTCCTGCCGATGGAAGAACATGGCACTTTTCCGCAACCGCGGGGATCTGCCGCGCTCCCCCGACAAGTGGCGCCTCGGGCTCGAGGCCGCCCTGAAGGTCAGCGAGATCGCGGCCTCCGCTACCGCTCTGAACCACGCCGTCCGGCAGATGGTTGACACGGCCGTCGAGCTGATGGGGGCCGAGCAGGGCTCGATCATGCTCCTCGACGACGACGGCCGGTCGCTCGTGCTCGTCGCGTCCAGCGGGCTGCCGGCGGAGGTGCCGATCGGCCACCGCGTGCCGGTCGGCGAGAGCGTCGCCGGACGCGTGCTCGCGACCGGACAGGCGCTGCGCCTCGAGGAGGTCGACGCCGAGGAGTACGTCAACTTCGTCCCGAAGTCCCGGTCGATCGCATCGAGCCTCGTCGTGCCGCTGCGAGTGCACGGACGCTCGCTGGGGGTGCTGAGCCTCGCGATCTCGGCGGGCTCGCCGTTCCACGAGGACGACCTCAGGGTCGCCCAGATGTTCGCCGACCAGGCTGCCGGTCTGATCTACCGGGCCCGGCTCCACGAGCAGGCGGAGCAGCGGTCGTCCGACCTCATGGCGCTGGTCGAGTCGAGCCGCGGCCTCCTCGGCACGCTCGACGTCGACGACCTCCTCCAGCAGGTCCTGGACGGCGGTTCCCGGCTGTCGGGCTCCCGCGACGGCTTCGCGTGCCTGTTCGACGAGAACGGCGCGATCACCCGCGGCGTCTTCCGGGGTCTCGACAAGCCGGCGATCAAGAACCTGGTCGAGATGCCGGAGATCAGGGACGCGGTGCTGCGCTCCGACGCGGCGTACGTCAAGGACGCCGGCGTGTCGATCGCGGCGGTCGGCTTCCGCACGACCCGCGGCACGCGCGGGCTCGTCGTCACCGTCGCGGACCCGGTGATCCTCGAAGGGCGGGAGGACCTGCTGCGCGCGTTCGGCCAGCAGGCCGCGTCCGCGGTGAGCTCCGGTGAGCTCCACTCCGAGGTGAACGGCAAGGAGTCGGAGCTGTCGGCGATCATCCAGACGGTTCCCCATCCCATCGTGCTCGCCGACGCACACGGCCGCATCGTCGCGATCAACCCTGCCGCCGAGGCGGTGTTCGGCATCTCGACGATGTTCTGCGCGGGCACGCCCGTCCACGGGAACCTCGGCAACGAGGACGTCGAGCGCCTGATCGCCGGAAGCGGCGGCGCCCACGCGGAGATCGAGCTGGGCAGCCCACCCCGGACCTACAAGGCGAGCGTGAACGACGTAGAGGTCCCGGGTGCTCCGATGGGCCGCGTGCTGATCATGGACGACGTCACCGCCGAACGGGAGATGATCCAGAAGCAGCGCGACTTCGTCGCGATGATCGGTCACGAGCTGCGGACGCCGCTCACTCTCGTGAAGGGCTTCGCCCGGACCTTGATCCGCAAGGTCGACAGGGACCGGCTCACGCCCGAGGACGCTCGCGAGGGCCTGGCGACCATCGACTCGAAGGCCGCCCAGCTAGAGCGATTGATCGAGGACCTGCTCTACGTCTCGAAGATCGAGACGCGCGAGGCCTCCCTGAAGGTGGACACCGCGGAGGTCTCGGACCTGCTCAAGCGCGTCGCCCAGGACGTCATCGCCGACCACCCCGGCCGCCGCATCTCCGTCGAGGTCGCGGCGTCGCTGCAGTGGCCGTGCGACGAGACCAAGATGGCCCTCGTGCTCCGGCACCTGCTCGAGAACGCGCTGAAGTACTCGGAAGAGGACGTGGTCGTTCGGGCGTCCGAGGACGGCGCGGACCTGACCGTCGAGGTCGTGGACCGCGGCGTCGGGATCCTCTCGAGCGACATCCCGCAGATCTTCGAGCGCTTCCGGCAGATCGACGGCTCGTCCACGCGCGAGCACGGCGGGACGGGAGTGGGGCTCTACCTGTGCGCGCAGCTGGTGCGCATGCACCACGGCCGGATCTGGGTGGACTCGACGTGGGGCAAGGGGTCGAACTTCGCGTTCTCGATCCCCCGCCGGGAGCCGGTGAGCGAGATAGTGCACATAACGGCGAACCCCGAAGCGCGTTCGGCCTAGAGTCCTAACGGGATCGCAAGCGATCCCGCTCTGCCTAACGGGATCGCAAGCGATCCCGTCCCATGCGGAATCCACGCGTGTCGGCGTCGTCTCCTGCGGCGACGGCCGCTCAGCCCCCGCGTTACCGGTAGCGCGCGGCTATCTCCGTCGCCAGGCGCTGGGCTTCGTCCAGCGTCTCGCGCGGCTCCACGTTCCTCACCCCGGCCCCCAGCTGCAGCAACAGCGTCGCCGCCCAGCGTCTGCTGCTCGCCGCCAGCTCGACCTTCTGCCACCCGTCGCCGAGCGGCTCCGTCGAGCGCGGGTGGTAG
>DATADL010000376.1:0-1699 GCA_036258555.1 Actinomycetota bacterium | reverse complement strand
ATCGTCCTCCCGCTGGGCATGCCGGCGATCGCGGCGCTCGGGATCTTCCAGTTCCTCTGGACGTGGAACGACCTTCTGGTCGGGCTCGTGTTCACGGGCGGCGACAACATCCCGATAACGGTCTTCATCCGCGACCAGCTGAGGCAGTTCTCGGGCAACCTCGACGTGATCGCGCCGGGCGCGTTCCTGTCGATGATCGTTCCCCTGATCGTGTTCTTCGCCTTCCAGCGGTACTTCGTGCAGGGGCTCCTGGCGGGATCGGTCAAGTGAGCCGGCGGGCCGTAGCCGTCGCGGGGCTGGTCCTGTTCGGAGCGGCCCTCGTGACGCTGTGGCCGGCGCCGCACGTGGAGGTCCCGGCGGGCACGGACGCACAGGCCGTCATCGACCGGGCGCCCGCAGGAGCGACGGTCGAGCTGGGTCCGGGCACGCACCAAGGGCCCCTAGAGGTCCACGAGACGTTGAGGCTCGTGGGCGAAGACGCCGAGGTGGTGGCGCCGCTCGACGCCGACGCGGCGCTCCACGTGACGGCTCCGGGCGTCGTGGTCGAGGGGCTGAGCGTCACCGGCGGGTGGACGGGCGTCGACCTGGACGACGCGGGGGGCGCGGTGCTGCGGGACGTCGAGGTCTCGGGCGCGGACGCGCAGGGCGTCCGGGTCTACAAGGCGTCCGCTCTGTTGGAAGACGTGTCGGTCGCGGGGCTGCGCGACCCGCATGCGCAGGGGATCGAGGTGCTCAGCGCCCCCGACGTGGTCGTCCGGGAGTCGCACGTGACCGGGGGCAAGGTCGGCATCGTCGGCCATCTGTCGGACACGGTGTTCGAGCGGAACGTGGTTACGGGAACGTCGCTCGCCGGCGTCGTGATCCGCGAGATGGGGACCGGCATCGCGCGGGACAACGTCGTGCGCGACGCGACCGGCGCGGGGCTCTACTGCGGCGACATGTCCCGCTGCGCGTTCGAGCGCAACGTCGTCGAGGGCGTGGGGGCCGCGCCGGGCGGGAGGTCGGCGGAAGGATGGGGGCTCGTCGTCAACTATCGCGCGACCGCGTCGTCGGAGAGTGACGCGCTCGCGGGGGCGGCAGGCGAGACGGTCGCGCTCTCGCACAGCAGGATCGTCGCGGAGTCGCCGCTCGAGCTCGGGGAGCCGCTCGGCGCGATCGCGCTCGGCGCCTCGAGCACTTTCCTGGGTCTGCTGGTGCTCGCCGTGCTGTACCTCGCGGCGCGCCGTCTCGCGCCGGCGGTCGCGCGCGGGGGAAGCGTCGCGCCCGCCGCGGGGGCCGGGATCGCCCTCCTGCTCGTCGGCGCGGTGATCCAGTCGTTCCACATGCTCGAGCACGTCGTGCAGCTGTCGCGCGTCTACGCGGACGGCGTCCCGAGCCGCGGCGCGCTCGTCGGGTCGCTCGTGGATACCGAGTGGGTGCACCTCGTGTACAACGCGGCGGTCCTGGCGGGGCTCGGCTCCGTGCTGCACCTGAGACGCCGCGGGTGGACAGCTGGCGGCAACGACCGCCTCGGCGACCGGCTCGTCCTCGCCGTCGGGCTGTTGCAGGGCTACCACGTGGTCGAGCACGTCGTGAAGGTGATCCAGCACGAGACCACGGGGGCGAAGGTGAACCCGGGCCTGCTGGGTAACGAGATGAACCTGGTGCTGCTGCACTTCGGGCTGAACGCGGCGGTGTACCTGGGGTTCGTGGCCGCCGT
>DATADL010000375.1:0-4109 GCA_036258555.1 Actinomycetota bacterium | reverse complement strand
ACAGGTCGACCGCCTTGAGGTCCCGGATCGCCCTGCGCACGCGCCGGCCGCTCGCGCCCAACGCGATGTTCTCCACCACGACGCCGGGCGGGTTGATCACGATCGACGGGGACGGCGACGGCGCGGGCGTGGACCGGGGCGCGGCGCGCGGCTCCGGCTCCGAGCAGCCCCCGGCGAGGACGAGCGTGGCGAGCAGGGCGGCGCAGGCGGACCGTGACATCGGGCGGATCAGTACCCGAGCGCGGGGTCCACGACGCCCTCTAGCGCCTCTCCCGCCGTGAAGCGGGCGACGTTGCGCCGGACCATCGCGGCGAGCTCCGGCACGGCCATCGGCCACGTGTTGGCGACGTGCGGGGTGACGAGCGCGTTCGGCAGCTCCCACAGCGGGTGGTCCGGCGGCAGGGGCTCCGGCTCCGTCACGTCCAGAGCCGCGCCGCCGATCGTCCCGTCCCGGAGCGCGCGCACGAGCGCGCGGGTGTCGACGAGAGCGCCGCGCGCGACGTTGACCAGCCAGGCATCCGGACGCATCGACGCAAGCGCCCGCGCGTCTATGAGCCCGCGCGTCTCCTCGGTCAGGGCTGCGGCGAGGACGACGAAGTCGGCGTCCGGCAGCAACGCCGGTAGCTCCGCCGTGACGTGCGTGGCCCGCGCTCCGGGAAGCGGACGTCCCGACCGGTTGACGGCCGTGACGACCGCGCGCAGGGGGCCGAGCATCTCGACGAGCGCGGCGCCGATGCCGCCCGTCCCGACCAACAGCACGCGGGCGTTCTCGAGCGACCGCTCGGGCCGGGCGAACGGGTCGTCGGCCGCCTCCCACGACGACGCGCGCGCGTGCACGTGGATGCGGCGCGCGGCCGCGAGCATCAGCGCGACCGCGTGCTCCGCCGTCGTGTGGCCGTAGACGCCCTTCGTGCACGTCCAGGTCCGGTCGCCGTCGACGACGCCCGCGGCGACGAACGCCTCGATGCCGGCGAACGGGAGCTGGACCCACTCGATGCGCGAGCGTCCGAGCACGTCACGTAGCCCCTCGGGGTCGAACGGGTCGGTCCACACGAGTGCGTTCGCGTCGTCGAGCGACGACACTGCTCCCCCGCCGGCGGCGACGGCCTCCTCGAGGATCGGGAGCGCGGCCGGCAGGAGCGCGACGCGCGCTCGCGTCACAACAGTGGCTCGGAGGCCGGGACCACCCGGCCGCTCCCGCACGACGGGCAGGTCGGCGCGACGACGTCGCCGGAAGCCGGGAACGTGTCGCCACAGTCCTCGCAGCGGAGCACGGTGAAGCTGTCGTCGTTCACGGATCCGAGGCTAAGCGAACGTCAGCCCGTCCGGCCCCGCGTCGACCGTCACCACGTCACCGGCGCGGAACGTCCCGTCGAGCAGGCGCAGCGCCAGCTCGTTCTCGATCTCGCGCTGGATCAGCCGCTTCAGCGGACGCGCTCCGTACGCGGGGTCGTAGCCCTTCGACGCCAGGTACTCGCGGGCCGGTCCCGTCAGGCGCAGCTCGACGTTGCGCTCGGCCAGACGCCGCTCGAGACCTTCCAGCTGGAAGTCGACGATCTGCGCGAGGTGGCTCCGGTCGAGGCGGTGGAACACGATGATCTCGTCGACCCGGTTGAGGAACTCCGGCTTGAAGTGGTCCCGCACCGTCGCCATGACCTTCTCCGACATGGACGCGTCGCTCTCGTCTGCCGCGAGGATCCACTGCGAACCGAGGTTCGACGTCATGATGATCACGGTGTTCTTGAAGTCCACCGTACGGCCGTGGCCGTCGGTCAGCCGCCCGTCGTCGAGGATCTGCAGCAGCACGTTGAAGACGTCGGGGTGGGCCTTCTCGATCTCGTCGAGGAGCAGCACCGAGTACGGCCGCCGGCGCACGGTTTCGGTCAGCTGGCCGCCCTCGTCGTACCCGACGTAGCCAGGGGGCGCGCCGACCAGGCGCGAGACCGAGTGCTTCTCCATGTACTCGCTCATGTCGAGCCGGACCATCGCGCGCTCGTCGTCGAAGAGGAACTCCGCGAGCGCACGCGCCAGCTCGGTCTTGCCGACACCCGTGGGCCCGAGGAAGATGAACGAGCCGACCGGGCGGTTAGGGTCGCCGAGACCCGAACGAGCTCGGCGGATCGCGTTCGACACGGCGGCGACGGCCTCGTCCTGTCCGACCACGCGACGATGGAGGTTCTCCTCCATCGCGACGAGCTTGGCGACCTCGCCCTCCATCAGCTTGCTGACGGGGACGCCGGTCCAACGCGACACGACCTCGGCGACGTCTTCCTCGTCGACCTCCTCCTTGAGGAACTTCCGATCCGACTGGAGCACCGCGAGCTGCTCGTTCGACTCCGCGAGCCGGCGCTCGAGCTCGACGAGCCGCCCGTAGCGGAGCTCCGCGGCGCGCCCGAGGTTCCCGTCGCGCTCGGCGCGCTCGGCCTCGCCGCGCACCTGCTCGATCTCGGCCTTGAGCGCGCGGATCCCGTCGATCGCCACCTTCTCCTGGCCCCAGTGGGCCTTCATCGCGTCCATCTCCTCGTGGAGGGAGGCGAGCTCCTCCTCGATCCGCTCGAGCCGCTCGCGCGACGCCTCGTCGGTCTCCTTCGCCATCGCGGCCTTCTCGATCTCGAGCTGCTTCGCGCGCCGGTCGAGCACGTCGATCTCGGTCGGCATCGAGTCGATCTCGATGCGGAGCCGCGACGCGGACTCGTCCACGACGTCTATCGCCTTGTCCGGGAGGAAGCGTCCGGTCACGTAGCGGTCGGAGAGGACGGCGGCCGCGACCAGCGCAGCGTCCTGGATGCGCACGCCGTGGTGGACCTCGTAGCGCTCCTTGAGCCCTCGCAGGATCGCGATCGTGTCGGGAACGCTCGGCTCCCCCACCAGGACCGGCTGGAAGCGCCGTTCGAGCGCGGGGTCCTTCTCGACGTGCTTGCGGTACTCGTCGAGCGTGGTCGCCCCGACCATGCGGAGCTCGCCGCGGGCGAGCATCGGCTTGATCATGTTCCCTGCGTCGACCGCGCCCTCCGCCGCACCGGCTCCCACGATCGTGTGCAGCTCGTCGACGAAGGTGATGACCTCTCCCTCGGAGTCCGCGATCTCCTTCAGCACGGCCTTCAGGCGCTCCTCGAACTCCCCGCGGTACTTCGAGCCGGCCACCATCGAGCCGATGTCGAGCGAGATCAGACGCTTGTCCTTCAACGACTCGGGGACGTCGCCGGCGACGATGCGGTTGGCGAGGCCCTCGACCACCGCGGTCTTGCCGACGCCGGGCTCGCCGATCAGGACGGGGTTGTTCTTCGTGCGCCGCGACAGGACCTGGATGACGCGCCGGATCTCGTCGTCGCGTCCGATGACGGGATCGAGCTTGCCGCGGCGCGCCGCGTCGGTGAGGTCGCGGCCGAAGCGCTCGAGCGCCTGGTACTTCTCCTCCGGGTTCTGGTCGGTCACGCGCTGCGACCCGCGGATCTCCTTGAGCGCGTTCAGCACGCCGGCGCGGTCGACGCCCGCGTCGGCCAGGGCGCGTCCGGCGTCGTCACGCGAGTCGAGGAACGCGAGCAGGACGTGCTCGGTGGACACGTAGGAGTCCCCGAGGGCCTCGGCGTGGCCTTGCGCGGCGTCTAGCAGCGACACGACCTCCTGCGAGAGGTAGGGCTGCGAGCCCCCGTAGACCCTGGGAAGCCGGTCGAGCGCGGCGTCGAGGCGGCCGGCGAGCGATCGCGGAGGGACGCCGAGCTTGTGGAGCAGCGGGTAGACGACGCCCTCGGGGTCCGCGAGGAGGGCGGCCATGACGTGCACGGGGGCGACCTGCTGGTGGTTGGCGGCCGCCGCGAGCTTCTCGGCGGCGACGAGCGCCTGCTGGGTCTTGATCGTGAGCTTGTCGTGGTCCATGCGGTTCCTCCGGCGATAGTGACTCTGGCGCCATTATGAAAGTTGAGTGCTATACAGTCAACTTCCGGAGGAGGCGAAGGATTCCCGTCCGTCGCTACGGAAGGGGATGGCGGGGCCCGTCGAGCTCGGCCGTCTCCCGGCCCCCCCTGAGGTCCACGGGCCGTGTCGGCGAGAAGTGGCTGTCGAGGTCCCGGCGGTCCAGGTTCTCCTTCTCGAGCAGGACCTCCGCCAGG
>DATADL010000374.1:0-14017 GCA_036258555.1 Actinomycetota bacterium | reverse complement strand
ACGCCTCCGAGGTTCATCGGAGAGTTCGTCCGCAGGTACGCGAGCTCGGCCGACGTGGGCCCCGACGGAAGCTCGACGAGCAGGGTGTCGACCGGCGCGGGCGGCGACGGGAGCGTAGGAGTCACGACGACGTCGACGTCTTCGAAGGCGCGCTCCCAGTCGGCCACGACCGCGTCTTGCACCTGGGCGGCCTGGCGGCGGTCCTCCTCGGTCGTCGACCGCCCGAGCGCGAGCAGGTTCGCGGTCGGAGGTTGGAACGCGGAGTCGTCCCGGTCGCGCAGGCGGTCGGCGAACAGCGGCAGGAGCAAAGCGGGAACCGCGAACGAAGCCATGGCCGCCGACGGCAGGTCGACCTCCCGGACCCCGGCGGCGATCCTCCGCAGCGCGTCGATCCCGTCCTCGACCGCCGCGGCGACGCCCGGGTCGAGGTCGTCGAAGAAGAACGTCGCCGGGATGCCCACCCGGAGCGACCCTCCCGCGGGCAGCTTCACGTCCTCCGCGGCCATCACGCCGAACAACGTGGCGACGTCCTCGACCGACCGGGCCATGGGGCCGACCCCGTCGATGGCGCCTCCGTGTCCGACGAAGCCCTCCGTCGGCAGGCGCCCCCACGTCGCCTTCAGCCCGGTCGTGCCGCAGCACGCCGACGGACACCTGATCGACCCGCCGGCGTCCGTGCCCGTCGCGGCCGCGACGATGCCCGCGGCTAGGGCCGCGGCCGAGCCCCCGCTCGAGCCTCCCGGGACCAGGGTCGGGTCCCACGGGTTCCGGATGGGCCCGGTCGCGGTGAACGCGGACGTCATCCCGACGCCCCATTCGTGCAGGTTCGTGTAGCCGACGACCGCGGCCCCCGCGGCCCGCAGCCTCTCCACCACGGTCGCCGTGCCCTTCAGCCACGCCCCGTGGGCCCGCGACCCGCACGTCGGGACGCGGTCGCGGTCCACGAGCATGTCCTTGACGGCCAGGGGGACGCCCGCCAACGGCCCCTCAGCCCTCGCCGCCTCCTCGACGGCCTCGGGACGCGTCTCCACGAAGGCGTTGAGGTCGTCGGACGCCGCCCGCTCGACCGACGCGGCGACGACCTCGGCCGCGTCGAGCTCGCCCCGCTCGAGCGCCCGGCGGAGGGCGCCGATACCCAGTGAGAGAGCGTCTTCCACGCCGGCGTTGTACACCTCGCCGGGCTCCAGGAAGAAAGTGGATGGAAATCCCTCAAGGATTCCGGAGGCGCTGCCGAAACAAGAGCCAGCAGCACCCAAGCGAGAAAGGCAAACCCGTCGCAAGGCGGGGGCGCAAAGCCAGGGGCCCCACGAGGGCGGCCCAGCTACCGAACTGGGAGGTTCGTTCCATGAACGCTGTCAAGCGTGCAGTGATCGGCATCACCACCGCAGCTCTCTTCGTGGGCCTCGCGCCCGTCCCCACCGCCGGTGCACAGACCAAGCAGGGCGGCTGCTGGGACGTGAAGGGCACCGAGCGTGGCTTCGCCAAGCGCATCAACAACGTCCGCGGCATCGCCAAGCGGGGGATGCTCCGCCTCGACCCCGAGCTGTCCCGTGCCGCACGCCTGCACACCCGGGAGATGATCAAGCAGGGCCGCCTCTACCACACGCCCGGCGACAAGCTCGGCAAGAGGGTCACGAACTGGACGATCCTCGGCGAGAACGTCGGCGTCGGCGGCAGCGTCGAGGAGCTCCACGACGCCTTCATGGCCTCCCCCGGTCACGCCGACAACGTCCTCTACGACTCCTTCCGCCACGTCGGCATCGGGACCGTCAAGAAGGACGGACAGCTGTGGGTGACGGTGATCTTCGAGGCCCGCACGAACCCCGGCACCTCGCTCCGCATGCCGAGCTGCTGACCACGCCGCAACCGCACTGGGACCCTAGGAGCACCACCAAGCACACGAAACGACCTACGCGACCCGGCTCTTCTCCCAGCGAGCCGACCATGACGAAGGCCCCGAACTCCCAGCGGGGCCTTCGTCGCGCGCGTGTAAAGAACTGAGTGGACCCCGGTAGATCGGGCGACGAGGCTGGAACGAAAGCCACCCACCGGAGGTCGATCTCATGAAGCGCTCTCGTCTCGTCCTGGCAGTCCTGGTTGCGGCGGCCGGCCTCCCGATCCTTGCGCCTTCGGCGACCGCCGCGACCACCTGCTTCGGGCGCAAGCCCACGATCATGGGGACCCCGGAGGACGACCGGCTGACGGGGACCTCCGGGCGCGACGTCATCCTGGCATTGGAGGGCATGGACGAGATCCACGCCCGCGGCGGAGACGACCTCGTCTGCGGCGACGAGGGCTCCGACATCATCTACGGCGAGCGCGGGGACGACTCGATGAGCGGAGGGAAGTCCGGCGACACCGTCACCGACTACTTGAACGGGGGCCCCGGCGACGACATCGGGCGCGGGGGCCGGGGGCCGGACACGTTCGCCCACTCCGGCGGCAAGGACTTCTTCGACGGAGGCCCGGGGAGGGACAACCTCGCGTTCGGGAACGCCGCGCAGGCGCTGCACGTCGACATGGCCGCCCGCAAGGCGAAGGTGGGCGACGTGACCGAGATCTTCTCGAGCGTCGAGGGCGTGTCGGCGACCATCCACGACGACGTCATGCTCGGCAGCAAAGACGGTGAGTTCCTCGACGGCTACGGCGGGGACGACCACATCGAGGGCCGCGGCGGAGACGACACCCTGATGGGCGACGACGTCGCGTGGTGCTGCACGCTCGGTCACGACTACCTCTCCGGCGGTGCGGGCGCCGACACGATCACCGGAGACGGCAACGAAGACGACGGCGGCCGCGACACGATCCGCGGTGGCGACGGTCCCGACGTGATCTACGGCGACGGGATCTGGTTCGAGGGGAACCAGGGGCCGAACAAGGATCGGATCTTCGGCGGCGATGGGAACGACACGATCTACGGGGACCACATCTTCGAGATCGGCGGCGAGGAGCTCACCGAGCAGGGAGACGACGACACCATCGACGCGGGGAACGGCGACGACGACGTCTACGGAGAGGGCGGCAACGACGCGGTCGACGGGGGGCTCGGGCAGGACACGGCCGACGGGGGCGAGGGCGACGACGCGTGCACGGACGTCGAGAGCCAGCAGAGCTGCGAGAGCTGAGAGCCCCTACACCCCGACGGTGAAGTAGACCTCGGGGCTCGGCGCCGACGCGTGGTCGCCGTCGGACTTGAACCAGGTGATAGCGCGGTAGCGGTTGCCGGGGGCCGTGTCGGGCAGCGCGACCTCGACGGAGTACGACCCCGACTCGTCCAGCCGCCGGTTCCGCTTCGCGATCAGCGTCATCGTCCCGTCGACCTCGACCTCCCAGGCGCGCACGGCGACGCGCTTGCCGGCGTGGGGGGGCGCGACCGTTCCGCCGAGGCGCGCCGTCGTGGTCCCGGCCGGGTAGTGGTACGTCCCGAACGCGTCCGCGACGGCGCCCTCCGGCACGAGCGTCACCTCGGGCGCGACGCGGATCCTGATCTGGCGGCTCTGGCTCCCCCACGTCTCGTCGTCGCCTTCGTAGACGACGAACGCCTTCGTCTCGGCCTGCGGCGCGAGCGAGAACGAGAACGAGCCGTCCGTGCCGGTCGTGGTCGTCCCGGCGACGGTCCAGCCGCGGTCGGCTTCGTTCGTGTAGAGCGCGACGGACTGGAGCGCGAGAGGTGCGCCGTCCGCGAGCGTGAGCGTCCCGCCCACGGTCGTCGACTCCCCGTAGGTGACGCGCCGCGGCTCTGCGTCGGCGGACATCACCGACGAGGCCTTCCCCTCGCCCATGACCGCGGCCGTGTCCTTTCGGATCGCGGGCAGGGCCGCGTACAGGAAGTTCCCGGGGCACTCGGTGTAGCCGGCGTCGCGGTGGCCCGCGATGTACTTGAGGCGGCGCGTCTGGCCTGTCTCGGGGTTGCGGTACGTGTGCTCGCCGCGCGGCCTCAGGTCGTGCCGGTCCGCCTCCCACGCGAGGAGGTGCGCGAGCGACTTGCGGACGGCCGGCGGCGGTTGGACCTCGGAGAAGTTGCCCATCACGCTGATGCCGACGCTTCCGGAGTTGTAGCCGGAGACGTGGGCTCCGGCTACGGCCCGGCCCGACCTGTCCTCGGACGAGTGGACCTCCCAGGGGCCGTACTTGCGCGCCCAGCGCCCTTCGTAGATCGTCCCGTCCCAGCCGACCACGAAGTTGTAGCCGACGTCGCACCACCCCTGCGTCTGCGTGTGGAAGTGGTAGATCGCGCGCATCGTCGCTTTCGGGTTCGAGTCGTAGTTGCGGCCGACGGTGTGGTGCACGAAGAGCTGCTGGACCGGGAAGAACTGCCGGACGCAGCTGCCCGACGTGCTCTTGATCGATTCGTCGGCGCCCCACTCGGCGCGCGTGACGATGTCGGGCGCGCCGGCGGCCGCGGCCGACCGTTGCTGCACGGGCACCTCGGTCTCGAGGCGCGCCCCGTCGACCGTGTTCATGTAATCGAGCGTCACGTCGCGGATCGACTTGCCGGGCGGCTTCACGACCTCCCACTCGATGCGGACGGCGCGGCCGACGCCGAGCACGCCGCTGAAGTGCTGTTCGCCGCGCTCCGCGTCGTGGTTCTCCGGGGCGCGCAGCCAGCGGGAGGCCGTCCCGTCCGCGCGGTGGACCCGGTAGCGGACGCCGGTCCCGTCGTCGCCCTTCCACGAGAAGCCGACGTGCGTCGCCGGCCACGGCGTCGCCACGGCCCCCGCCCGGTCGAGCGTGAACGTGCGGGCCAGCGTCCGGGGAAACGACAGCGTGCGGACGCGGAGGGTCGGGCCCTCCGGAGCGGTCGCCGCAGCCGCGGGGGCCGCGGGCACGGCCAGCAGGGCAGTCGTCGCCGCCAGGAACATCCGGGGAAGCCGGCGGGCCGCCCCCTCGGCGACACGACGGCACTCGTTGCGTCTCAGCATCTGCAAGCGAGCCACCCTAGTCCCACCCCCACAGCATCGAAAACGTTCCTGGGCCCGGGAGAGTCGCGCCGCCGGTCCGGGTCCTTGTGACACTCCGATAGGAGTGCTATAAGAGCCCGATGAAAGCCGCCTGGTGGGCGCTCAGGTTCCTGCTCGCCCTCTTCTTGTTCATCGGAGCGCTTCAGGTGATGAAGGAGGGGGCCGCCGGGCTCGACGTCCTCAGCCACGACGGTCTCGCCAAAAACGCCGGGGCCACACTCGGCCTCGGCTGGATCGGGGCCCTGTTCGTGCTCTCGGGGTCGCCCATCGCTGCCTCCGCGCTCACGCTCGTGAAGGCCGACACGATCACGGAGACCGAGGGGTTCACGATGCTCACCGGATCTCGGCTGGGGGCCGCGTTCGTGGTCCTGCTCGTCGCGGTCATCGCGGCGCTGCGCAGCGGCGAGGGCAAGAGGATGGCCCCCGTGTCGACCGCGGTGATGGCGCTGTCGACGACCGCGCTGATCTACGTCCCCGGTGCGATAGCGGGGTTCTTCCTGCTCGAATGGGGGCCCTTCCACTCGCTCGACCTGCAGTTCCCCGCACAGTTCGGGGACCTGATCGACGTCGTCTACGGCGACCTCCTCGCGCTCGTCGAGGGCTGGTCCGCGCCGTTGCTGTTCCTCGGGGGCCTGGCGCTGCTGCTGGTCGCGTTCAAGCTGATCGACTCGGTCGTGCCCGAGCTCGGCGACGAGGCGATCGAGAGCACGCGCCTGTCGTGGCTGCGCCGGAAGTGGCCGATGTTCGGCCTCGGCTGCCTCGTCGCGCTCGTAGCGATGTCGGTGTCGGTCGCCCTGACCGTCCTCGTCCCCCTGGTCGCGAAGGGATACGTGAAGCGCGAGGACGTCCTCCCCTACATCATGGGGGCGAACATCACGACGCTCGGCGACACGCTGCTCGCGGCGTTCCTGCTCCACTCCCCCGCCGCGGTCCGGATCGTGCTCGCGGGGATCGTCGGGACGACGATCGTGAGCGTGGTGCTCCTGGCGTTCTTCTATCCTCAGATCCGGCGGGCGATGTGGAGGTTCCAGAGGCAGATGGTCAAGAGCAAGGCGCGCCTGGCGGTCTTCACCGCGGCCCTGTTCGCGGTGCCGCTCACGATCGTGGGCGCCTCCGTGGCGGTCGCATGAAGCGGGAAGCCGCGGACGCGGAGACCGGCGGATCGCCGAGCCGATCCGTCGACGTGACGCTCAAGATCCCCCGGCCCCTCTACGAGCAGCTGAAGCAGGTCATCGAGGGATCCGGCTTCCACTCCGTGACGGAGTTCGCGGTGTACGTCCTGCGCGACCTCGTCTCGCACCGCGGGCAGGCCGTCACGCGGCCCCTCCAGCCGGAGCCCGGGACGGGCGACGTCGACCCCCTCAGCCCCGACGAGATCGAGGCCATCCGGCAGCGCTTGTCCAGCCTCGGCTACCTCTGAGCTCCGGCACGTTCGGGGGCTTCCTCCGCTAGACTCCCGCCTGCGTATGGGGGCTGACCTTTCGACCGACCGGGCTGCGGAAGCCTCTTCGACGCGCTCCGACGGCCATTTGGTCGTCCTCGAGGACGTGAGGAAGAGCTTCGGGAGCAACCTCGTCCTCGACGGGATCGACCTCTCGATCGACCCGGGCGAGGCCGTCGTCGTCGCGGGCCCTTCGGGGTCGGGCAAGTCGACGATGCTGCGGTGCGTCAACGCGCTCGAGACCATCGACTCCGGCGAGATCCTGTTCGACGGACAGTCGATCCCGAACGCCGGCAAGGACATCTACCGCATCCGCGCCGACATCGGCATGGTCTTCCAGCAGTTCAACTTGTTCCCGCACAAGAGCGTCATCCAGAACATCACGCTCGGCCCGACCGAGGTGAAGGGGTTGTCCGGCGCCGACGCGAAGACGAAGGCGATGGAGCTCCTCGAGCGCGTCGGCATCCCGGAGAAGGCGGACGCCCTCCCGGCGGACCTCTCCGGCGGCCAGCAGCAGCGGGTCGCGATCGCCCGCGCTCTCGCGATGGAGCCGAAGCTGATGCTCTTCGACGAGCCGACGTCGGCCCTCGACCCCGAGATGATCCGCGAGGTGCTCGATGTGATGAGGGACCTCGCCAAGAGCGGTATGACGATGATCGTGGTGACACACGAGATGGGATTCGCTCGCGAGGTGTGCGACCGGATCTGCTTCATCGACGGCGGCACGATCGTCGAGCAGGGACCGCCCGAGGAGTTCTTCAAGAACACGAAGAGCGAGCGGGCGAAGGAGTTCGTCGACAAGATCATCCACCACTGACCGCGGGCAGACCGCACGAACGAAAGGGGGAGTCATGAGGAACGAAAGATGGAGGTGGCTGGTAGCGCTGCTGGCCGTTCTCGCGCTGCTGGGGGCCGCCTGCGGCGACGACGGAGGTGACGGCGAGGGGACCGGCACCGGCTCGCAGAACGGGAGCGAGAGCGAGGTCGAGGAGTTCCCGGCGGACACGACGATGGGCAAGATCCAGGAGCGCGGCACGCTCATCGCCGGCGTCAAGTACGACGTACCGCCGTTCGGCTTCGTCGACCCGCAGACAGACGAGGTCAGGGGCTTCGACGTCGACGTCGCGCAGGAGATCGCCGACCGGTTAGGTGTCGAGCTCGACGCGGTCGAGGCGATCTCCGACAACCGCATCCCGTTCCTCAAGGACGGGACCGTGGACATCGTCGCCTCGACGATGACGATCACGACCGACCGTGACGTCGAGATCGACTTCTCCGAGCCCTACTACATCGCGAACGGGCGAATCCTCGTCGCCGGCGACACGAACGACGTCGAGACGCTCGAGGACCTCTCGGGCAGGAGCGCGTGCACCGCGCTCGGCTCGACGTACGAGGGCCTCCTGAAGGACGTCAAGGGCGTCGACGTACAGCTTCCCGAGACGTACTCGGAGTGCTTCGAGCTCATCCAGAACGGCTCGGTCGACGCGGTCGTCACCGACGACGTGATCCTCACCGGGATGATCATCCAGGACGACACGCTGAAGCTCGTGGGCGAGGACCTCACGGTCGAGCCGTACGGCATCGGCGTGCCCGAGGGCGACTCGGACATGCAGGGCTTCGTCAACGACGTGCTGCAGGAGCTGTACGACAACGGGCGGTACGCGGAGATCTACGACGAGTGGGTCGGCCAGTACACCGACACCGAGGCCGAGATCCCCGACATGACGCTCGAGGAGGCGCTGAAGCTCCGTCCGTGCGAGGAGCTCTGCGACCAGGTCGAGAAGGGCTAACGACCAGACCGGCACGACAACCCGCATCTAGGAGATGGGCGAGCTCTGGGGAGTTCTCACGCGGAACTTCCCAGAGTTCCGCGCCGGCTTTCTCGTAACGGTTCAGCTCGTCACGATCTCTTTCCTGATCGCGATGGGCGTAGGCATCGTGGTCGCCGCGCTGCGCGTGCAACCGCTGCGTTGGCTCCAGCGCGTGGGCGTCGTCTACGTCGAGGTGTTCCGGAACATCCCGCTCGTGGTCCTGCTGATCATCGCGTCGGCAGGGCTGCGGCGGGCCGGGCTCCCGCTCGACAACTTCGTCGCGGCGACGGCGGCGCTCGGCCTGTACACCGCCGCCTACATCGCCGAGGCGATCAGGTCGGGCGTCTTTGCCGTCGGCCAGGGCCAGATCGAAGCGTCGCTCTCGCTCGGGTTCAGCTACGGCGACACCCTGCGGCGGATCGTGCTGCCGCAGGCGATCCGCACGGTGATCCCGCCGATCGGCAACCTCATCATCGCGATGATCAAGAACTCGGCCGTCATCGGGGCGACACTCGCTCTCGCGACGGACCTGCTCAAGACGGCTCGCGAGATCAACAACGACACGCTCCAGACGATCCCGGTGTTCTTCTGGGCCGCCTGCGGCTACCTGGTGCTGACCATCCCGACGACCTTCCTCGTGCGCTACCTCGAGTCGCGCCTGGCGATCAGGCGGTAGCGCGTGGACCTCTTCTACCTCTTCGACCCCGACAACTGGGAGTGGCTGTTCGCCGGCAAGAACGCCGAGTTCATCTTCAAGGGCTTCCTCGTCAACCTCGAGATCGCGGTCATCTGCATGGTGCTGTCGCTGATCTTCGGTCTGCTCCTGGCGCTCGGCCGCATCTCGAAGAAGCAGTGGCTCAAGGGCCCGGTCGGCATCTGGATCGACGTCTGGCGCAACCTGCCGTTGATCTTCATCCTGCTGTTCCTGTTCCTGTGGATGCCCGAAACCGTCAAGGAAGGCTACGAGAGCAACGCCCCCGGGTTCCTGCCCGACGCGCTGAGCACGAAGTTCACGGTCGCGGCGATCCTCGGCCTCACGCTCTACAACTCGGCCGTCATCGCCGAGATCATGCGCGCCGGCATCCAGTCACTCGAAAAGGGACAGGGCGAGGCCGCTGCCGCCCTCGGCCTTCCCTACTCGAAGGCAATGCGTCTCGTGATCCTCCCGCAGGGCCTACGCCGCATGGTCCCGGCCACGGTCTCGCAACTGATCACGCTGAACAAGGACACCACGCTCGTCTTCATCATCAACATCCAGGAGGTCGTGCGCAGCGCCCGCACGGTCATCGCGACGAGCGACAGCCCGTTCGTCGGCCTCGGGATCCCGGCGCCCTTCCTGCAGGTGTTCATCTTCGTCGGCGCGCTGTTCGTGCTCGTGAACTTCGCACTCTCGCGGCTCTCGCGCCGTCTCGAGATCAAGCAGCGTGAACGGACGGGCGTCGCCGTCGAGGCCGTGACGGGGCTCGAAGACCAGGTCGCGCTCGAGGTAGAAGCGCGCGCCGCGCGCTAGTGCGACCGCTTCGCCGGCTCGGCCCCCTCGTCCTCGCGCTCGCCGCAGCCGCGTGCGTCCCGCCGGTGCCCGACAACGACGAGTTCGTTAGGTTCGACGAGGAGACGGTGATGGGCGAGATCCAGGACGCGGGGGTCCTCGTCGCCGGCCTGCCCGAAGACGTCGGCGAACCGTGGGTGGAGTTCGCGACGCCCGTCGCCGAGGACGTGGCCGACTCGCTGCGCGTCGACCTCGAGGTCCGGTCGCATCCGAACGAAGAGCTCGTGGACCTCGTCGACGCCGGCGAGCTCGACGTCGCGTTCCCCGTCCTCACGATCACCGAGCAGCTCGTCCGCAGGCACGCCTTCTCCGACCCGATCTACATCGGCCACCAGAGGCTCGTCGTCCCCGCCGGCGACGGCGTCGAGACCGTCGACGACCTGGACGGCGAGGTCTGCTCCCCGATCGACGACGCCACCGGGGTCGAGGTACAGGAGCTGAACCCGGACGCGGTCACGGTCCCGCTCCGGCCCGGCGACGCGTCAGGCTGCGTCCCCCTTTTCGAGGAGGGGTTGGTCACGGCGGCCACGGCCCCCGACGTCCTGCTGGCGACCATGCTCGCCGAGCTCGGCGGCGGGTACGAGGTCGCGGGCGAGCAGCTCACGACGGAGCCCCTGGCGGCCGCGCTGGAGAGCGGCGCGTCCGGCTGGGTCGACTACGTGAACAAGATCATCACGGAGTTCGACCAGGAGGGCCGCTGGGCGGCCGCATACGAGGGCTCGCTGGGGCCGCTCCTGGGCGGCGAGACGCCGGAGCCGCCGAACATGACCCTAGAAGAGGCGGCGGCGCTGTTCCCGGCCGACCTGGCGGAGTCCTAGCCGCCGGTCCTGCCCGAAGACCATACGAACCCGGGCCCCGGTACATCCCACCCGGGGGCCCTAGCGATTTGTCAGACAAGTGTCTGACAAATTCACAGGCACTTCGGAGGCGCGGCTGCGCGGTTCCCGTCGTATCCGGACGCTAGCTTCAGGCGCGTGAACGCCTACCCACGGCTTCCGACCGTTTCCGTCCGAGATCTCAGCCGCTGTCCGGGAGAGGTCCTTCGGCGCGTGGCCCTTGGAGAGCGCTTCGTCGTATGCCGCCACGGCAAGGCATTGGCTACGTTGCAGCCGCTCGACGGCTACGTGTTCCAGCCGTTCGAGGGGACGGCCCAAGACGTCTTCGGGTGGCCGATCGGGGGGATCGACGACGAGATCGCAAAGCTCAACCTCGCCCAGCGACTCGTCCTTCGCGATTGCTACTCGGACTGGCGGCTCAGGCCGTTCCGGCTGCCGGAGCACCTGATCAAGCACGTGCCCGGGATGCTCGACGACTTCACGCTACGCGGGCTGGCGCGCAAGACGCCCCGTGGATGGGAGCTGACCGGGCGAGGGCTCGCGCTGCACGAGGCCCTCCAACGGGAGAAGACCTAGGGCCAGGACCAGACGTTGCCCGGGTCGCGGCGCGACTCGAAGACCTGCTGCACGAAAAGGGTCCCGCCCTCCCACTTCGTCCCGACGCCTATGTAGCGCCAGCGGCCGAGGATGTTCGCCCGGTGGGGGGCCGAGCCCATGAACGACTTGAACAGGCCCTTGCAACGGCCGCCCGAGCCCGTGTTCTGGCCGAGGACCTTCCAGCGGGTCACGCGGCGGCCCAGGTTCTGGTCGTGCCAGATGCCGCCGTGGTTCGCCATCGTCTTCGCGTGACGGCGCGCGACGTAGCCGAGATGCTTGTCCCAGTTCAGCCGGCGCTGGCCGTTCGCCGCACGCGCGCGGTTGATCTTCCGCATGAAGCACTTCTCGGCTTTGGTGTAGCGGTACCTCGGGGACTTCGTCGCCGCGTCGGACACGACCGACGGCGTGACGACGGCCGTGAGGACCAGCACGCCTACAAGCACCCAGGCCAGGCGCCTGCCGGCCAGCGCGCGCGCCTTCGGCATGTGCAACCTCCTGTATTGGGGGTTTGGGGGACTTGCCCGCGATGTCCTAAAAGCGCTCTTTACTTAGCAACGGAGCGGCGTCGTGTCCAGTCATTGCGTGTACGGAGAGTGATTGCGCGCTTCCATTGTGTAAGAAGGTGCAGGTCAAGGGCCGGAAATAAAACTGGAAAATATTCGCGGCCCTCGTCGAGTCCGTCGGACGCTGGACAACGCGCGTCCCGTTCTGCAAGCTGATGCCCGATGGCCCCGGAGACGACCAACGCGACCAGCACCGTCCTCATCGTCGACGACGACGAGGAGATCCGGCACGTCCTGCGCCTGCTGTGCGAGAGCGAAGGGCTCGAGGTCGTCGGCGAGGCCGCGAACGGGGTCGTCGCGGTGCCGATGGCGCTCAAGACGCAACCGGACTTCGTGATCCTCGACTTCATGCTCCCCCGTCTCGACGGCGAGGGGGCCGCGGAGATCCTGCGTTCGGTCACGCCGAAGTCGAAGATCGTCGCCTTCTCGGCGATCCTCGACAGCCAGCCGGTCTGGGCCGACGCCTATCTGAACAAGGACCGCATCACGGAGCTCATGCCGCTGCTCCGAACCTTGATCCGATAGATTCCCCCGCATGGCCAAGGACGCATCGTTCGACGTGGTGTCGGAGGTCGACCTCCAGGAGGTACGGAACGCCGTGGACCAGGCGCGGCGCGAGGTCGGCCAGCGTTTCGACTTCAAGAACACGGGCTCCGAGATCGAGCTCGCCGAGCAGAGCGGCGCACCTCTGATCACCATCCGCTCCAACACGGACGGCAAGGTGAAGGAGGTCGTGCGCGTGCTCGAGGAGAAGCTCGTGAAGCGTCACGTGGCGCTGAAGGCGCTCGACAAGGGAGAGATCCAGCCGGCGGCAGGGGGCACGGCGCGGCAGGAGATCAAGATCAACCAGGGGATCTCGACCGAGAAGGCGAAGCAGATCGTCAAGCTCGTGAAGGACAAGAAGCTGAAGGCGCAGGCCTCGGTACAGGGCGACCAGGTGCGGGTCTCGTCGAAGTCCCGCGACGTCCTCCAGGAAGTGATCCAGGCCCTCAAGGACGAGGACTTCGGAATCCCGCTTCAGTTCACGAACTACCGCTGAGGGAGAGCCCGAGGAGGGACTCCAGCTCCGCGATCGTGCGGGCCGGGTCGCGGTGCAGCACGGTAGCCATCCCGGCCTCCGCCGCGCTCGACAGGTGTCCGGGGTGGTCGTCGACGAACACGCAGGCCTGAGCGGGCACGCCGAGCCGCTCGGTCGTCAGCTCGAAGATCGCCGGGTCGGGCTTCCTGAGGCCGACCTCGCCGGAGATCACGACGACGTCGAAGATCGGGTCGATGCGGTCCCGCGGGTAGAGCGACGTCCCCCACGAGTTCGACAGGAGGCCGGTCTTCAAGCCCTGGTCCCGCGCCCTCTCGACGGCCGTGAACATGCTCTCCTCGAGCTCGAGGCCGCCGAACAGCCGGGCGATCAGCGACTCCGGATCGAGCTCGACGCCGGATTCCTCCCGCAAGCGCTCGGCGAACGCCTTCGTGAAGTCGTCCTGCGCGATCCGGCCGGTCTCGAACCCGAACACGAGCGAGTCCTCCGACCCCAGGTAGCCGCCGAGCGCCGCGCGGGCGAGGTGCTCGGGCTCGATCCCGGCCTCCTGCGCGAAGCGGAACATCGCCTCCTGCAGGGGCGTGGTCAGGACGCCGCCGAAGTCGACCACGACGGCTCGATAGCCGCTCATGACTCGGTCACCTCGAGAGCGCGCGCCGCGAGGGCCGGGACGCCGTGCTCCATCTCGGCGAAGAACGGGTCGTCGGTCATCCCCGCGAGATGGCGGGCGTACGAGCCTTCGAGGAGGATCGCCAGCTTCCACACCGCGAGCACCTGGTACCAGGTCAGGTTGCTCACGTCGCGGCCGGTCTTGGCGGCGTAGCGCTCGACGAGGTCGGCGCGCGACCGGAAGCCCGGTAGGGCGGTCACACGAGCCGTTCGCGAGAACACGTCTCCCTCGTCCTCTCCGGCCTCCCGCCAGAACGACACCATCCATCCGAGGTCCGCGAGCGGGTCGCCGAGCGTCGACATCTCCCAGTCGAGGATCGCGACGAGGCGCGGCGGCGGCCCGTCGGCGAACACGACGTTGTCGAGCTTGTAGTCGCCGTGGACGAGCGTCGTCTCCTGCTGCGGGGGGACGTTCGCGGCGAGCCACTCGCCGACGCGCTCGAGGTCGGGAAGCGGCCTCGTGAACGGGAGCGTCAGCTCCATCTGGCCCTTCCACCTCCGCAGCTGGCGATCGAGGTACCCCGCCGGCTTGCCGAACCCCCCGAGGCCGCACG
>DATADL010000373.1:0-9958 GCA_036258555.1 Actinomycetota bacterium | reverse complement strand
GAACGCCGGCCTCTGCACCTCGCACGTCTTCGACGTGTCGCGCGACGGGACGAAGATCGCGGCCTCCTGGCATACGGGCGGCGTGCGGGTCGTGGACATCGCGACGATGGCCGGCGTCGGCGTCGGAGCCCAGGGCAACGGTGCGAAGGAGCTGGGCTGGTACGTCGCCGACGGCGCGGACTCCTGGTCGGCGAAGTTCGACCGCACGGGCCGCTACGTGTTCGTGAACGACGCGAACCTGGGCTTCCAGGTCTTCCGCCTGACCCGGCGCTGACCGGCTAGGGCCGGGCCCTCCAGTACGCCGCGGCGAGCAGCGCAGCGCTCAGGAGCTCGAGACGCGGCGCCGTCTTCGCCCACTCCGACGTCTCCGGCGTAGCCAGCAGCTGCACGGGGAACCCGTCGTACAGGAGCGGCATCCCCGCGACCAGGGCGAGGACCGTGAGCGCGCCGCCCCCACCGGCCAGTGATCCCATCGACCGCGACAGCACCAGCGTCAGCGACCCCGCGAACAGGACGTGGACGAGGGCCTGTGCTTGCAGCGGGCCGGACGAGACCTCGAGCGCAGCTCCGGCCCGGCTCCCCAGCACCGCCACGATCGCGGCGAGCACCGCGGCCCACAGGATCACCCGCAGGACCAGCGCGCGCCGGTAGGGCCGCGGCGTCGACGACAGCAGCTGCTCCGCGGGGTCGACGTCCCGGCCCGCGACGAAGCCGAGGGTCACGGCGAGGCCGAGCGCGACCATCGTCAGCGGCGCCGTGACGCGGCTCGGAGCCAGCGGCTCGAGCGGCGGCGCGCCCGGGATCGTCACGATGCCTGCCGCGATCGCGACGGATATCGCTACGACGAGCGTCACGGGCTCCAGGGGCCGGAGCCGGTACGAGAGGAGCAGGGCGCGGTCGGCGACCGTCACCCCGGGGCCCCCAGCGCTCTGCGCAGGTCCGCGAGCGACGCGTCGCGCGTCCGCACGTCGTCCCAGATGGGCTCCAACCGATCGACGACGTCGGCGACCGGCACGTCCGCCAGGTGGCCGACGGCTTCGGCGGCCCGCCGCCCCCATCCCTGCCTGACGGCCCTCACGAACTCCCGACCGGTGTGGTCGCGCGTCACCCGAGCCGCGAACCATGCGTGCAGCGCGTTCGCCGCGGGGTTCACGAGCTGGCGCCGCCCGTACACGGCGCAATAGAAGCCGCGTTCGGCGACGGGCTCGTACTCCTGGAACTCGACCGACCAACGCTGGGACCCCACCAGCAGGTCGTCACCCTGCGCGCAATCCTCGATGCCCGTGTGATCGGCCGTCGGGACCATCCGGATCGACTGTGGGACACCGTCCAACGAGGCGAACTCCGCCAGCGGCGCCGCGTTCTCGGCGAGCGCGATGGCGAGGCGGGTCCCGTACTCGGGAAAGACACATGCGCCGATGCCGCCGGTCTCCACGCACGCGGTCGCGAGGACCCGGCCCGCGTCGGGGGACGCGTCGCGTCTCGCCCGGCCGAGGCGCCGGTAGTCCGCCTCCGTGTGGATCTCCACCCAGTCCGCCGGCTCCGGCCCGAAGACGTGGACCTCTCGGGGCTGGACGGCCAGCCATCCGCCGGCGGCGAGGAAGACCACGGATCCGGCGACCGTCGCGACGAGCCCGGGCCGGGCGGCCGACGAGCTCTCGCGTCGTCCGGCCCGGACCCAGACGATGCCGATCAACGCCAGGATGCCCCCGGCGAGATACAGGGCGTGCACCGGGAAGATGTCCGGCAGGTACCCGAGGGGGCCGAACCTTCCCGGCAGGCGCGGGCTGGGCAGCAACCAGGAGGGGTCGGCGATGCTGCCCGACTGCGACCCCTGCCGGTAGAACACCATCCCCGGGAGGATCGGAGCGGCGAGCAGCGACAGGATCCGCGATCCGCTCACGTAACCGATGGCGAATCCTCCGCACGCCGCCAGCGCGACGTACAAACCCGCGTCGAGCACGAAGAACACGTCCGGGTACCCGTGCCCGCCCCGCGCGAACGACGTCAGCGCGGTCGCTGCGAACACCAGCGCGCACACTCCGACGGACGCGAGCGCCAGCGCCGCCATCCGCGCCGGAACGACGAGGCCTCTGGCGACCAACGGGGTCGAGGCCAGCACGCTCTCCGCTCGGCTGGTCCGGTCCCGCAGGCCGAGGAGCGCGCCGACGAGCAGCGCGAACGGGGCCAGGACGACGAGGCCCTCGTGCACGTATTCACCGTCTGCCGGGATGGAAGGCCAGTAGCTCACCGCGTTGCCCACGCCGAAAGCGAACAGGAGCGCGGCGCCCAGCCACAGCAACGGGTTCCGTAGAACCTTGCGCGCCTCGAACCGCGCGAGCGTCGTCACGCGTGAACGGGCTCGCCGAGCCCCGAGGTCAGCAGCAGGTATCCGTCCTCCACCGTCGGCGGCAGCTCGGCCGCGTCCCCGGCGGGACGGTCGCCGACCACCCGGTACGCGCCGGTCTCCGTGCGCCACGACGTGAGCGCGCCGGGGGAGGGCTCCGCCGTCGACCACACGCGGCCCGCGGCCCGCTCGCGCAAGTCCTGGGGCGTCCCGTGGAACGCGACCCGGCCCCCCCACAGCACGACGACCGACGTGCAGATCGCGGCCACGTCCTCGACGAGGTGGGTCGAGAGGACCACTTGCCGTCCCTCGCCGAGGGACGCGAGGAGCTCGCGGAACCGCGCCCGTTGCTGCGGGTCCAGCCCCGCCGTAGGCTCGTCGAGCACGAGCAGGCTCGGATCGGCGACGAGCGCCTGCGCGATCCCGACGCGCCGAGCCATCCCGCCCGACAGCGTCTTGATCTTCCTCCGCGCCACGTCTTCCAGGCCGACCGCCGCGAGCGCAGCGCGTACGCGCCGGTGGCGGTCCCTCCGTTCGTCCAGCTCCTTCAGGATCGCGAGGTAGTCGACGAACTCGAAGACCGTGAAGCGCGGATAGAGGCCGAGGTCCTGCGGGAGGTACCCGAGGCGGCGGCGGAGCTCGAGGCGGTCGCGCGGCTTCGACGGGTCGAGCCCCTCGACCCGGACCGATCCCGCAGACGGGCTCAGCAGAGTCGCGAGGATCCGCATCAGCGTGGTCTTGCCGGCGCCGTTCGGACCGAGCAGGCCCGTGATCCCGTGGGACAGGTCGAGGTCCACCGAGTCCAGAGCCCGCACGGCGCCGTAGGACTTCGAGACCCCGCGGAGCTCGATCCTCATGCCGTCCTCCTCTCGTTCGCACCAGTCACGAAGCCGCCCGAGCGAACGACGAGCGCGCACAGCGCCGCGAGGACCGCCACCGACCCGACCGCGTACAGGACCTGGGCGACCGCTCCCCACAGCAAGCGCTCGGGTTCTTCCGACAGCGACACGGTCGTGAACACCGCCGCCGACCACAGGGCGATGCCGGCGCCGGCGCCCAGCAGCGGGGACGTGCGCACTCCGACGCCGGCCGCGACCAGCGCGACGAACGTCATCGGCAGGAACCACGACGGACGCAGGCCGGGCCCGCCCGCCACGACGTCCGCCGCGAGCACGAGCACCGAGTTCGCCGAGAGGACGACCGCGAGCCTCAGCAGCAGCGCGAGGAGGGGCGAGAGCGGCGTCGCGGCTACGAGCTCGTAGGCGTCGTCCGACGCGGGCCCGTACGCGAACGCGACCAGCGCAGCCGCGACTACGGGCGCGAGGAGCACGACGAGAGAGAGGCCGTTGCCGGGTCTCGCGGCCATCCCGAGCGCGGCGAGGGCGAGCGTGCCCGCGCTCGCGAGCAGCCATTCCGGCCGGAGGCTCGGCGTCGCCGCCACGAAGCGCGCGGTCCCGTCGCCCACGCCGCAGCGCACCAGCGCGCGCTCGAGCACCCCCGGGCGCGGAGCGTCGGCCTCGGAGGCGACGCCGTCCCACACGTACCCGAGGTCGAGCGGCGACAGCGCCTCCACGGCGTCGGCACACGACTCGCACGACGCGAGATGGGCGCGGACGTCCTCGGGCGGGCGTAGCCCTTCGGCGATCAGCGGCAGCAGCGCGCGCGGGTGGCTCACGCGTCCATCTCCGCGCGGATCTGCCGGCGGGCGCGGTGCAGCCGGCTCTTGAGCGTCCCGACGGGGACCCCGAGGCAGCGGGCTACGTCGACCAGACGCTGGCCGCGGAAGACGACCCTCTCGACGACGTCGCGCTGCTCCGAGGGCAGCCGGTCCACGGCCGCCCTCACGCGCGCCGCGTCGAGGTTCGCGAGCGCCTGCTGGTCGGCCGCTTCCCCCAGGGCCTCGTCGGGGACCGGCGAGGGCACGTCGACCCTCTTGCGCGCGAGCGACGCAAGGCGGCGGCGCGCGATCGCCCACAGCCACGCCCCGACGTCTCCCTCGCCGCGCCACGACCGCGGGTTGCGCCACGCCGCGACGAAGCAGTCCTGGAGCGCCTCCTCCGCGAGGTCGCGCGACGAGGTCGCGCGCGCGAGCCTCCCGGCCAGCCACGGAGAGTGGCGCCGGTAGAGCAACTCGAGTGCGCCTCGGTCCCCGTCGGCCATCGCGGCGATCAGCTCCTCGTCGGTCCGCATCGTCGACGGGTTGTCGCCCGGGCCCTCCAGAAGGTTCCCTCAGCCGGCGGAGACGGGGGCGTCGTCCGCCCCGTGTCCCTTGCGCGCCGCGAGGACCAGCGGCAGCAGCATCAGCGGGATCGAGAGCTCCCTGATCAGGTCCTTGGGGAACAAGACGCCCAGCGGCCGGAGCGCGAGCGCGAGCAGGCCCAGGAGCACGAACGCGAACGCGACGGGGTTGCGGACCGTGACGGCACGCACGAGGCCGGCGATCATCGCGGCCCCCACGGCGGCGAGCAGCGGCGCGCTCGCGGCGCCGAGCTGCGACTCCAGGTCCGCGCCGGCCGCCATGCTGGAGGCGTTGCCGATCGCCTCGAGCCACCCGAAGGGCGGAACGGCGAAGAACCCCTCGGTCGCCTCGAAGGACCATTCGCCGAACTGGACGCGGATGTACACGTACCAGCACGCGAACAGCACGGGCCCGATGGAGAGCAGCGCGATCCGCCGCACCGAGCGGCCGAGATCGCGGTGGGCGAACCACCGGTAGACCTCCCACAGCGCGAGGGCGGCCGGGACGAGGACGAACGGCTCCTTGACGAGACAGGCGGCCGCAGCGGCCGCCGCACCCCAGACGTAACGCCCCCGGACCCACGCCAGGAGCGCCAGAGCGGTGAACGCCGCGCCCACGGTCTCGCTGGTGAGCGAGGTGAGGGCGTAGATCAGCCCGGGGTTGAACGCGATCGCGAGCCCTCCCCACGGCGTCCACCCGAGGGCCGCCGAGAGACGGCTGATCGCGATCGCGGCCACGGCGAGCCCGGCGAAGCCGAGCATGAGCAGCGCGACAGGCGCCGCCGAGGCCTGTCCGGCGCTCGCGATCCACCCGAGCCATCCGTAGCCGGCGTGGCCGTAGCGGTACGCGCCCTTGTCGATGACCGCGTGCGCCTCACCGGTCGCGAGGGGGTCGGTCGCGACCGCGTAGAAGTACACGCCGTCGTAGTGCGCCTCGGCGACGAACGCGAACTCGGGGTCGGCCCTCCGGGCGAGCTCCGCCATCGGCTCGTCCGGCTCCATGCGGACGAGGATGCTCGGCTTCCCCCCGGCCCGATCGACCGCGATCGAGACCGGCACCATTGCGACGAGAAGTGTCACGATCGCGCACCACAGCGACACCGTCTCGACCCGGTGCGAGCCCTCCGCGCGTGCCCCCGCCGCCTCCATTGCCGGTGATTCTCGCGTGCCCCGGCTCGTTCGATACGTTGTGGCGGCTACGCGGCCCCCTCGACGAGGATCGACCATGTCCCGAGTCGTGATCACGATGCCCGCCTACCGCGCCGAGGCGACGGTGGAGAAGACCGTCGCGGCCATCCCCCCGGGCACCGCGGACGAGCTGATCCTCGTCGACGACGCGAGCCCGGACCGGACCGCGGAGATCGCCCGCTCGCTCGGGATCAAGGTCCACGTCCACCCGCAGAACCGCGGGTACGGGGGCAACCAGAAGACCTGCTACACGATGGCGCTCGAGAGCGCCGCCGACGTGGTCGTGATGCTGCACCCCGACTACCAGTACGAGCCGAAGTCGGTGCCCCTGCTGATCGCGCCGATCCTCGCGGGCGAGGCCGACATGACGTTCGGCTCGCGCTTCGCGGGGCTCGGTGACCCGCTGGCGGGGGGGATGCCGCTCTACCGTTTCGTCGGCAACCGCGTGACGACGACGCTCGAGAACCTCCTGCTCGGGTCGCGCTTCTCGGAGATGCACAGCGGCATGCGCGCGTACACGCGCCGCTGCCTGCTGTCGCTTCCGTTCCTGGGGTACTCGGAGGACTTCGGGTTCGACACCCAGCTGATGGTCGACGCGGTGACGTCGGGTCTCCGGGTGGTCGAGGTGCCGATCCCGACCCGCTACACGAAGGAGTCGTCGTCGATCAGCATCGTCAAGTCGTTGAAGTACGTCGCGCACAGCCTCGTGCACACGTCGAGGCAGTTCGCGCGCCGCGGCCGCCGCGGCCGCAGGTACCCGGTCGCGATGGCGCGCGCGGCAGGGACGGGAGCGGCGCCCGCGGCCGGAGCCGTCACCGGTCGCCTCGACGCCGGCGCCGCGCTGTCGCTACTGAAGTCGTACGTCCTGCCGGGGCGGCGGGTCCTCCAGGTCGATGCGGGCGCGCACGTGGTCGAGACCGTGCTCCCGCGCGGCTGGACCGGCCTCAGCGCACGGGCGGCCGCCGCGGGGGCCGAGTGCGACGTGGGGATCGTGGTCGAGGCGGGCGCGGACCCGGCCCCTCTGCGCTCGGTGCGCGCGCATCTGGCGGACTCGGGCGCGGTCGTCGTTCCCGCGGCCCCCGGCCGTTCCCGGACCGAGGCCGCAGCGACGGCCGCGGTGCTGCACGACGCGGGGTTCGAGATGGTCCAGTGGGAACGGCCCGCGGGGTCCGACGGTCCGGGGGCCGCGCTCGTCGTGGCCCGCCCTCTGCCCGAGTGAGCCGCGCGCTCAGGCGTGGAAGGTGACGCCCTTCGCGAGCGCCACCAGGATCGAGGCCTTCAGCTTGCTCGGCGGCGTCCCCGCGTCGGTCCACCACCCCCTCAGCACGTCGTGCGTCAGCTCACCCGTGCGGACGTACGCGTTGTTGACGTCGGTGATCTCGAGCTCGCCCCGGGCGGACGGCTCCAGCCCCCGGACGATGTCGAACACGCGCGCGTCGTACATGTAGCAGCCCGTAACGACGAGGTCGCTCGGGGGATCCGCCGGCTTCTCCGTGACGGCGACGATGCGTCCGTCGCTCAGCGTGACGACGCCGAACCGCCGGGCGTCCTCGAGCGCGACGCGCTTCAGCAGCAGCTTCGCGCCCGAGGCCTGCGCCCGGTAGGCCTCGACGTACTCGGTGAGGTCCTCCTGGAAGATGTTGTCCCCGAGGATCACGACCATGCGGTCCGACCCCACGAACGGCTCCGCCTTCGCGAGCGCGTCCGCGATCCCGAGCTCGCCCGTCTGCTGCGCGTAGGAGATCGACGCGCCGAGCTCCGAGCCGTCGCCGAGCAAGGTCTGGAACTGGTCGATCTCCTGGCCGGTCACGAGGACCAGGTCGGTGATCCCGGCCGCGACGAGCGTCTTTATCGGGAAGAAGATCATCGGCTCGTCGAACACGTCGAGGAGGTGCTTGTTGATGACCCGGGTCACCGGCAGCCAGCGGGTGCCGAGCCCGCCTGCGAGGACGACGCCCTTCACGAGATCCCCTTCACGTATGCCTCCAGCGACGCACGCCAGTCTTCCAGCGGGACGCCGAACCGCCGCGCCCGCCTCAGTTGCAACGTACTGTCCGCCGGCCGCGGGGCTACCAGCCGTCCCGCCGACGCGGCGTACGACGCGGTGTCGACCCGCGTCACGCGGACCTCGTGCCCGGCGAAGTGCAGGGCTGCGTCGGCCAGGTCCGCCCACGAGCACGGGGGCCCGTCGCCCGCGACGTGGAGCGTGCCGGTGAGCTCCGGACGCCCGGCCACGTGCGCCAGGGCGCGGGCGAGCCCGGCGGCGCCCGTGGGGCGCCCGACCTGGTCGGCGACGACGCGCGGGCGGTCCTCGCCGGCCGCCGCGAGGATCGAGCGCACGAAGTTGCGTCCGTCGCCGAACACCCACGACGTCCGGACCGTGAGGTCGCGCTCGGGGTCGAGGTACGCCTCGCCGGCCAGCTTCGTGCGGCCGTAGACGTTGACGGGACCAGTCGGGTCGTCCTCGTCGTACGGAGGGCTGTCGCCGGAGAAGACGTAGTCGGTCGAGAGATACACGACCCTCGCGCCGCACGCGTGCGCGGCCTCGGCCACCGCCCGGCACCCGCGGTCGTTGACCGCGGCCGCCGCCTCCGGGTCGGCCTCGCACGCGTCGACGTTCGTCAGCGCCGCGGCGTGAACGACCACGTCCGCCCCGTCGACCGCTCGCCGCACCGCGGCCCCGTCGGTCACGTCGAGCTCGGCGCGGGTCCGGACCTGCGCGCCGGGGAGCGCGCCGCGCAGGGCCCGCCCCACCTGGCCCCCGCCGCCGGTCACGAGGACCCTCGCGTCAGGCATCCAGGCGAGGGTTCGAACGGTCTCTCTCCGACAGGACGGGGTCGGGAAGCGCCCACGGGATCGCGAGCGCGGGGTCGTCCCACGCGACGCCGTGCTCGTCGGACGCGTCGTATTCGTGCGTAACGAGGTACACGAGGTCGACGTCGGTGAGCGCCAGGAAGCCGTGGGCGACGCGCGGCGGTACGTAGATCGTGCATGGCGCATCCTCGTCGACCGTGATCGTCTCGACCAGGGGCTCGTCCCCGCGCAGGTCGACGAGCGCGACCTGCGCCGAGCCGCGCACGACGTACCAGAGGTCGGCCTGCTCGAGGTGGTAGTGGAGCCCGCGCAGCACCCCGCGGCGGGAGCGCGAGTGGTTCGCCTGACGGTAGCCCGCGAAGCGCGCGATCTCCGAGAAGAACCCCCGCTCGTCGTCGTGACGTTCCAGCGGCGTGACGACGACGCCGTCGATTCGGCTCACCGGGGGGTCCCGTCGACATAGAGGGATTCGGCCTCGCCGACGAGCGGCTCCCACCATTCGCGGTGCTCGCGGTACCACTCCACGGTCGCGCGCAGACCCTCGGACAGGCCGGTCGCCGGCGCCCAGCCCAGCGCGCGCATCTTCGAGGAGTCGACGGAGTAGCGGCGGTCGTGCGCCGGCCGGTCGTACGCCGTGAGATAGACCGCGTCGTCTCCCCGCCCCGCGAGCCGCGCGATCTCGCGCGCTATGACGAGGTTCGGGACGGGCTCGCCGCCGGGCCCGACGTTGTAGGCGCCCGGCGGGGGGCGGTCGCGGAGGAGGACGTCGACCGCGTCGCAGACGTCGTCGACGACCATCCAGTCGCGCACGTAGCGTCCGTCGCCCCAGACCGGGAGGTCTCGTCCGGACAGCGCGCGCACCGTCCAGCGCGCGATCGCCTTCTCGGGGTGCTGGAAGGGGCCGAAGCAGTTCGTCGGCCGCACGACGTAGACGCGGGGCGCTCCCCGGAACGTCACGGCGAGGTCGTCCGCGAAGGCCTTCGAGCGCGCGTACGCGCTAGTCGCCCGGCCCTCGCCGGGAGCCTTGTCCCGCTCGGCGAAGGGCGTCTCGAGGGCCGGCCCGTAGACCTCGTCGGTCGAGAAGTGGACGACGGTGTCGACGCCGGCGGCGTCGGCGGCCGCTAGGACGGAGCGCGTCCCGTCGACGTTCGCCCGGAAGAACGTGTCCCGGTCGACCTCGCTCCTCGTCACGTGGGTCTCCGCCGCAAGGTGCACCACGGCCGACGCGCCGGCGAGGTGCTCGCCCAGCGGGTCTGCCGCGACGTCGACGGCCCTGGTCTCGACGAGGTCGCCGGTTCCTTCGAGCCTCCGGGCGTCGGCGGCGTAGGTGCCCTTGTCGAGGTTCGTCACCGGGACGCCCCGGCCCGCGAG
>DATADL010000372.1:0-1712 GCA_036258555.1 Actinomycetota bacterium | reverse complement strand
CCGGTGTTCGCGAGCTCCGAGATCGTGGAGGGCGAGAACCGGTTCCTCATAGGGCTCCTCAACGACGAGGACGCTCCGATCTCGTCCCCGGACATAGCGATGCACGTCGCGTTCTACGACCTCGCCGAGTCGGCGGAACGGACCGCGTTCGAGACCGACGCCGAGTTCATCGACACCGGCCCCCGCGGGCTCTACGTCACGTACCCGACGTTCGACTCCACCGGGAAGTGGGGCGCCGAGGTGACCGTCTCGGGCGAGGGCCTCGAGGAGACGGTGCGCGCGAGCTTCGAGGTCGCAGCCGGCGGGACGACGCCGGCGCTCGGTGAGCGGGTGCCGGCCTCGGAGACGCCGACCGCCGCGGACGCCCCCCTGAAGGACATCACCACCGACACGAAGCCGGATCGGGACTTCTACCGGACGTCGGTGGCCGAGGCGGTCGGGAAGGAGCCGTTCGTCGTCGTGTTCGCGACGCCGAAGTTCTGCTCGTCGGCGGTGTGCGCACCCACGCTCGACATCGTGAAGAAGGAGTCGAAGGACTGGCGCGGTCTCGAGTTCATCCACGTAGAGGTCTACGACCTCGAGGACACGTCGAACCTGAAGCCGGTCCCGGCCGTGAGGGAGTGGGGCCTGCCGAGCGAGCCGTGGGTCTTCGTCGTCGACGCCGACGGGAAGCTCGCGGCGAAGTTCGAGGGGACGGTCTCGCCGGCGGAGCTCGAAGAGGCGCTGCAGACGCTCTAGGCGTCTTCGATCGAGAGCGCGTACAGCTTGTCGCCGCGCACCTCGAGGGGTACGTGCACGGGATCGCCCGTAGTCAGGTGCTCGTTGAGGTGGCCGAGGTTGAAGCCGTAGTCGACGTCCTCGGCGATGAAGATCTCGTATACGTCGTCGCCGTCCTTGAGCGTGAAGGACGTCACCTCGCCCACGGACTCCGACTCGACGTCGAGCAGCACGCCGGTGACCTCGTCCGGAGCGTCCTCCGCCGCGACGGTGGCGCCGGCCTCGGGCTCCGCGCCGTCGCCGTCGCCTCCGCACGCCGCTCCCAGCAGCGCGACGCACGACAGCAGCACCACGATCCGCTTCCGCATCGCCCTAGGGTAGCCGCATGCCCTTCTCGCCCACCATCGACGAGCTCCGCCGGGCAGTCGACGAGACGCTCGCTGCCGACCTCCGCCGGCGCGCGGAGGAGCTCCCGGAGGCGCGCTTCCTCGTAGAGGAGATGTGGCGGCTGACGGCGGCGGGCGGCAAGAGGTTGCGGCCCGCGTTCTGCTACTGGGGGCACCGCGCGGCGGGCGGCGCGGACGGGCCCGAGATCCTGCGCGCCGCGTCGAGCCTCGAGCTGCTGCACACGTTCGCGATCGTGCACGACGACATCATGGACGCGGCCGACGAGCGCCGCGGCGAGGAGACCGTCCACGCGCGGCACGGCGTGGGCGTCGGGATCCTCGTCGGCGACCTCGCGCTCGTGCTCGCCGACGACGCGTTCATGGGAGCCGGCTTCCCGCCCGACGCGACCGCGCGCGCGTTCGCCGCGTACTCGCGGATGCGCCAGGAGGTGATCGCGGGGCAGTACCTCGACCTCGCGTACGCGGCGCGGACGGACATCACCGTGGAGGAGGCGCGGCGCGTCGCCGTGCTGAAGTCCGGTCGCTACTCGATCGAGGAGCCGCTCGCGATCGGGGCCGCGCTCGCCGGCGCGCCGGAGGACTTCCTCG
>DATADL010000371.1:0-3887 GCA_036258555.1 Actinomycetota bacterium | reverse complement strand
GTCGCGGGCTCGACCACATCGACCACATCGACCACCGACCCTGGGGGCCCTATGTGTGAGTGGCAGGGGGCCTTCCTGATGAGCGGCCAGCGCCCGCCCCCTTCGGTGCGAGTGGGCCACGCCCGGGCTCTTCTGTGCGATTGGGCCACGCCCGGGGCTCTTCTGTGCGAGCCGCCAGGCCGACCGGCGGGTTCCCTAGACCTCCATGACGATCGGAAGGATCATCGGGCGGCGGCGGGTCTCCCTCCACACGAACTCGCCCAGGGCGTGCCGGCACGCCTTCTTGATCGTCGACCAGTCGGTGACGCCGTCTCGCTCGAGCTCCTCGAGGGCGTCGGCGATCCGGTCCGCCGCTTCGTCGAGGAACTCCCGCGACTCCTCTTCGTAGACGAACCCGCGGCTCACCAGGTCGGGGCCGGCGAGGATCTCGCCGCTCTGCCCGTCGATCGTCACCACGCAGATGATCACGCCGTCGCCCGCGAGGACCCTGCGGTCGCGCAGCACGATCGGCCCCACGTCGCCGACGCCGAGGCCGTCGACCAGGATCATCCCCGAACGGACGGGCTCCCCCTGGCTCACACGGCCGTCGTCGAGCTGGACCACCGCCCCGTCCTCCACGATCGTGATTCGGTCTTCGGGCACGCCGTTCGCCTGCGCGATCTTGGAGTGGAGCGCGAGCTGGCGATATTCGCCGTGCACCGGCACGAAGTGCCGCGGCCGGACCGTGCGGATCATCTCCGCGAGCTCCTCCGACGCCGCGTGACCGGAGACGTGGACGGCCGCGGTCCCCGAGTGGTACACGTCCGCGCCCGCCTTGTAGAGGCCGTTCAGCACGCGGTGGACCGCCGACTCGTTGCCGGGGATCGGGCTCGCCGAGAGGATCACGGTGTCACCGGGATCCAGGCGCACGGACTTGTGCTCGCGGGCCGCGATCAGGGACAGCGCGGAGAGCGGCTCGCCCTGCGACCCCGTGCACAACACGACGGTGCGCTCGCGCGGGAGCCGGTCGGTCTCCGCGATGTCGACGATCGTGTCGGCCCGCACCTCGAGATGGCCGAGCTGACGGCCCACCTCGGCATTGGCGATCATCGAGCGCCCGACGAAGCCGACCTTGCGGTCGAACCTCTCGGCGACCTCGCACACCTGCTGGATCCGGTGGAGGTTCGACGCGAAGCACGCGACGACGATGCGGCCCCCGGCCTCCTCGAAGATCCGGTGCAGCACCGGACCCACGATGGCCTCGGACGGCGTGCGGCCCGGCGTCTCCGCGTTCGTCGAGTCCGAGAGCAGGAGGTCGACTCCCTCGTCGCCGAGCCTTCTCAGGGCCCCGAGGTCGGTGGTGCGGCCGTCGACCGGGGTCTCGTCGAGCTTGAAGTCGCCGGTGTAGAGGATGCGGCCGTCGGGTGTGTCGACGGCGAGGCCCACGGCGTCCGGGATCGAGTGCGACATCGCGAGGAACGTGAACCGGAAGGGACCGATCTCGCGTCGTCCCTCGGAGATCTCCACGAAGTCGGCCTCGACGCCGAACTCGTCGAGGCGGCGCCGCGCCAGGCCCAGCGTCAGGGGCGTCCCGTATACGGGGACGTGCACGTCGCGCAGGAACCACGACAGCGCGCCGACGTGGTCCTCGTGGCCGTGCGTCAACACGACGGCCTCGCAGCGGCCGGCCCGCTCGGTGAGCCAGGTGAAGTCCGGGAGGACCAGGTCGACCCCCAGCATCTCCTCGTTCGGGAACGAGAGCCCGCAGTCGACGACGACGATCCGCCCGTCCGATTCGACCGCGAACATGTTGCGGCCGACCTCGCCGAGGCCTCCGAGGAAGACGACTCGGGTCACAGCAGGCGTTCGCCCTCCAGGGCCGTCCGGATCGCGGCCGCCTCGTCGGCCGTCGCGGGGACGAGCGGCAGGCGCGGCTCGCCCGCCTCGAGCCCGAGCATGTTCACGGCGGCCTTGACTGGGATCGGGCTCGCGGTCAGCGTCATGAACGTCCGCATGAACGGGACGAGCGCGGTGTAGAGCGCGCGGGCCTCGTCGACGCGCCCCGCGTTCCACGCGGCGAACATCTCCGCGAGCCGCGGGCCCACCAGATGCGAGCACACCGACACGACCCCGACCGCGCCGGCGGCGAGCTGCGGAAGGACCAGCGGGTCGTCGCCCGAGTAGATCTCGAAGTCGGCGTGCCCCGCGGCGTCCAGGTCGCGCCGGAGCGCGGCCGTCTCCCCCGCGTCGCCCACGGCGTCCTTCACGGCGACTATCCGCTCGTGTGCGGCGAGCGCGACCATCGTGTCGCGCTCGATCCGGCGCCCGGTGCGTCCCGGGATGTCGTAGAGCATCAGCGGCTTCGACGACGCGTCGGCCACGGCGCGGAAGTGCGCGAGCAATCCGTTCTGGGGCGGCTTCGAGTAGTACGGCGTCACGACGAGGCACGCATGGACGCCGAGGTCGCATGCCTCGCGCGTCAGCTGGATGGTCTCGCGCGTGTCGTAGGTGCCCGTCCCCGCGATCACCGACGCGCGGTCCCCGACCTCGTCGAGGACGGCCTGGAACAGCTCGAGCTTCTCGCGGTGGGCGAGCGTGGGGGACTCGCCCGTGGTCCCCGCCACGACGAGGCCCGCCGAGCCGTGGTCGACGAGATGGCTCGCGAGACGGCGGGCGGCCTTCGGGTCGAGCTCCCCGTCCGGGGCGAAGGGGGTGACCATCGCAGTGATCAGCTGGCCGAAGCGGGCGGGCATGTCGGGGCCTCCTCGTTCGATGCGTCTGCCGGCCACGCTACCCCGTGACCATCGTGTCGAGCCGCAACCCCCGGATGCGGTCGGTCTCCTCGCCTGCGTAGGCGGTGACCGAGTTCGCCGCGGGCCCCGGGGACTCCGGCACGCGGATCCGGAACTCGATCTCGGTCGTCTCGCCTTCCGGCAGCGGGCCGAAGTAGTAGACGACGCCGTCGGCCGAGACCTCCTGCGGCTCCGGTGTGATCGACACGACGGCGGGGTTGTCGGACGTGGTCGTCAACGGGACCAGGTCGGCCGGGAGGGGGCCGGACGCACCCGCCACGCCGACCGACGCGAACGCGATCGCGAGGGTCCGGATGTCGCCCGGGCCGGGGTTCTCGACCGTCATCGTCGCCGTCTCGACCGAGCCGGGGGCGGCGGTGTCCGGGAACTCGACGCTCAGCAGCGGCTTGCCCTTGCCGCTCTCCGTTACGTTCGGGTTCGGCCCGAAGCACCCGGCGAGAAGGACCAGCGCGAGGGCGGCCGGCCGGAGGCGGCGCATCTAGAGATCGAGGACGTTCTCGAGCCCGACGACGAGGCCGTCGAGGCGCGCGACGCTCTTCACCGCCAGGAGCACGCCGGGCATGAACGACGTCCGGTCGATGGAGTCGTGGCGGATCGTGAGCGTCTCGCCGGGAGCGCCGAGGACGACCTCCTGGTGCGCGACGGACCCGGGAACGCGCAGCGAATGCACGCGGACCCCCCCGGCCTCGCCGCCGCGGCTGCCGGGCACCGACTCGTCGCCGCGGCGTCCCGACCACGCGCGGCCCCCGCGCGCCTCGCTCATCAGGCGCGCGGTCCGCAGCGCGGTCCCCGAAGGCGCGTCGAGCTTCCGCTCGTGGTGACGCTCGACGATCTCTACGTGCGAGAGGTGACGCGCCGCTTGTGCCGCGAAGCTCATCATGAGGACGGCCCCGAGGGCGAAGTTCGGGGCGACGAGCGCGTTGGCGGACGAGCGCTCCGCCGCGGCGCGCAGCGCGTCGAGGTCGGCCGCGCCGAGCCCGCTCGTCCCCACGACCGCGTGGACGCCGTTCGCGAGGCAGAACTCGACGTTGGAGCGCACGGCGTCCGGCACGGTGAAGTCGACGGCCACCGCGGCGTGCGCCTCGAGGATCCGCT
>DATADL010000370.1:0-2938 GCA_036258555.1 Actinomycetota bacterium | reverse complement strand
ATCATGGAGCGCGAGGGCTTCGGCGCCGACGACGTGACGGACCTCTTCTACGTGAACTACAAGGCCCCCGACAAGGCCGGCCACACCTGGAACATGATCGCCCCCGAGCAGGAGGACGTGATCGCGTCGGTGGACGACGCGCTGCGCGAGCTCGTCGGGTGGCTCGACGACAACGTGGGCGAGGAGGAGTACATGCTCGTCGTGACGGCCGACCACGGCCAGACGCCGTTGGGAGGCTGGGCGATCAGCCGCACCGAGGTCTCCGACGACATCGGCCGCCAGTTCGACGGGATCGCGAACGAGAAGGGCGTGATCGGACGCACCTCGGCGAGCTCGTTCTTCAGCAACCCCGACGAGATGGAGGCCAACGGCGTCACGCCCGAGGACGTGAGCTCGTTCCTGTCGCGCTACACGATCGGCGACAACATCCCCGAGGGGGCCGAGGTCCCCGAGGGCTTCGAGGACCGCCTCGACGAGCGCATCTTCGACGCGGTCTTCCCGGGCCGCAAGCTGCCGAAGATCGTGGAGTGCACGAACGCGCTCGCAGAGGGCTGAACGCCACCGGACTCGCAACCCTCGGTCGTCTCGGCGTTCGCGCAGTGGTCCGTGCCGAGCCCGCCGTGGACGTAGTCGGAACCGAGACCCGCGTCGATGTCGTCGTCGTCCAACGAACCCTCGACGCGGTCGTCGCCCGGACCCGCGTCGACTACGTCGTTCCCCATGCCTGCTCGGATCTCGTCGTCGCCGGCGGCAGCCCTGATCGTGTCGTCGCCGTGGTTCCCGATCAGGACGTTCGCGGCATCGTCGCCGGTCAGGTCGTCGGCGTACGAGGAGCCGAACAGACCTTCTACCGCCGTGAACGAGTCGGTCCCCTCCCCCGTCGCCGACTGCGACACGACGCTCGCCTCGACGGGTCCCTCGCTGAGCATGAAGCCGGCCAGGTCGGCGTCCTCGCCACCGTCCAGCGTGTCGTCGCCGAGGCCTCCCAGCAGCAAGTCGCCTCCGTCGTTCCCCGAGATCGCGTCGTCGCCCTCCCGGCCCCACACGATCGTGGCGCCGGGACCGCCGGACACCGTGTCCGAGCCCGCGTCGCCCCACAACACCTCGATCGAGAGCGTCCCGCCGCGGATGACGTCGTCGTGGGGGGATCCGTAGATCGCCTCCATGTTCTTCATCCGGTCGTCCCCGTTGCCGGACGCGGTGCCCGCCGCGAGGTCGGCCTCGATCGGGCCGGAAGCGCTGGCGAAATGCGCCTCGTCGAAGGCGTCGCCGCCGGCGAAGAGGTCGTCGCCGGCACCGCCGTCGAGCATGTCGGCCCACCCGCCTCCGTAGAGCTCGTCGTCACCCCCGTTCCCGCAGAGCCGGTCGTCGCCGCCGAGCCCGCGGACGACGTCGTCACCTCCGCCCGCGACGATCACGTCGTCCCCCGCGGTCCCGGGGAGGCGGTCGGCTCGGGCGGTTCCGACCAGCGTGGCGCGAAAGCCGTTGCAGTACCGGCGAGGCGGGGCGGAGCCCGCGTGCGACGGCAGGCCGAGGATCACGACGCCGAGGGCGGCCGCGAAGGCCCACGTCGAGCGTCGTCGATTGCACCCCACATCCAGCGCCTTCCGCATATCCCGAAGAGACCAGTATGCAGGCCGGCGAGCGCGAAGCCCAGAAGGGTAACGGTCACCCAGACCTGCTCGTAAGAGACTCGCTAGGCCCGCCCTGCGGTCCCGTACTAGGGATCGGGCACCGGTAGCTCGTACTCGTCGCAGCCGAGCACCTCGCCGTTGCGGCACACGTCGTAGCCCGCACCTCCGTACGTGCGGTCTATCCCCGCGCCCCCGTCGATGACGTCGTCGCCGCGGCCCCCGCGGCCGGTGTCGTTCCCGCCGCCGAGGCGCACGCGGTCCTCGCCTTCGAGGCCCAGGACGCGGTCGTCTCCCCCGCGGCCGCGGAGCAGATCGGCGCCCTCCGCTCCGACGATCGTGTTCTCCCGCCGGTCGCCCGCGATGGAGTCGGCATAGGGCGACCCCTCCACGTTCTCGAACCCCTCGAGGGAGTCATTGCCCTCTCCGGCGGCGCGGCCGGCGGCGAGGTCGACCTCGACGGGCGCCGGGGCGCCTGCGAAGCTCGCCGTGTCGGAGCCGCGGCCCCCGCGCAGATCGTCGTCGCCGGCCTGACCCAGCACGGCGTCGTCGCCGCGGCCGCCGGAGAGGTCGTCGTCGCCGGGGCCGCCGTCGATCAGGTCCCAGCCGCCCCCGCCCCTCACGCGGTCGCGGCCGCCGACCGGCATGAAGACCTCCATCGCGTCCGTCCCGGTCACGCGATCCCCGAACGACGACCCGACGACCCACCACACCGACTCCAGGCGGTCTCGTCCATGCCCCCGGGCGCTCCCCGCTCCCAGGTCGACCCGCACCCCTCGCGGCGCGCCGGCGAACGAGACGACGTCGAAGCCCCTGCCGCCGAGGAGCCTGTCGCCGCCGCCACCGCCGACCATCGCGTCGTCTCCGTGCCCGCCCCGGACGAGGTCGCGGCCGGAGCTCCCGCACAGCAGGTCGTTCCCGCCGACGCCGCGCACGACGTCGTCGCCGCCCCGGGCGACGATCACGTCGGGACCCTTCGTCCCGGCGATCCGGTCCGCGCGCGCCGTCCCGACGATCGTGGCGCGGTGGCCCGCGCACCGGGGGCCGCGGGCGCGGGCCGGCGCGGGGCCGGCGTTGGCGGTTGCGGCGACCGCGGCGCTCGCGAGCACCAACGTAGCCGCCAACGCGGCCGCCGATCCCGTCCTCACCCTCGGCACCTCCGCCCTCGGTCCGGAGGCGAGTATGCCTGTCCGCCGAAGCGGTCGCCGTGGCGCCCGTTCTCGTCCGAACTTGGTCGAATCGGGTCAAACCGGGAGGAAAGTCGCGCTCAACCCCCGAATCCTCCGGCCAGCGGGGGCACTGGGGCC
>DATADL010000369.1:0-2919 GCA_036258555.1 Actinomycetota bacterium | reverse complement strand
GTCGGGCAGCGCGAAGACCGCGACTCCCGGCATCTCGATCAGCGGTGCGACCCCGAAGGTGTCGGTGACGAGCTTGCGCATGGACTCGAACGTGTCCTCCTCCATGACAGACGCGTGCCAGGTGATGCCGTTGACGTTCATGGTGGGCTCCTTCTCGGAAGTCAGGACCGGGACCGGGCGGCGAGCAGCTCGTCGAGGTCCAGCGGCTTATCGATGTAGGACATGTCCTCCCCTGGCACCGGCCACAGGTCGGGAGAGCGGTCCCAGGCGAGCTCGAGGTCGTTGCCGTCAGGGTCGGAGAGGTAGACGGCCTGGTGCGTGCCGTGGTCGGTGACCAGCCGGAGCTCGACGCCGGCCTCGACGAGGCGGCCGACGACGTCGGCAAGGCGCGCGCGGGTCGAGAAGTTGAGCGCGACGTGGTGCAGTCCGGTGCGGCCACGTTCCTGCGGTGTGCCGCCCCTGCTCAGCCAGGTGTTGAAACCGAGGTGATGGTGGTAGCCGCCGGCGCTGATGAACAGCACGTCGCCGGTGCCGCCCCAGCCGGGCACGTCGCGGGCCTCGAAGACCACGTCGAAGCCCATGATCCCGACGTAGAAGTCGCGGACGCGATCGATGTCGGCCGTGCGCAGGTGCACATGACCGATCCGCAGATCGGGGTCGATCGGGGGCTCGCCGGGGACGAGGGCCTCGATCGGGCCCTGTGGGCGGTTGGCGCTCATCAGGACGTCTCCTCGGCGACGAAGGTCACGGCGGTGCCGAACGGATCGACGGTTGTCAGGCCGCCGTCGAAGCGCCGGACCTCGGCCTTGGCGGCGCAGAGCCGGTCGCACAGCTCCTCGACGTCCTCGTCGGTGGGCAGCGTGGCAGTCCACTGGCGCAGCCCGGCGGTGTGCGCGGGCGGCGCGGTGGCGCCGACGCCGTTCCACGTGTTGACGGCGACGTGGTGGTGATAGCCGTCGACGGAGAGGAACGCCGCGACGCCGTAGTCGGATTGCAGGTCGAAGCCGAGGACGTCGCGGTAGAACGCGACGGCCTGCGAGACGTCGCCGACGTAGAGGTGCACGTGGCCCATGCGGACGCCGGGGGCGACCACGCTGGGCGGCGGCTCGCCCGCGACGCTGTCCAGGAGCGACGAGAAGTCCAGTGGACGGGGGCGCGCCGCGGCGGCGTCGCCGTGGGCGGGCCACAGCTCCGGGGCGCGGTCGGCGGCGAGTTCGATGCCGTTGCCGTCGGGATCGGGGAGGTAGATGGCTTCGTGGAAGCCGTGGTCGGAGGCGCCGTCGATCCGGGTCTGCGTGGCGGCGAGGCGGACCGCGGCTCGAGCGAGGTCCTCGCGGGTCCGGTAGAGCAGGGCGTAGTGGTAGAGGCCCGCGGTGCCATGGCCGGCAGGGCGCGCCTGCGGGTCCTCGTCCAGGATCACGAGGGTCTCGCGGCCGTCGCCGAGAACCGCCGATGACTCTCCGCGGCTGTGGAGCTGCAGACCGAGCGCCCGCTGATACCAGGCGACCGAGCGGGTGACGTCGCGAACGGTCAGCTCGACGGCTCCGAGGCGCAGGCCGGTGAGCGGCGCCACAGCCGGGCGGGTCTTGTGTGGGTGGTCGATCAAGCTCATGGTCGGAGCATCGGTGCGCGGGCCTCGGCCGGGAATGGGCGATCTGGACGAACCTATGGACGTCTTGGGCGGCCCTGAGGACGTCTCGGCGCGTCGTCCTCGCCGACGTGCACGGTCGTGGGTCGACGGCCTCCGGCCACGGCGCGAGGGTCGCCGCGATCGAGGTCCGATCGTCCGGCGGGGTATCACGCACGCCGCGATTCATCCAAGAAGTCCATGTCTTCGCCGAAGGTGTCTCTACCGGCCGGCTCCTCGTACCCCGATGCTGAGGGCATGCAGTTCACCGCTTGCCAGGGGGCGCTGCTCTCCAACGACCCCGACAAGGCCGCGCAGCTCGAGGCGCTCGGCATCACCGTCGTCGGCCGTCGCCGCACCGGCGTCTTCGCCGGCGAGGCGAACCGCCGCTACCTCGAGACCAAGGTCTCGAGCACGGGCCACACGATCCACCTCCCCTTGCCGCTGTTGGCGGCTTGACCTACCGAAAGGAACCACGCACCATGAGCACGCAGGATCTCGCGCTGCCGCGCACCGATATCAAGAGCAAGAGCCGCGGCCTGCTCAAGGGCGCCGCGACCACCGCGGTCGCGGCCACCATCGGCAACCTCGTCATCTGGGCGATCGCCACTGCGGCGATCGACGTCCCCGAGCGGTTCACGCCGCTGCAGCCCGGCAGCGTCGTCTTCATGACGGTCCTCGGCGTCGTCCTCGCCGCCGTCGCGTTCAAGATCGTGGCCGGACGCTCGGCGACCCCCGTCGAGACGTTCCGCAAGATCGTTCCGGTCGCCCTCGTGGCCTCCTTCGTCCCCGACGTGCTCATCTGGGCCGGCGAGGGCTACGAGGGTGCGGCCGAGGCCAAGACCGTCCTGCCGCTGATGGCGATGCACGTCCTCGCGGGCGCCGCCGTCTACTTCCTCCTGCCGTCCAGCCCGGACGCCGAGGGATCCGCCCGCTGACGCATCATCGAAGCGCGTCGGTCGCCGGCGCGCCGCAGCACCCAGGCACCGTCGCCCCATCCGTGGGCGGCGGTGCCTTCGTCGTTCTGCGGCGAGGCCCGGGGCGACCAGGCCGGGCCCGGCTCTCCAGCGCCGGCCTCGCCGTCAGCAGGCGTCCGCTGACGGCCCGGCGGCGTCACGCAGCCGCAGGAGCAGCGAATGCAGCTGCTCCCGCTCGGCGGCGGTCAGCGGGGAGAAGAACGCGGCTTCGGCGTCGCGAAACGCCTGGTCGGCCAGGGCCAGGCGGCGCTGGCCGGCGGCGGCGATGGTGACGACGTGGCGGCGGCGGTCGACGGTGTCTCGCTCGCGCTTGAT
>DATADL010000368.1:0-2540 GCA_036258555.1 Actinomycetota bacterium | reverse complement strand
CGGTGCTCCTCGGCGCCGGGCGTGCGCCAGTCGGCGACCTGGGCATCGGCACGATCGCCGACGCCCTGCGCTTCGAGGTCGCGGAGATCACGACGATCGAGGGCGACCGGGACGAGCAGCCGAACGCGCGGATGACGCTGCGTCCAAGTCGTCCATAGGTCGCCCCAAGTCGCCCATTCCGGTTCACGGGCCGAGCACCGATGCTCTGTCCATGAGCCTGATCGACCTCCACCGCGGGACACGCCCGCCGCACTCGCTGACCGGCGGCCTCCGTCTCGGCGCCGTCGACCTTACGGTCAGCGACCTGCGTCGTTCCATCGCCTGGTATCAGCAGTCGCTCGGGCTGCACCTGCACCACCGCGACGAGGACACCGCCGCCCTGGGCGACGGTCACGAGACGCTCGTCGTGCTGCACGAGGATCCGCGGGCCAGACCGGCCGGACGCGGGACCGCAGGCCTCTACCACTTCGCGCTCCTCTTCCCGACCCGCGAGGAGCTCGCCCGCGCCGGTGCTCGCCTCGCCGCCCACCGCACGCCGATCGAGGGTGCGTCGGACCACGGCTACCACGAGGCCATCTACCTCCCCGACCCGGACGGCAACGGCATCGAGCTGGCGTGGGACCGCGCCCGTGAGGACTGGCCCTCCGACGAGGACAAGACCGCTGGCGCGCCGCGCCCGCTCGACTTCCCGTCGCTCATGAGCACCATCCACCGCGAGCCGGTAGCCGAGCGCGTCGCGCCCGGCCTGCGCATGGGCCACGTGCACCTGCACGTCGGCGATGTGGCCGAGGCGGTCGCGTTCTACCGCGACGTGCTCGGCTTCGAGCTCAAGGCCGACTTCGGCGTCGCGGCGTTCCTGCGGGTCGGCGACTACCACCACCACGTCGCGGTCAACGTGTGGAACGGCCAGGGCGCGACCGCGCCCGCGCCGCACACCGCGGGCCTCCGCCGCTGGAACGTCGCGCTGCCTAGCGCGGGCGACGTCGAGGGGCTCCGGGCGCGGCTGACTGCGGCCGGCGTCGCGTTCCGCGACCTCGAGAGGGGCGTCCTGACCGCCGACCCGTACGGCACGGCGGTCGCCTTCACCGCCGCGGAGGCCGTCCGATGAGCGCCGCGCGCCCGCAGGGCCCGCTCGAGCCGATCGTCGCCGGCGAGCCGCCGATCGATCCCGAGCTGCGCATCGGCCACGTCCACCTCCGCACCGCGGACATCGATCGCGTCCGCGACTTCTACGTCGGGATCATGGGCTTCGACGTCGTCTTCGAAGCGCGCGACGTCCCCGGCTGGGGTGGCGCGGGCGACGTGCTGTTCATCAGCGCGGGCGGCTACCACCACCACCTCGGCTTCAACACGTGGCTGTCGAAGGACGGTGCGCCGCAGGAGCGCGGGCGCACGGGCCTGCACCACGTCGCGCTGAACTTCTCGACCCGGTCGCGCCTGGCGGACGTCGTCGGCCGCCTTGTCGACGCCGGCGTTCCCCTCCGTCAGGTGACCGACCACGGGACGCATCAGGCCGTCTACCTGTCGGACCCCGACGGCAACGACCTCGAGCTCGCTTGGGACCGCCCCTCGGCCGAGTGGCCCGAGCCCGGCGACATGACCTACCTCGACAAGCCCCTGGACCTCGACGACCTCCTGGCCGCCCGGTCCTGATCCCCAAGAAGGAGCACGAACCATGCAAGTCAACGGCATCACCTGGCACGCGTCCGTCATGGAGAAGGATCGCTTCGCCGCCATGCGCGAGCTCTTCACCGGCGCGGTCGGGCTCACCCCGATGATGGAGCTCCCCGGCGTCGTGGTCTTCGCCACGCCCGACGGCTCGATCCTCGAGTTCTACGAGAAGGGCAGCGAGATGGTCCCGCCCTACGGCTACAACGACGGCGGGATCGCGTTCGGCTTCCGCGTCGACGACATCGAGGCGGCGTCGTCCGAGCTCGAGGCCGCAGGCGCGGAGATCCTCGGCGACATCCAGCGCGCCGAGATGGGCGACCAGCCCTACGCCTACCGCCACTTCCGCGCGCCCGACGGCCGCGTGTACGGCCTCAACCAGCTCGGCTAGACCGCCGTCCGCCTCGCCCGAGTAGGTTCCGGGCGATGGCGGCGCGCACGAGAACCGACGACCTGGCCTTCGACGAGCTCCCCACCACGGGGAGCTCGCTCGAGGTCCTGTTCGTCGAGGGCGAGGACCTCGGGGCCGCCACCGATCGCGGTCCGCGCCCGCCGCACCGCCACGCCTACCACGAGCTCATCTGGTCGCGCTGCGGCAGCGGCACGCACGAGATCGACGGCGAGGCCGTCGAGATCCGCGCGCAGACGCTCGCCGTCATCGGGCGCGGTCGCGTCCACCAGATCCTCAGTGCCGAGGGCCTCCACGGCGCCGCCGTGCGCTTCGGTGAAGAGCTGCTGCATCCAGGCTCCGGCGGCCGCGCGAACGCGAGCTGGCTGATCGGGACGACCGCGACGCACACCGTCGATGTCCCCGACGGCGAGGTCCACCGGCTCGAAGGGCTCCTCCACGCGCTCGCCGACGAGCTCCAGCG
>DATADL010000367.1:0-14262 GCA_036258555.1 Actinomycetota bacterium | reverse complement strand
CCCCCCCCCCCGCGGCGCTGCTCCACGCGATGGTGCCCTTCCGCCCGGAGACGCCGCCGGACCTTACCGGGACGCACGTTCTGATCACGGGGGGGACCGACGACCCGATGATCCCGCGCGACCAGACCGAGGAGCTGGCGGCGATCCTTCGGGCCGGAGGAGCGGACGTCGAGCTCGAGCTGGCGCCCGGCGGACACCAGCTCACCGCCCCCGAGCTCGAGAAGGTCCGCGACTGGCTCGCCGAGATCTTGCGCGATGCGTCTTAGGGAGATCGATCCTGCGCGGCTACAGGGCCGTGCGCCCTACTTCCTGATCACGTCGCTCGTCGTCCCACGCCCGATCGCATGGGTCTCGTCGGTCTCGCCCGCCGGCATCCTCAACGTCGCGCCGCACAGCTACTTCAACGTGATCTCGAGCAACCCGTGGATCGTCCACTTCACCTCGACCGGCGAGAAGGACACGCTGCGCAACGTCCGCGCGAACGGCGAGTTCGTCGTGAACGCGGTCACGCGCGAGCTCGTCGACGAGATGAACTTCACGTCGGCGGACTTCCCACCCGACGAGAGCGAGTTCGAGTGGGCGGGTCTCGACCCCGCGCCGTCCGTCCGCGTGAAGCCTCCGCGCGTCGCGCGCGCGAGGGTCGCGCTCGAGTGCAGGGTCGACGACATCGTCTCGAAGGGCAACGGCCACATGGTCTTCGGCGCCGTGCTGCTGGCACACGTCGACGAGGACCTTTTCGTCGACGACCGCGTCGACCCGCGCCGGCTGCGCCCGGTCGGACGCCTCGGGGGAGCGCTCTACACGGACGCCTCCGGCGACGTGTTCGCCGTGCCGCGCCCTACGTGGGACCAGGTGCGCGCGGGCGAGGCGGCGCCCCCGGGGGGCGGCTAGCCCTTGCGGATGTCGTAGCGGCGGCTCTCGACCGCCATGCAGCGGTCCTGCACGAAGTCGAGCCCGGCCTCCTCGGCGATCCGGCGCGCCTCGTCGGAGACGATCCCGAGCTGCAGCCACAGCGCCTTGGCGCCGGCCGCCACCGCCTGTCTCGCGATCTCGGGCGCCTCGTCCGCCGGGCGGAAGACCTCCACGACGTCGACTGGGTCCGGGACGTCGGCGAGCGTCGCGTAGGCGCGCTCGCCCAGGATCTCGTCGGCTTTTGGGTTGACGGGGACGATCCGGAAGCCGCGCTCCTGGAGTCCCGCGGGGACGCCTCCGCTCGGCTTGTCCAACGACCGGGCGATCCCGACGACGGCGATCGTCTCCGAGCGTTCGAGGATCTCGCGCGGCTCTGCCATGCCGCGTGGAACCGCCCGGGACCGGTCTCCATTCCCTTAGGGTGGCGGGCCGGAAGGAGGTGACGGCAGTGGCGTCCGTACGCGACGAGATCCTCGGCGGCATCAAGCAGGACGAGCGCCCGTGGGGCGGGTTCAGGCAGTTCGCGCACAACGCACAGTGCACGGTCAAGATCCTCACGATCGCGGACGGGCAGCTGCTCAGCCTCCAGTCGCACCGTCACCGGGACGAGCTGTGGGTCGTGCTGGACGAAGGTCTGCAGGTCGAGATCGACGGGACGAAGCACGTCGCCCACCCCGGGGACGAGTTCGTGATCGCGCGCGGCTCCCGTCACAGGGTCGGCTCGGTCGGTGGGACCGGCCGGATCCTCGAGATCTCGTTCGGCGAGTTCGACGAGGACGACATCGAGCGTTACGAGGACGTGTACGGGCGCTCCTGACGAGGAGTCGCGGCGCAGCGAGGCCGACGCCAGAGCAAACGGACCGACAATGGCCGCGTGCTGAGCGACGTGATCGGCGACCTCGCGTGCACCGTCTGCGGCACGGCGACGGCCCTGACGGACGGCGCCGTCGTGTGCCGCACCGGACACAGCTTCGACGTGGCGCGGCACGGCTACGTGAGCATGGTCGGGGGCCGGCGACCCCCGACGGGTGACAGCGCGGACATGGTCGCTGCGAGAGCGCGTTTCCTGGGGGCCGGGCACTTCGAGCCGCTCGAACGAGCCGTCGTCGCCGCGGCGACCTCGTCCGCGGCGGCCGGATGTGTCGTCGACCTGGGAGCCGGGACCGGGCACTACCTCGCGCGGGTGCTCGACGCGCTCGCGGAGCGCACCGGGATCGCGCTCGACTCCTCACCCGCGGCGCTGCGACGGGCGGCGCGGTGTCATCCCCGCGCCGCCGCGGTCGGATGCGACGTGTGGTCGACGCTACCCGTGCGCACGGGCGCGGCGGCGGTCGTGCTCGACGTGTTCGCGCCGCGTAACGCGGACGAGACGATCCGGATCCTCGCACCGGGCGGCGTCTTCGTCGTCGCGGCCCCCACCGAGGCCCACCTGCGCGAGCTCGTCGAGCCGTTGGACCTCGTCCGCGTGGACGACGACAAGGAGCGCCGTATCGAGGACGCGCTCCGCGCCTCCTTCGTAGAGGCCGCGACGGAGCTGGTCGAGCACGACATGCGTCTGTCGCACGACGACGTGTCCGACCTGGTCGGGATGGGGCCGAGCGCGCGCCACGCGCCGGCCCCCGTGACGTCCCTGCCCGACCCGGCGACGGTCACGTGCTCGGTCCGGGTCTCGACCTTCGTCGCGCGCCCTTAGGGTCTCGGCATGGAGCTCCGCGAGCGATCGACTGCAGTCGCGCTCGCGGTGGGGGAGCGCCCGGTCGTGACGGCGGCCCTCGGCGCGCTCTGCATCGCGTCGTCCGGCGTCCTCGTCCGGCTCGCGTCCTCGTCTTCGGTCACGGTCGCGTTCTATCGCTGCCTCTACGCGCTCCCGTTGCTGGGCCTCGTGACGTATCTCGAGACCAGGCGCTTCGGCCCGCTCCCGCAGCGCGCCCGCAACCTGGCGTGGATCGCCGGCGTGTTCTTCGCGATCGACCTCGTCTTCTGGCACCACGCGATCGACGCCGTCGGCGCCGGCCTCGCGACCGTCCTCGGCAACCTCCAGGTCGTCATCGTCGGCTTCGCCGCGTGGGCGCTGCTCGGCGAACGCCCGCGCCGCGAGCTCTTCTGGGCGATCCCCGTCGTGCTCACCGGCGTGGTCCTCATCTCGGGCGTCGTCGGCGACGACGCGTACGGCGACGATCCCGCGCTGGGCGTGCTGTTCGGGGCGCTGACGTCCGTGGCGTACGCCGCGTTCATCCTCGTCTTGAGGGAAGGCTCGCGCGACCTCAGGCGCATCGGCGGCCCGCTGTTCCACGCGACGCTCGTGGCCACGGTCGCGGCCGCCGTCTACGCGCCGTTCGCGGGCGACATGCAGTGGACGCCGCGCTGGCCCGAGCACGGGTGGCTGCTCGCGCTCGCGCTGAGCGCCCAGGTCGCCGGCTGGCTGCTCATCTCGCGGTCGCTCCCGCGGCTCCCGGCTGCGGTCACGTCGATCGTGCTGTTGCTGCAACCGGTCGGAGCGATGGTGCTCGCGGCCGTGACGCTGGGGGAGAGCCCGGCGCTCGTCCAGCTGGCGGGGGCCGCGCTGATCCTCGCGGGCGTGGTGGTGGCGACGACGGGCAGGGCGGGCGCAGCGGAGCCGGCTCCGGACGGCCCCCCCGTCTGAGGAGAGATCGCGGCCTAGGGCTTCCAGCGGTGCAGCTCGTGGCGCGCCAGCACCATCTTGTGGACCTCGTCGGCGCCGTCGACTATGTGCAGCGTCCGCGCGTGCGCGTACATCGCGGCGAGCGGGAAGTCGTCCGAGACGCCCGCGCCCCCGTGCACCTGGATCGCCCGGTCGATCACCCACGTCGCCGTCTCGGCCGCCGCGACCTTGATCGCGGAGATCTCCGTTCGCGCCTTGTCCTTGCCCGCCGTGTCCATCATCCAGGCCGCCTTGAGCGTCAGCAGCCGCGCCTGCTCGATCCGGATCCGCGCCTCGGCGATCCAGTCGCGGATCACTCCCTGCTTGCTCAGCGGGATCCCGAACGCGACGCGGGAGTGGGCCCGCTTGCACATGAGCTCCAGAGCGCGCTCGGCCATCCCGATCGCGCGCATGCAGTGGTGGATGCGTCCCGGTCCCAGGCGCGCCTGGCCGATCAGGAAGCCGCCCCCCTCCTCGCCGAGGAGGTTCGAGCGCGGGACCCTGACGCCCTCGAACGCGATCTCGCAGTGGCCGTGTCCGGCGTCGTATCCGAACACCGGCAGCGTCCGGACCACGCGCACGCCGGGAGCGTCCATGGGGACGAGCACGAGGCTGTGCTGCAGGTACTTGTCGCCGTCCGGGTTGCTGAGCCCGAGGAACAGGCAGACCTTGCAGCGGGGGTCCGCCGCCCCCGAGGTCCACCACTTGCGGCCCTCGATCACGTAGTCGTCGCCGTCGCGCACGATGGTCGACGACAGGTTCGTCGGGTCGGAGCCGGCGACTCCCGGCTCCGTCATCCCGAAGCAGGAGCGGATCGTGCCCTCGAGCAGCGGCTGCAGCCACCGCTCCTTCTGCTCCTCGGTCCCGAACTCCGCGAGGATCTCCATGTTGCCGGTGTCGGGGGCCGCGCAGTTCGTGGCCTCCGGCGCGATCGGGCTCCGGCCCATGATCTCGGCGAGTGGGGCGTAGTCGACGTTGTCGAGCTCGAGGAAGAGGTTCCACAGCCCCCGTCTGCGCGCCTCGGCCTTGAGCTCCTCCATGACGGGCGGCGACACGTGTGGGTCCTCCTGGGAGAAGACCTGCTCGTAGTAGACGGGCTCGGCCGGATAGACGTGCTCGTCCATGAACGAGAGCAGCTCGTCCTGCAGCTTCTGCGACCGGTCGCCGTGCGCGAAATCCACCGGCAGAGGCTACTTGCAGGAGTGGGCGGACGAGGGCCGAACCAAACCCCATGCGCACACATCGTGTCTTCGTCGCGGCCGCGCTCGTCGCCGGCCTGCTCTATCCGTCGTCCGCGCTCGCAGCCGGCGCCCCCGACAAGGGCAAGGCCTGGTCGCCGAAGCCGAAGTCGGAGGCCCTGTACGGATCGAAGCCGCCGAGCGAGGACCCCGAGACTCAGCAGCACTTCGTCGAGGGCCACGACGGTACCCAGCTGTTCGTCGAGTCGTGGCTCCCCGAGGAGCTGAACGGGAACGTGCCGCCGAAGAGGGTCCCGACGATCCTGATCATGTCGCCGTACCTGAGCGAGGGGGCCGAGGCGTACGGGGGCAACGCGACGACACCGAACTTCATCCAGTACTTCAACGCACGCGGCTACGCGGTCGCGCAGCACCACGTGCGCGGCACCGGCGAGTCCGGCGGTTGCCTCGAGCAGACCGCGACGAACCAGTTCCAGGACGGCGCCAACGTCGTCGCGTACCTCGGCAAGGACGCCCCCTGGTCGAACGGCAGGGTCGGGATGTACGGCGCGTCCTACGACGCCGAGACGCAGATCTCGACCGCCGGGTTCGGCGACCCCGAGAAGGTCAGGTACCTGAAGGCGATCGTCCCGACGGCGTCGGTCGGCGGCCAGTACGACTGGAACTACATGGACGGCGTCCCCTGGTTCGGCCAGCCCGCCATCGGCAACGGCGGCTACCTCGCGCAGGTGAGCCTCACGCCCGGTCAGAGGCCTGCGCCGCAGCACTATCCCGAGAAGCTCGAGTGCCAGGCCGAGGTCATGGGCGAGTCCGCGAACCAGTCGGGGGACTTCACCCAGTACTGGCAGGACCGCGAGTACCGGCCGCGTGCCCACAAGGTGAAGGCCGCCACGCTGATGGTCCACGGCCTGCGCGACTTCAACGTCCAGGACATCACCCTCGCCGGGTTCTTCGACCGGCTCTCTGCCAGGACGCCCCACAAGGGTCTCTTCGGCGTCTGGAACCATGCGTTCCCCTCGTCGCACCCGGCGGTCGAGCCCTCGTGGGGCCGGGCCGACTGGTACGACATGGTCACGGCGTGGTTCGACCGCTATCTCAAGGGCCTCGACACGGGCGTCGAGCGGTGGCCCGACGTGCAGGTCCAGGCGAGCACTGGAGAGTGGTGGACGGTCCGGGAGTACCCGACGACCGGCGGCCCGCTCGGCCAGCTCGCGCTCGGCGCCGACGGCACCCTCGGTGCGACGAACCCGAAGGGCGAGACCCTCTTCACCGAGCAGCTCGCCCCGGGCCCGCCCGAGGACGGCGAGTCCGTCGTCTTCGAGACGCCGAAGCTGCGCAAGCCCCTCCACGTGACGGGGCAGCCGATGCTCGACGTCTGGTTGATGTCGAGTCGCCCGGACGGCCACGTGGGCGCCGAGCTCGAGGTGATAGGGCCCGACGGCGAGCCGCTGCAGCACGACGGGAGCTACTCCGAGTACCACGCCACCTACGGCGTCCGCTCGCTCCAGCACATCGACCCCATGCCGAACGGCTGGTTCCAGCAGGAGGCCGGCAAGGAGATCGCGACGAACGAGCCGGTGCGGGTCACGATCCGCCTGCTCCCGACCGACCTCGTCGTCCCCAAGGGCGGCTCGCTGCGCCTCACGGTCGCCGGCGGCGTCTCCTACACGAAGGGCGACTCGCTTCCGTCGGGGTCGGCGTCCGAGATCACGATCCTCCACAACTGCGAGCGGCCGAGCTTCCTGCGGTTCCGGATGCCGGACCCGAGCGCCAGGCTGCTCAACGTCCGCGAGCACGACGAGGCCAAGCTGCCCAGGCTCGCGTCGTCCGGCGCGCGCGTCGGCCGGCGTGACGGCGACGGCCTCGCGACGGCGAAGGTGTGCGGGCTGCGCCCCCGGGCGCTGCCCTTCATGTAGCGCCGCATCTGGCCGCACGGCTGCGGAGGAACCTCCCGCCCGGCGGCGAACCTCCCCTCGTCGACCGCAGACAGACGATCGAGGAGCCGACGTGAGAAGGAGATCCGCACTGGTGGTGGCCGCTCTGACGGCCGCGACCTCGCTGTTCGCAGGGCTCGCGCCTGCGGGCGCCGGGCCGTCCCTCGGAGGCCTGAGCTCCGACAACGTCGAGTGGGTCGACTACGTGCCGTTCGACGTCGGCACCGCCTCGGGCGCCAAGATCGTCGGCAAGTACATGTACGTCACCTCGTGGCGGAACTTCTCCATCTACGACATCAAGGACCCGCTCGCGCCCGAGCTCGTCAGGACGGTCCCGTTCGGCTTCGCGTTCGAGAACGAGGACGTCGACGGGACGAACAAGATCATGATCTTCTCCGAGGAGCTCCCGCTCCCGACGCTCCACGTCTGGGACGTCGAGGACAAGTCGAACCCCGTCGAGATCGCGACGCTCGCGGGGGCCGGTCAGCACACGATGAGCTGCCTCCAGAAGTGCAAGTGGCTGTACGGGTCCGACGGCAACATCATCGACCTGCGCGACCCGGCCAACCCGAAGCTGCTCCCGAACAAGTGGGGCGAGGGCATGCCGACCGGCAACGCCCACGACGTGAACGAGATCGCACCGGGCCGCGTCCTCACGTCGAGCGACCCGATGATGCTGCTCGACACCACGAACCCGGCCAAGCCCAAGCTGCTCGCGCTCGCCGAGCCGATGGGCGAGTTCATCCACTCGAGCAAGTGGCCGCAGGAGGGCCGCGACCGGTTCGCGCTGTCGACCGGCGAGACCTGGTACCCGGGCGCCGACGCCGCGTGCAACGAGACGAGCGGCGGCTTCACGACCTGGGACGCGTCGAAGTGGAAGAAGACCAAGACGATCACGAGGATCGAGACGTACCGGCCGCCGTCGGGCACGTATGCGGACGGCCACCCCCCGAGCGGCACGACGTTCGGGTGCTCGACGCACTGGTTCGAGGCGCACCCCGACTTCCGCAACGGCGGGACGGTCGCCGTCACGATGTTCAACCACGGCACGCACTTCCTCGGCGTGGACGGCAAGGGTCACATCACCGACGACGGCTACTTCCTGCCGCACGCCGGCAACTCGGCGGCCGCCTACTGGGTGACCGACGAGATCGTCTACTCCGTGGACCTCCAGAAGGGCTTCGACATCTTGAAGTGGAAGGGCGCCGGCGACTGAGCCGGCGCGACAGGCGAACGACGAAAGGGATGGGGACGAACATGCGTAAGGCAATCGTTTCGAGCCTGGTCGCCGGGCTCGTAGGCGGGGCGCTTCTGGTCGCTCCGGCACAGGCGAAGAAGGGTCCGATCGCGGTGAACTTCTTCCTCCGCGGTCCGGACTGCACCGCCGAGGTCCTCGGCCTCAGCGTGAAGGACGAGCCGGGCGACGGCACCTGCGGCGGTCTCGAGAACGGCGCGGTCAACGGCGTCTCGCAGGCCGCGGGGCAGCCGGTCGTGAGCCAGGTGTGGGCCGCGTACGACGGCCTCCCGCTGACGCTCGACGCGGCGAAGCCGGTCACCGGCAACCTCTACGCCGTCTCGTGGGTCGGCCCGTCCGCCGGTCCTGCGACCGTCGACGTCTTGATCGAGGCGACGCTCGGCGGCAAGACCGTCGAGGTCGGCGCCGCGACCGTGGACTACATGGTCACGCCCGGCCTGGGCGCCTCGGAGATCGCGTTCGAGATCGACGTGCCGGACTCGCTGAACAAGAAGAAGATCACCGGGCTGAGGATGACGACCACGTCGCGCGGCTACGCGCCGCTCCAGGGCTACTACGAGATGGAGGACCCCGCGTCGTTCATCACGATCCCTGCGATCGGCAAGGTGTAGAGACGCTCCTTCGTTCGAGTGGGGGCCGGTCCTTCGGGGCCGGCCCCTTTCTCATTCGCTCGGAGATCGTCCGTGTCGGATTGCGCTGTGCGGCTACCCCGACGGGACTAACTAAGGTACTGACGAGCAGTTGACGAGGCCGTTCGATCCGTGTTAGAGCTTGTATTGGAGGCGGGCGAAGGTCCTGATCCGGGGAGCGGCGGGATGGCTTTGGCGGGCCGAGCCTCATCGACGTTTAGATACCTCATGGATTGTTTCTGGACGGGTGCGTACGAGCGCTTCGTCGGCCAGAACGACGTGGAGATCGTTCCTCCGTTCTCGCTCAAGGATGTCGACGGTCGCCGTCGGTCGCTCGATGATTTCCTCGACAAGCCCACGCTTCTGGTGTTCACGTCTCCCCATTGCCAGCCGTGCAAGTCGGTCTACCCCGTGCTTCGGGCGATGCGTCACGGGAGCGAGGCCGATGCGGTCAATCTCGTCCTCTTGTCCCGTGGGGCCACTTCGACCAACCGCGCCCTGGTCGAGGAAAACGAGCTGGAGGGCGTGACCGTGCTTGGTAGCCGGAAGCCCGTCGAAGAGCGGCTCGATGTGCAAGCGACGCCTTGGGTCGTTCTGGTTGGCCCCGGTGCCAGGGCGTTGTACAGCGGCGTCGCCGAGCCGACTGTGTTGACGATGTTGGCCGAGGCGGCGACTCATAGAGTGATGGCCGCGGGGTTTGCGAGATGACGGCCGCGACGCTTTCTCGCCGGAGCTTTCTCACGCGAGCCGCCGCAGGGGCTATGGGCCTCCTCGGAGGTTCAGTTGTCGGCGCATTGTCTACGAGGGCGTGGGCGCACCCACTGCGCCACCTTCGTTCCGGGAAGCGTCCCGTCATCGACCAGCCACGGTCGGTCGTTCCCGTTGGACTTGACGAGGCGCTCAGACGCGAGCGCCGCGCGTCTGGGCTCCCTGAGGTCCAAGCACTCGTCCGCGAGCTGATGAGTTCCGGATATGAGCGAGCGGGTGACCCCAAGGGTGCCGACGGGGTCGTCGGATACGCGAGCGAGGGAGCGCATACGGTTTCACTTGCTTTTGCCAGGGACGGTGGCGACAAGGCGACCGCCTTCGTCGAGGCTCGTTGGTGGGATCACAAACGCGAGCCTCGGCCCTGTGAAGACACCATGCCCGACGTCTATTCGAAAGAAGTCATCCACGGGCTGCCCGGTACGCGATCGGTCCTGCGCTTTCGCTACGTCGATGAACGAGGTGGCCTCGCCTCCAGAGAGGTGATATTCGACCTCGGCTCGGCGACAGTTCCTTGTGAGCTCGACTGCCACCCCCATCCTCCTGGGCCTTGCCCTACAGGCTGTGCTAACCCCGGCGCGTGTGTGCACTGCAAGGGATATCGAAATGTTTGCAGCGCCCCGCCTCCGGACTGCCCCGGTTGCCTGGCCTGCAGTGTGTGCCCGCATTGGCTCTGCAGCATCGGTTGTGCCCTTGGGTGCGAGATCGTTTGCAACAGCTTTGCGGAGCGGTACTGCTGCGACTGGCAGTCAGACGAGTGCTGTCCCACTCCCATGGGCACCTTTCCGCCGTTCAAGTGTCTATGAGCGATGCAAGCGGGATCGGTGATCCCGAACCTAGGACCTCGGACAAGATCTACTTCTGGCTGGGGGGGTCGCTTCCCGACACGTTCAGTGCATGGGCCCGAGCACGGATTCGTTCTACATGGTTCCCGCTCAGACGAATGGTTCCGGTCATCGTGGTCGCGGCAATGTGGTTCGCTTTTTCCTTGGACAGCGACAGGAGTCTCGGCTACAGGCTCTCGCTCGCGGGTCTCCCGATATTGATTGCGCTCGTTGGGACGTTCATGTTCCGAGATCGCATGAGGCGAAGAGAACTGCGTCGCTATCAGACACGAGAGGTGGACTGACCAGCCCGACCTGGACGACGACAAGGCAATCGGCTGCGTAAAGGAGAACACGATGAGGACGCGTCATGCTCGCTTCTTGTTGGTTGTGCTGTTCGCCGGGGCGGCTGCGGTCTCGCCGGGCTCGATTTCGGCTCAGGTCTTGGACCCTTGCCGGGCGACGGCCACGCTTACGCCACCGCCTCCTTTCGGACACCAGGTAGCTGGTTCGGCAACCTACGCGTGCACCAACGAGCATTTCTCGATCTCGGTCGTGGGGTGTCTCCTGCTGGACGGCGTCCCGGTTCACTGTGACGGCGTGACCCGGACGAACAGGCCCTCTGCGAGCGTGGATCTGTATTCTCCCTGCCTGCCGGGCGTCTGGACGACACTCGCCGTGGGATTGGGCGCCGACCGAGCACTTCCAGCAACGGACATCAGTGAGCCCAAGCTGATCACTGAATGTGACCCGTTGAGACCTGCCCCCTAGAGGCTAAGGAGAACGCCCTCACTCCACAGCTCTCCTATCGATCCCGGAGAGACGACGCGGAAACTGTAGTGATGAAGGCTCGAATCACCGTTGAACACGTCGTCCTCCCACTCGTGTAGGCCGACGAACGTGGTGAGAACGAAGCCCCCTCGTTTCGGGTGGATCTTGGTGGGGTCGAGGGGACGCACGAATGCCATCCCCCCGGTCGGGAAACAGTAAGTCCTCTCGAGGTCGTCCGGTACGACGTGGTCAGGTGACAGGCATTCGTCGAACGACGCATCTCTGTAGTTCTCGTCGCGCATGACGTTTACGGACATGAAGATGCCGGCATTCGCCTCCATCTCGTAGGTCGCGTTCGCGCTGTACCCGGTAACCTCCTGCCGGTGATCCACACCGACTGCCGGCGTCTGTATGTCGGCGAAGCCCGGTCCACCGACGTGGACGTCGGTGGTGCCCCTGAGCTGAGGAAGGTCGAGACTGATCGCAACGTCCTTCGAGTCCGTAAAGACGTAGAGGCGATACTCGCCTGCGTTCAGGGTCTCGCGGCCACGAAAGAACGCGCCGTTGATCATCAGCGCGTTTACCGGGCGTTCGGCGCAGTTACGCCGGCAGGAGCGGAACTGGGTCGCAACGAGACCGTAGGAGAGCGCGTCGTTGGATCCCCGAGGTATGAGGACGATGCCGACCGCCCGCCCGCCTCCGTTGAAGGTGATCCACGGCGCAGGGCCGGTCTCGGCTCGGGCCTTCTCCTCGAGGCGCAGAGTGACGTCTCGCGGAAGGACGACGTCGACGGCGCCGTCTCTTGCCGCCGTGATGGTGTTGTGAGCGCCGAGCACCGGCTGCCCCGCAGACACCGCATCCGTGGGGCACAGCACCGACGCTAGTAAGGCGACCCCCAGGACGGCTCGAACAGCCATGGGTATGGATTCGGCGTTCATCGCGCTGCTTCCTCCGTCCCCGCGGTCCGGATTCAACGCCTCTCTTTACTCCTCTCGTGCCCCCTTGCCCTTCCAGCCGTTCCAGTACGTGAGCTCCTCCGGCGGGCGGCGCTTCGCCGCCTTGAAGTCCTCGCCCGTGTAGTAAGCGACGGGAATCAACCCGATCTGCGTGACCGTGTCCGGGATCCCGAGGAGCTCGCCCATCTCGCGCTCCAGCGCCAGGTGCATCGTCGTCAGGGCGCTGCCGAGACCGCGACTGCGAAGGGCGAGCATGAAGCTCCACACCGCCGGCCAGATCGACCCGTAGAAGCCGGAGGCCACCATGTTGCGCGCCGAGTCGCCGGTGTAGCCGAGGCCCTCGAAGAACGTCTCGGCCTGCACGGGCGTGCCCAGCGCGCACGGGATCACGTGCACGGGGACGCGCGGCAGGACGTTCTCGAGGAAGATCGACGAGTCGACGACCTTCCGGAGGCTCTTGTTCGCCGGATCGATCGACTGGTCCCAGAACGCGTTGTACGGACCGATGGCGCGCTTGTAGACGTCCCCGACGCGCGCCCGCATCTCCTCGTCGGTCACGATCACCCAGCGCCAGCTCTGGAGGTTCGAGCCGGTCGGCGCCTGGACGGCCAGCCGCAGGCACTCGAGCAGGACGTCGCGCTCGACGGGCCGGTCGAGGTCGAGCCGGCGGCGCACGGTGCGGGTGGTCGTCAGCAGATGGTCGACCGTCTGCAGGTCCATCAATCGCTCCTCTCGCCCAGGAACCACTCCACGGCCTCCGTCGCCACGTATCGCGGCGTCCGGTGACCGCCCTCGAACTCGGTGTACGTCACGTCGTAGCCCGCCCGCTCGAGCCGCGGGACGTATTTCCGGCTGGTCGAGCCGATCGGCAGGATCGGATCGGTCGTTCCGTGCGACGTGTAGACGCGCGGCGAGCCGTGCGCCTCGCCCGGCGACATGAAACCGGCCGAGAACGCGATGACGTGGCTGAACAGGTCGCCGTTCGTGATGCCGAGCGACAGTGCGTACGACGCGCCGTCCGAGAAGCCCTGGACCGCGAGGCGGCGGCGGTCGACGGCATAGCGTTCGAACACGTGGGCGAGCGCGGCGTCGACGTGCGCGACGTCCTCGCCGAACCCTCCGTAGATCACGTCCCACGTGCGCTCCCGCGACGCGACCGCGAGCAGGATCAGGCCGTTCTCCTCCGCGTAGGGCAGCAGCCGCTTCATGCCCTTCGGCGCTCCCGCGTTCGCGCCGTGGAGCGTGAGCACGAACGGAGCGGGCTCCCGCCGGTCGTACGTCTCCGGGACGAACAGCAGAGGCCGGCGCCCGTCGCCGACCGGCAGCTCGAACAGGCCCGTGCGGGCACTCTCCGGGACGTCTCTGCGCGGCCGTGCCGTCAGCCTGCCGGGACCCGCTTCGGGCCGTCGGGTCGCCGCGTCGTCACCCCCCGTAGGCCCCCTTGCAGAGGGTGTGCGCAGGTCGGGAGCCGTGCGCTCACCCGCGCATCCGGCGACGAGGAGCAGGGCGACCGAGGGCGCGGCGAGGAACCTCCGAATCAGACACCCACGTGGTAGAGGTGGCCGGGATCCAGGTCGAGCCCGTTGACGACCTGCCACAGCGCGGCCGTCGCCTTCGCGGCGTTGCGCTCCTCGAAGGGCGCGAGGTCGTCGCGCTGCTCCGCCAGCACCGTCACGAGACGGTGGTAGCAGTCGACGAGCTCTCGTTGCGCGGGGGACAGCTCTGCGGTCGTCACATCCTCTTCCTTTCCCCTTCGCTCCCGACCAGGACCCGTTCGTCGACCAACCTCTTCGCCTTGAGCTCGAAGCGCGGGAGGGAGCCGAGCTCGACGCTGCGCACGCCGAACCGCAGGCCCTCGTGCGCCTCCGACAGCGCGGTGGCGAGCTCGCGGACGAGAGTGTCGGAGTCGCCCCCCGGTACCTCGACCAGGACCTCGATCTCGTCGCGGATGCCCTCGGCCGTGTAGAGGTGGATCTGGAACTCGTCGATCGCCTCGTGCTCGCGCACGATCGCCTCTATCGCGCGCGGGTAGATGTTCGTACCGCGCACCAGCTTCATGTCGTCGACGCGACCGACGATGCCGCCTTCGTAGAGGTCGAGGGTCCGTCCGCACGTGCAGCGGTCGGCCGGGACCTTCACGACGAGGTCCCGTGTGCGATAGCGGATCACGGGGATGAACCCGCGGCCGAACGACGTCACGACCCTCTCGCCCTGCTCGCCGTACGGGACGGGCTCCCCGCTCTCGGGGTCGACGACCTCTTCCACGTAGTGCGGCTCGATGATGTGCGTCCCGCCGGGTTGGTGGTCGCACTCGAACATCATGATCGTGCCGAGCTCGGTCATCCCCGCGGTGTC
>DATADL010000366.1:0-8872 GCA_036258555.1 Actinomycetota bacterium | reverse complement strand
GGGCTGAAGGGGGTCGAGTTCGTAGCGGTCAACACCGACGCCCAGGCGCTGCTGATGTCCGACGCCGACGTGAAGCTCGACATCGGACGCGAGCTCACGCGCGGGCTCGGCGCCGGCGCCGACCCCGAGGTCGGCAGGCAGGCCGCCGAGGAGCACCGCGAGGAGATCGAGGAGGTCCTGAAGGGCGCCGACATGGTGTTCATAACCGCCGGGAAGGGCGGCGGGACCGGCACCGGCGGCGCGCCGATCGTCGCCGAGATCGCCAAGTCGCTCGGGGCCCTCACGATCGGGGTCGTCACGCGTCCGTTCGGGTTCGAGGGCCGCCAGCGCGCGACCAAGGCCGAGCACGGCATCGCCAACCTGAAGGACAAGGTCGACACGCTCATCGTGATCCCCAACGACCGCCTGCTCGACGTCGGCGACGCGACCACGTCGGTCCTCGAGGCGTTCCGCATGGCCGACGAGGTGCTCCTCCAGGGAGTGCAGGGCATCACCGACCTCATCACGACGCCCGGGCTCATCAACCTCGACTTCGCAGACGTGAAGGCCGTCATGACCGACGCCGGGTCGTCCCTCATGGGGATCGGCCAGGCCCGCGGGGAGAACCGCGCCGCCGAGGCCGCGCGGCTGGCCATCTCGTCGCCGCTGCTCGAGGCGTCCATCGACGGCGCCCGCGGCGTCCTGCTGAACATCGCCGGTGGGTCCGACCTGGGGCTGTTCGAGGTCAACGAGGCGGCGGGGATCATCTCCCAGGCCGCACACGCCGACGCGAACATCATCTTCGGCGCGGTCGTGGACGACACGCTGGGCGACGAGGTGCGCGTCACCGTCATCGCCGCCGGCTTCGACCGCTGGGGCCAGCGGGAGGCCGAGGACCTCGTCAAGCCGGAGGAGGAGATCTTCTCGATCCCGGCGGTCGACGACTCCGAGCCCGCCTTCCTCGGCGAGACCGAGCGGGAGCGCCTGGTCTTCGACGCCGAGGAGGACCTCGACATCCCGTCGTTCCTGCGCAACGAGTAAGGGCGTCCGGAACCCTGGAGGCGGCCTTCGGGCCGCCTCCTTCGCGTCGGGGGCCGGGAGGAAACGGGGGGCGGCCCGGAGAAGTCCTTGGTGGCAGACGCACATCGCGACAGGGGGCCCCACATGAAGAAGCTCATCGTCACCGGCGTCGTTGCGGCGCTCGTAGCCGGGGCGCTCGTGGCGCCGGCGGCGGCCGGAAAGAAGAAGAAGCCGAAGCCGCGCGTGGCGGAGGCCGCTTACGAGAACCCGGCGGTCGGGATCCCCGGCGTCGTCGGCAGCCCCGCCGCCGGTGGCGCGTTCGAGTTCCCGTCGATGTCGAACGAGAACTACATCTCCGTCGAGATCACCGACGACGGCGGGGGTTCCGTGACGTTCACGATGTCGCAGGACAGCGACCCCGACAACACCGGGTACGAGATCATGGGGACCTGGTGCGGAGCGACCGAGGAGCCGGTCCAGATCGTGCCCGGCCTTCCCGTGCGCGTATCCGTGTACACGACGCCCGGCCCCGACCAGCCCAGCTGCACCGGCCCCGCGACGAGCGGCAACATCAAGGCCACCTTCACGCGGTAACCAACGCCGTTCCGGAGACCGCCCCCTCTTGCAGGGGGCGGTTCCGCGTTTGGGCCACACTGAGGCCATGTCGTTCACACCTCGTCTCGACGAGCACCGCACCGGCGACGTCCTCTGGTACGCGGACGACGACGCGCGCGCCGAGGGCGTCCTCGTCGCCTTCACCGCTCGCCTCGGCGGAGTGAGCCGGCCCCCCTACGACACGCTGAACCTCGCGGTCCGCGTCGGGGACGAACGCGGCGACGTGATGGCCAACCGCCGCCGCGCCGGGGAGGCCGCGGGTTTCGACGCGTCGCGGCTGGCACTCGCGATCCAGGTCCACGCGGCCGACGTCCTCGACGTCGCGCCGGGCGACGCCGGGGTGCTCGGGGAGGCCGACGGGCTCTTCACCGCGCAGCCGGGATCCGTTCTCGCGATCCTCGCGGCGGACTGCGCGCCCGTCGTGCTGTGGGGAGAAGAGGGCGTCGCGATCGTCCACGCGGGGTGGCGCGGCCTCGCCGCGGGCGTGATCGCGAAGGGGGCCGAGCGCGTCGGCGACGTCCGCGCCGCGTGGGTCGGCCCGGCGATCGGCGCGTGCTGCTACGAGGTGGGTCCGGAGGTCGTCGAGGCGTTCCGGGACGCGGGGCTTCCCGTACACGACGAGTCGCACGTCGACCCCCGCGACGCCGCCGCCGCGGCGCTGCGCCGGGCCGGCGTGACGAAGCCCGCGGTCAGCGGGATCTGCACGTCGTGCGACCGCCGCTTCTTCTCGTACCGGCGCGACGGCGTGACCGGCCGCCACGGCGCGTTCGTATCGTTGCTGGCGTGAGGCTCGCCGAGAGCTACGCGCGTGTCGTCGCTCGCGTCGCGGACGCCGCGGCTCGGGCGGACCGTGCTCCGGACGACGTCACGCTCGTCGCCGTCTCGAAGACGTGGCCCGCGGACGTGTTGAAGGACGCGGCCGGCGCCGGTGTCGAGGTCTTCGGCGAGAACCGCGCGCAGGAGCTGCGCGAGAAGTTCGCCGTGCTGGGCGACCGCGTGCGCTGGCACTTCGTCGGACCGCTGCAGTCGAACAAGGTGCGCCACGTCGTCGGCGTGGCCGAGCTCGTCCATTCCGTCGACCGCTACGGGCTCGCCGAGGCGATCGCGCGGCGGGCGCGGTCGCTCGGGATCGTGCAGGACGTCCTCGTCGAGGTGAACACCGGTGGCGAGGCGACGAAGCACGGCGTCGAGCCCGCGGGGGCCGTGCGGCTCGCGGAGGAGGTGGCGGCCCTGGACGGGATCGCGGTACGGGGGCTGATGACGATCCCGCCCCGCGTCGCCGACCCCGACGAGGCGCGGCCCTACTTCCGCGACCTCGCGGCCCTACGCGACATCGTCGCGGCGTCGGTCCCCGGCGCCACCGACCTCTCGATGGGCATGAGCGCCGACTTCGAGCAGGCGATAGAGGAGGGGGCGACGATCGTCCGCGTCGGCGAGGCGATCTTCGGCCCCCGGCCCGCTCGCTAGGCTGCCCGCCCGACTCGTCGGCTCCGGTCCGGGATATCCTGTCGCGCCATGGCCGGCGTGTGGAGGAAGACGCTCATCTACCTCGGATTGGTCGAGGACGACGAGCTGGACGAGTACGCGTACGAGGAGCACGAGGAGGACGAGCCTCGGCGCAAGCAGTCGCGCCGCGCCGCCGCCGCGCAGGCCTCCCGCGAGCCCGACGACGCCTTCGCCCCCCGGCGCGACGCCGTCGTGCGCCCGATCCCGACCCAGCCCCAGGCCCGCTTCCACCTCGTGACGCCGACGCAGTTCAAGGCCGACGCCCAGGAGGTCGGCGACAAGTTCCGCGAGGGCTTCTCGGTACTGATGAACCTCCACTCCGCCGAGGCGCGCGAGCGCCAGCGCCTGATCGACTTCGCGAGCGGGCTCGCGTACGGCATGGGCGGCGGCATCCAGCCCGCCGGCGAGAACGTGATCCTGATCACGCCTCCGGGCGTGCAGGTCTCGGCGGAGGAGAGACAGCGCTTCCTCGAGGAGCGCGGCTTCTTCAAGCAGGCCTAGAGGACCGGGGCCGTGGAGCCGCTCGAGATCCTGTGCATCGCGCTCACCCTCTACACGCTGATCCTGTTCGTGCGGATCGTCCTGTCGTGGGTGACGATGTTCTGGTCGCCGCCGCCCGGGATGTCGCCCGCGATCCGCGTGGTCTACGACCTCACCGCGCCGATCATGGGCTTCTTCCGGCGGTACATCCCCGCGGTCGGGGGCCTCGACCTCTCGCCGATCTTCATCTTCATCATCCTGTCGATCGTCCGCCGCGGGATCGGCTGTTAGGGGCGCGCGAAACCGGCTCTTTCCGCCGCCCCGGTGCGATACTCCCCGTATGGACCTGACGGCCCGCGACATCCACGAGAAGCAGTTCCACGACGCCTGGCGCGGCTACAACCAGGAGGAGGTCGACGACTTCCTCGACCGCGTCGCCGAGGTCCTCGACCGCGTCCAGCGCGAGAACGCTGCGCTCCAGACGCGCGTCGACGAGCTCGACTCGGCCGTCGCCGCCAGCCGCGACACCGAGGAGATGCTCAAGAAGACCCTCGTGAGTGCGCAGCAGGCCGCGGAGGAGGCCATCGCGACGGCCAAGGCCAAGGCCAGCGACCTCATCACGGAAGCCGAGGAGCGCGCCCGGCGGTCGATCGAGCAGGCGAACGAGCGCGTGCAGACGGCCGAGGCCGAGGCCCGGCGGAAGACGCTCGAGGCGGAGCGCGAGCACGAGCGGCGGCGGGCCGAGCTCGACGCGAACATCGAGAGGCTGCAGGGGCTCGAGAACGAGCTGAAGAACCGCATCAAGGGCTTCCTCGACCAGCAGGCGCAGGCGCTCCAGGGGCTCGAGATCGTCGGCCCCCCGCCGGAGATCCTCGGGCCCGCGGCGCGCTCGGGGACCGGGCCGCCGGAGGGTTCGCCGCCCGAGGCGGGCGCGCCCCACGAGCCCGGGCCGACCTCGCCGGAGGGCGCGACGCCGCCGGCGGAAAGCGCCGGCGAGCCGGCCGGGGAGGACGGGGTGTCTGGTGAGACCCCGGCGGACCCCGCAGGACCCGCAGGAAAGGATGCCCCGGCGGAGTCCGCCGGGCAGGACGCCGTCCCGGAGGGCGGCCCGGGATCGTCCGGACCCGTCGCGGGCGCCAACGGGGCCGCTCGGCCCGGTCTGGTCGACGACTCGACCGCCGGCGAGACCTCCCGCGTCGTGACGCTCCCGGACGGTGACTCGAACGGGGCGGGGAACGCACCGGCGGAAGCCGGAGGCGCGCGCCGCGGGATGCGCGGGCTCTTCTGGAGGGACGAGGGCTAGCCCCCCGCCTCGCGTCGTGGGCCGATGACGATCCTCGTGGGGGGTGCGGCCCTCCTCGCCGTGGGGGCCGCAGTGACGCTCGTCCTCGGCTGGAACACGAACGACCCCGCGCTGGTGTGGGTGTCGCTCCTGGCCAGCGGGTTCGCTGCGCTACTGCTCGTTGCCGCCGCCCGCGCCGGGGATCGCGACGACGACTGATCCACGGTCACCCGTGCGTGTTTTGCTTATTCCGCCACTAAGGCCGGTCCCTCAAACTCGCTGCCAGAGACCCCCCGCCTCGAAGGGATGCGCGGCGCAGTGAGACCAGTCAACGTGTTGATCGCCGACGACGACGACGGAATCCGCAGCTTCCTGCGCGTCGCGCTCTGCCACGAGGACGGGGTCGGCGAGGTCCGGGAGGCCGCCAACGGCGTCGACGCGGTCGCGCTCTGCCGTGAGTGGACGCCCGACGTCGTCCTGCTCGACTACTGGATGCCGGTCCTCGACGGAGGCGGCGCCGCCCGGCAGATCCGGCTCGACAACCCCAACGTCCGCATCGTGGCGTTCTCGGGGGTGCTGCAGGGCACGCCCGAATGGGCGGACCACTGGTTCCTCAAGGGCGAGCTGCCCGACCTCGGCGAGGTCGTGCGGCTCGGACGCCTGTCGCTAGCCGGACTTCCGGAGCCCGACGCGGACGGACTGGTCGTCTAGGGCCACGTCGTCGGTGGCGACGCCGTCCGGCGGCGGCGCGAGCTCGGTCCTTACCGCTAGCACCTCCCGCGCGACGAAGTCACCGTGGCGGCGCAGCGCCGCCACGACCGCCTCGTCGTCCGTGGACAGCCACAGCTCGATCCGGTCCTCGACCGCGAGGCCGCTCGACTTTCGGAGGTCCTGTACGGCCCGCACGACCTCGCGCGCGGCCCCCTCCGCGGCGAGCTCGGGGGTCACGTCGAGGTCGAGCGCCACGCCGTACGGTCCGTCCTGCGCGAGAGAGAACCCCTCTCGCCCGGACACTCGCACGTCGAGCTCCTCGCGCGACAGCGCGACGTGCTCGTCGCCGACCTCCAGGGTCGCCGCGCCGTCGCGCTCGAGCGCGGCGACGAGGTCGTGGGCGTCGGCGGCCCCCAGCGCCGCGGCGACGTCTTTGACCTGCTTGCCGAAGCGGGGGCCGAGCGCCTTGAAGTTCGGCTTGACCGTGTAGGTCACGAGCTCGGCGAGGCCGCGCGCGACCTCGACCTCCTTGACGTTCAGCTCCTCCGCGAGCAGCTCCTCGAGGGCCGCGAGGTCGTCGACCTCGGCCGCGGGCAGCACGACGATCGCCTTCGCGAGCGGCTGGCGCACGCGCACCTTCGCGTCAGTGCGGGCGGACCGCCCCGCGGTCACAAGCCGCCGGACCAGCGCCATGCGGCGGCGGAGGTCGTCGTCGGCGCGGAACCCGTCGGGCTCCGGCCAGTCGGCCAGGTGGACCGAGTCCTCACCGGTGAGGTTCGTGTAGATCTCGTCGGCGACGAACGGCGTGTAGGGGGCCGAGAGCTTCGCGACGGTCACGAGGCACTCGTGCAGCGTCAGGAACGCGGTGCGCGTGTCCTCGTCGGAGGCCGACCTCCAGAAGCGCCGCCGGCTGCGGCGGACGTACCAGTTCGAGAGGTCGTCGACGAACCGGTCCAGGCGCCGCCCACCGCGCGTGCAGTCGAACGTCACGAGCGAGTCCGTGACCTCACGGACGGTGTCGTCGAGCTCGGCGAGGATCCAGCGGTCGATCTCCGGACGGTCCGTTACGGGCTCGTGCGCCGCGGGATCGAACCCCTCCAAAGAGGCGTACGTGACCCAGAACGAGTACGTGTTCCACAGCGTCAGCAGGTACTTGCGAAGGGTCTCCTCGATCAGCTCGACCGAGACGCGCCGCGCCGACCACGGCGACCCCGAGGTCAACAGGTACCAGCGGAGCGCGTCGGCGCCCTGCGCGTCGAGGACGACCCACGGGTCGATCACGTTGCCCAGCGACTTCGACATCTTCCGGCCCTGGGCGTCGACGATGTGGCCGAGGCACACGACGTTGCGGTACGAGTTGACGCCGCGGACGAGCGTCGCGACCGCGAGCAGCGAGTAGAACCAGCCGCGCGTCTGGTCGATGGCCTCCGAGATGAAGTCCGCGGGGAAGCGCGTCTCGAAGACGTCTTCGTTCTCGAACGGGTAGTGCCACTGCCCGAACGGCATCGACCCCGAGTCGAACCACGCGTCGATGACGCTCTTCACGCGGCGCGCCTCGGCGTGGCACTCGGGACACGTGATCGTCACCTCGTCGACGTAGGGACGGTGGGGGTCGAGGTCCTCGAGGTCGCGGCCCGCGTGCTCGGCGAGCTCCGCCAGCGAGCCGACGCACGTCGCGTGGCCCGCGTCGCACCTCCACACCGGCAGCGGCGTCCCCCAGTACCGGTCGCGCGACAGCGACCAGTCGACGTTGTTCGCGAGCCAGTCGCCGAAGCGGCCGTGCTTGATCGTCGGCGGCTGCCAGTTCGTGTCCTCGTTGCTCGCCTGGAGCTCGGCCCTGATCTGCGAGGTGCGGACGTACCAGTCCTTGCGCGGGTAGTAGAGGAGCGGCGTGCGGCACCGCCAGCAATGGGGGTACGCGTGCTCGTAGTCCTCCGCCTTGAAGAGAAGCCCCCGCGCGTCGAGGTCCTCGATGATCTTCGGGTCGGCGTCCTTCACCCACAACCCGGCGAACGGCTCGCCGCGGGCCACGACCTTGCCCGACGCGTCGATCATGCCGACGATCGGGAGACCGTCGCGCTTCGCGACCTCCATGTCCGCCTCGCCGTAGGGCGCGAGGTGGACGATCCCAGTGCCGTCGTCGGTCGTGACGAACTCTCCGGGCCGGACGCGATGGCCGGTCTCGCCGCCGTCGACGAAGCCGAACGGGGGCGAGTAGATGCGTCCGACGAGGTCCCCGCCGTCGATCTCCTCGAGCACTTCGGCCCCCTCCCCGAGCAGGGCGTCGACGCGCCCGCGGGCGAGGATCAGCGAGCCGCCCTCGACCCCGGGGTCGGCGACGCGCGCGTACGTGACGTCCGGCCCCACCGCGGCGGCCATGTTCGACAGCAGCGTCCACGGCGTCGTCGTCCAGACGAGGAGCGCGGTCGACGGGTCGGCCGCGAGCGGGAAGCGCACGTAGACCGAGGGGTCGACCACGTCCCGGTACGCGTCCGTTTGGTGCTGCTCGTGCGAGGACAGCGCGGTCTCGCAGCGGGGGCAGTAGGGGACGACCTTGAAGTCCTCTTCGAGAAGCCCCTTGTCCCAGATCTGCTTGAGGATCCACCAGACGCTCTCGACGTAGTCCCGGGACATCGTCCAGTAGGCGTTGTCCTGGTCGACCCAGTAGCCGATCCGGTCGGTCAGGCGGGCGTGGTCGTCGACGTAGCGCTGGACCGACTCGCGGCACAGCCGGGTGAACTCCTCGATGCCGACCTTCTCCTCGATCTCCCGCTTCTGGGTGATGCCGAGGCTCTTCTCGACCTCGATCTCGACCGGGAGGCCGTGGCAGTCCCATCCGGCCTTGCGGTGCACGTAGCGCCCGCGCATGACCTGGAACCGGCAGTAGACGTCCTTGAAGGCCCGGGGCTCGACGTGGTGGATGCCGGGGAGGTTGTTCGCGGTCGGGGGCCCGTCGTAGAAGACCCACTCGGGCGCGCCCTCCCGGACCTGCAGGGTCCGGTGGAAGACGTCGTGGTCACGCCAGCGCGCGGCGACGGCGGCCTCCATGTCGGGCCACGAGACGTGCGGGTCGACGGGTCTGTAGGTGCGCTTCGACATGGGCCACAGGTTAGCCGGGTGCCGCCCGAGGACGTGACTGTTCGCCGTGACGGTGTGCTATCGTCCCGCGCCCATGAGCCCGGCCAAGAAGCCCGCTAAGAAGACAGCGGCGCACTCGAAGAGCACGGCGCGCAAGCCCGTCGCGAAGTCCACTTCGAAGAAGACGGCGGTCAAGAAGAC
>DATADL010000365.1:0-13506 GCA_036258555.1 Actinomycetota bacterium | reverse complement strand
CGACAAGGAGACCAGCGCCGCGCTCGTCGAGACGATCGCCCGCGACCACGACGCGCAGCCCAACGAGACGTTGCTGGCGGTGCTCGCGCGCGCGCTCGCGGCCATCTCCGACGGCCGGCACCTGGTGGTAGACGTCGAGGCTCACGGCCGTCGGAGATGGTCGCGAGCGCACGCGCGAGCACCGCCAGCAACGTCTCGTTGGGCTGCGCGTCGTGGTCGCGGGCGATCGTCTCGACGAGCGCGGCGCTGGTCTCCTCGTCGAGCTCGAAGGAGAGCTCGGCCGTCGAGCCGACGTCGTTTCCGCCGTCGCCGTCGCGGTGCAGCCGAGCGGCGTCGAGGCCGGAGACGCGCTCGGCCCACAGCGTCTTCTCCCGGGGGCCCAGCTCGGACGCGCGCGCCTCGAGGTGCCGCGCCCACTCCTGGAACGACGACGTCTTCGCGGGGAGCTCCACGGCGCGGCCGCGCGCGAGCTCGCCGTACGCGAGCGCGAGGTCGTGGACGAGGATCCCCCACGACACCGCGTCGACGACGAGATGGTGGATCGTGAGGAGGAGCTGCGGAGGCTGGAGGGGGCCGAAGTCGAACAGGGTGCCGCGCAGCAGCGGGCCCCGCGCGAGGTCGAAGCTCGCCTGCAGCCGCGCCGCCTCGGCCTCCATCGCGAGGACGGTCGAGGCAGGGTCTCGACCCGACAGGTCCACGCGCCACAGCAGGTCGCCGTCCTCCTCGGCCGTGACGACGGCGCGCCATCCCGACGCGTCGCGCAGCCAGCGCGTGCGGAGCACGTCGTGGTGCTCCGCGAGGGCGCGGAGCGCGCCTTCCAGCGCGCGGGCGTCGGCCGGAGGCCTCAGCTCGAGCAGCATCGCCTGGTTGAAGTGGTGCGGCTCCGCGAGGTCCTGCTCGAAGAACCAGCGCTGCACCGGGGTGAGAGGGACCGCGCCCGTGACGCGGTCGCGCGCGGGCTCGCGCGGAGCAGCGCCGGGACGCTCCACCAGGCGTGCGAGGTCGGCCACCGTCTGGGCCTCGAACACGTGCTTCGGCAGGATCTTCATCCCGCGGGCCCCCGCGCGGGCGACGATCTGGATGCTGAGGATGGAGTCGCCGCCGAGGTCGAAGAAGTTGTCCCTGCGCCCCACGCGGTCCACGCGCAGGACCTCGGCCCAGATGGCGGCGAGCGCCTCCTCCGTCTCGGTCTCGGGCGCGTCGAACCCGTCGCCGAGCTCGGGGCGTTCCGGGCCGGGAGCGGGGAGCGCGGAGCGATCGAGCTTCCCTCCGGGAGTGAGCGGCAGAGCGTCCAGCGGCACGACCGCGCCCGGGACCATGTGGGCGGGCAGCAGCTCAGTGAGGAACGAACGCACCTCGGCGACGCCGGGGGCGTCGCGTCCCGTCACGTACGCGACCAGCCGCCCGTCCGGCACCGCGACCGCGGCGGCGTCGACCCGCGGGTGCGACAGCAGGGCGGCCTCCAGCTCGGCGGGCTCGATGCGGTGTCCCCGCACCTTCACCTGGTCGTCCACGCGGCCGAGGAACTCGATCGCGCCGTCGCGCCGGAACCGTCCGCGGTCGCCCGTGCGGTACATGCGGGCGCCGGCCTCGGGCGAGTGCGGGTCGGGCAGGAACCGCTCCGCGGTGAGCGCCGGACGCCCGAGGTATCCCCGGGCGACGCCGCGCCCCCCGACGTAGATCTCACCGGGGAGCCCGCGCGGGACCGGCCGGAGGTCGCGGTCCAGCACGTAGACGCGGGCGCCCGTCGTCGGCGGCCCGATGTGCGGGATGCCGTCTTCTCCCGCGGCGACTTCGCCGGCCGTGCAGATCACCGTCGCCTCCGCGGGCCCGTAGAGGTTCACGACGCGCGCCCCGAAGTCTCCCGGCGGCCGCGCGGTGATGCGGTCACCTCCGACGAACAGGATCTCGAGGCACTCGGGGGCCGGACGCGCGAGGAGGGGCGCCGCGAGCGCGGTCGGGACGAAGGCCGCCGCGACCTCGTTGCGTTCGAGGACCTGCAGGAGCGCGTCGGGATCGCGCCGGTCGTCGTCGTCCACGAGCACGAGCGGCGTCCCCGTCGCGAGCGGCCACCACAGCTCCCACACCGACGCGTCGAACGACAGCGGCGCGACCGTCGATGCCGCCCCGCCCGGGACCGGCGGGTACGCCGCGGCGTGCCAGTCGACGAGCTGCGCCAGGTTCGCGTGCGTGACGGCGACTCCCTTGGGCGTCCCGGTCGAGCCCGACGTGTAGATCACGTACGCGAGGTCGTCGGCGTCGACGACGAAGGGGTCCACAGGAGAGCCCGCACCGGCGTCTACGAAGGGGACCTCGGTCGCGCCGAGGCGCGCCCGCACGTCCGGCGGCGCGAGGACGGCCGCAGGCCGCGCGTCGCGCAGCATCAGCCGAAGGCGCGCCGGCGGGTAGGCGGGGTCGAGCGGCAGGTACGCGGCCCCCGCGTACAGCGCCCCGAGGCTCGCGGCCACCTGGTCGAAGGAGCGCGCGTGCGCGACCGCCACGACGTCGCCGCGGCGGACGCCGGCCGCGGTCAACGCCCCCGCGACGGCCGCGGCGCGCTCGTGGAGCTCGCCGTACGTGAGCGAGGCGTCTCCGTGCACGAGCGCGACGTCCGCCGGCCTCGACGCGGCGCGCGCGGCCACGCGCTCGTGGACGAACGGCCGCGCGGCCCCCGGGGGCAGCGGGGCGTTCGTCTCGCCGACGAGCCGTCGCTCGGCCTCCTCGGAGATCAGCGGAAGCCGCGACAGCGGAGCCGACGGGTCCCGGACGACCGCCTCGAGCAGCGTGTGGAGCTGGGAGACCATCGACTCGACGGTGTCGCGGTCGAAGAGGTCGGTGGCGTACTCGAGGTAACCCTCCAGCTCACCTTCACCCGCGTCCCCGATCCCGAGCGTCAGGTCGAACTTCGCAGTTCCCGGCGCGATCCCGCGGATGTCCCCCTCGCCGAAGGTCGAGACGGAGAGCCCCTCGAGCTCGTAGCCCTCCTGCGGCGCGTTCTGGTGCGAGTACGCGACCTGGAACAGCGGGTTCCGTGCGAGGTCGCGGCCCGGCTTCAGCGCGTCGACCATCTTCTCGAACGGGACGTCGTCGTGGTCGAGCGCCTGCGCCGCGACCGACTTGACGCGCTGCATGAGCTCGGTGAACGACGGGTCGCCCGCGAGGCTCACGCGCAGCGGGAGCATGTTGTTGAAGTAGCCGATCAGGCCGCGCGTCTCGGGCTTCTTGCGCCCCGACGTCGGCGTGCCGACGACGACGTCGTCCTGGTCCGCCCACCGCGCCATCAACGCGTCCCACGCGGCCATCATCGTCGTGAACATCGTCACGCCCTCGCGCCGGCTCAGCGCGCGCAGTCCCTCGGCGATGCCCTCGTCGATCCAGAGCGAGACCATGTCACCGGCGTAGCTCTGCACGGGGGGGCGCGGACGGTCGGTCGCGAGGTCGAGCGTGGGTGCGCCCGCGAGATGGTCCCGCCAGTACTCGAGCCCCTCGGCGAGCACGTCGCCGCTCATCCACTCGCGCTGCCAGTGGGCGAAGTCGGGGTACTGGATCGGCAGCGGCGGCAGCCCCGCGTCGCGGCCCTCCTTCGCCGCGTCGTAGAGCGCGGACAGCTCGTCCTGGATGATCGACGGCGTCCAGCCGTCGTACACGATGTGGTGGAACGTCATCAGCAGGACGTGGTCGTCGTCGCCGAGCGCTACGAGCTTCCCGCGGAAGAGCGGGGGCCGCGAGAGATCGAACGGGGTCGTCGCCTCGGCGTCGAACAGGCGCAGCGCCTCGGCCCTCGCCTCGTCGCGCGGGAGCGAGCTCAGGTCGACGAACGGGAGCTCCACGCGGGGCTCGGTCTCGACGAACGCGCGCGGCTCCCCTTCGATGGCGACGAACCCCATGCGCAGCACCTCGTGCCGGCGCGCGAGGTCCTCGAGCGCGCGCTCCAGAGCGGCCCGGTCGAGCGCGCCTTCCAGGTGCAGGTCGAACGGGATGTTGTAGAGCGGGGTCCCGGGCTCGAGCTGGTCGAGGAACCAGATCTGCTCCTGGCCGTACGACACCGGGAGGTACCCGCCGCGCGGGATCGGCGTGACGGGCGGCTCGGCGACCCCCGCGCCCGCCTCCGGCGCCAGCGCGTCGATGCGCGCCGCGAGCTGGTCGAGGCGGCTGTGCTCGTAGAGGTCCTGGAACGCGAGCCGGACCCCGAAGTCCCGCGCGACGCCGTCCAGCACGACCATCCCGGTGATCGACGTCCCGCCGAGGTCGAAGTAGTCGGCCGAGCCGTCCGCGGGCTCGACCTTCAACGCCTCGTTCCAGATCGCGGCCAGGACGCGCTCGGTGTCGGTCGAGAAGCTTCCGGGGGGCGCGGCCTCGGGCTGCTCGATCAGGGCCCGCACGCCCTCGGGAGCGTGATCGGCACCGGGTCGCCGATAGTCGCCGACCGGCCGGCACCAGCACCGTTCGCGCTGGAACGGATACGTCGGGGCCTCGATGCGAGGCAGAGCGGGACGCGCCTCGTAGTACCGCTCCCAGTCGATCGCGACGCCGAGCGCGTACAGCTCCGCGAGCGCGTGGAGCGCGGTCCTCCCGCCGCGCAACAACGGGAGCACGGTCGCGTCGGGGCGCACGGCGCGGACCGACCGCCCCAGCACGCCGTCGCCGCCCATCTCGAGGAACACGACGTCGGCGCCGAGGCGTCCGACCGCGGCCGCGAGCTTCGCTACGTCCACCTCGCCGGTCGGCTGCAACGCCGCGGCCTCGCGCGCCGCGTCCTCGACGTCGAGCCCCGCGACGAGCGTGCGCACGGTCAGGTTGCCGGCGCCGGACCCGAGGACCGAGCGCTCGGTCAACCCCAACGACCGGACGAGCGAGTGCAAGGCCTGGTGCCAGCCGAACAGCCGGAGGCCGGGCGCCGCTCCTTCGGGCATCTCGACCGCCGTGCTGACCGGTGAGAGATGGTCGAGCATCGTCTCGAACGCCTGTCCCGGCACCTGCTCGTCGCCGGAGAACAGCAGCGCGAGCGGACGCGCCTCGCGCGGCACGGGCTGCAGCGACTCGGCGCCCAGCGCCGTCGCCTCCAGCCACGCGGCGAGCTCGTCCCTGCTCGCGACGACGGCGGCGGCGCGCACCTGATGGTCGTCGCGCCCCCGGTTCAACGTCCCCGCGACGGTCGCGAGGTCGTGGTCGGACTCCCGCACGAACCGCGCGAACGCACGGCAGCCGTCGCGCAGCGCTGCGCCGGACTTCGCGGAGACCGTGACGAGCTCCGGAGCGGTCGCGGCCCGGACCGGAGCGCGGGGCGGCGCCTCCTCGAGGACCATGTGCACGTTCGTCCCGGCGAGGCTGAAGGAGCTCACGCCGGCCCGCCGCGGCTCACCCGGCGACGCGTGCCACGGCGCGGCCTCGTCCTGGACCCGCACCGAGTCCTCGAAGTCGATCAGGGGGCTCGGTGCCGAGTAGTGCAACGACGGGAGCAGCCGCGCGTGCTTCAGCGACAGGATGGCCTTGACCATCCCCGCTATCCCGGCCGCGTGGTCGAGGTGGCCGACGTTCGTCTTGACCGACCCGATCGGGCAGGGGGCCGCGCGGGCGCTGCCGCGGAAGGCCTCGACGAGCCCCTGGACCTCGATGACGTCCCCGAGCCTGGTCCCGGAGCCGTGCGCCTCGACGTAGCCGATCGACGCCGGATCCACCCGCGCCTTCTTCCACGCCGCGCGGACGACCTCGGCCTGGGCGGCAGGACTCGGCGCGCTGAGGCCGTTCGACCGGTAGCCGTTCTGGTTAACGGCGACGCCCTTGACGACGGCGTGGACGTTGTCGCCGTCCTCCAGCGCGTGACGCAGGAGCTTCAGCACGACGACCGCGCCGCCCTCGCCTGCCGCGGTCCCGTCCGCCGCGGCGTCGAACGCCCTGCACTTCCCGCCGGGCGACATGATCTCGGTGAACGCCGCGGTCGTGCTCGTTGGCTCGAACAGGACGGTGAGCGCGACGCCGCCCGCGATCGCGACGCGGGCCTCGCCGCCGAAGAGGTCGCGGCACGCGGCGTCGACCGCGACCAGCGACCCGCAGCAGCCGGCGTCGACGACGAGCGACGGGCCGTGGAGGTCGAGGACGTACGAGATCCGCCCCGCCAGCGCGGACGGTGCGTTGCCGAGGAGCTCGAGGGGGTCGACGTCGCGGAACAGCTCGTAGTACTCGGGCCGCGGCGCGCTGAGGAAGACACCCGTCCGCGTCCCGCGCAGCGCCGCGAGGGAGTACCCCGCGTTCTCGACCGCCGCACAGACCAGCTCGAGGGTCACCCGCTGATGCGGGTCCATGTACTCGGCCTCGCGCAGCGAGATGTTGAAGAACCGGTGGTCGAAGAGGTCGATGCGGTCGAGGCAGCCCACCGGCGGATATTCGAGCGAGGGGTCGACACTCGTCGTCTCGATGCGCTCGCGGGGCAGCGAGCGGACGCTGTCGCGGCCCCCTTCGAGGTTGGAGAAGAGCTCGTCGAGATCCGCGGCCTGGGGGAAGACCCCGGCCATCCCGATGACGGCGACGTCTTCGTACGTCACAGCTCGAAACCCGCGAGCGAAGGCTGCCCGGCGTCGGCCGCCCCGGCGTCGATCGCGGCGGCCATGGCCGTCACCGTCGGGTGCTCGAAGAGCTCGGCGACCGACAGCGCGCCGGGATACAGCGCTTCCAGCCGTTCGAACAGCTCGACGATCTTGAGCGAGTTGCCGCCGATCTCGAAGAACTTGTCCCGCACCCCGACGCGGTCGACGTCGAGGACCTCGGCCCACACCCGCGCGGTCTCCTTCTCGGTGGCGGTCGCGGGCGGTACGTAAGCGGTCCGGTCCTGGCTCTCGATCAGCCGCGCGTCCGGGAGCGCCTTCCGGTCGAGCTTCCCGGCGGGCGTGCGCGGCATCCCGTCCACGCGGAGGAACGCCGACGGGATCATGTACGACGGGAGCCGCTGCGCGAGGAAGTCCCGCAGCCCCGCGCCGCCCGCGGCGGCGGACGACGTGAAATAGCACACGAGGCGTGTCGCCCCCGCGGGGTCGCGATCGGTGACGACCGCGACGTCGTCGACCTCCGGATGCAGCGCGAGCGCCGACTCGACCTCCCCCGGCTCGATGCGGAAGCCGCGGACCTTCGCCTGGTCGTCCACGCGTCCGAGGAAGTCGATCTGGCCGTCGCGCCGCCGGCGGACGACGTCGCCCGTCTTGTACATCCGGCTCCCCGGCGGGCCGAAGGGGTTCGGGACGAAGGCAGCCGCGGTGAGGTCCGGCCGTCCGAGGTAGCCGCGCGCCACGCCGGGGCTCCCGATGTGCAGCTCGCCCTTCACGCCGTGCGGGGTCTCGTTGAGCGCGGGGTCGAGCACGTACGACTCGGTGTTCGCGAGGCCGTACCCGATCGGGGGCCGGCCCTCCTCGGCGACGCGGCACGTGTGTGTGCAGACCGTCACCTCGGTCGGGCCGTATGCGTTGACGAACCTGCGCCCCTTCGCCCAGCGCGCCACCAGGTCGGCCGAGCAGGCCTCGCCGCACACGATCAGCGTCCGGAGGTCGGGGAGCTCCGCCGGGCGCATCACCCCGAGGGCCGACGGCGTCGTTAGCAGGTGCGTGACGCGGTCCCGGGCGAGCAGGTCGACGAGCCCGGGACCCGGGAGGAGGTCCGCGCGGTCGCGCAGCACGAGCGTCCCGCCCACGACGAGCGTCGGGAAGATCTCGGAGAAGGACGCGTCGAACCCGATCGACATGAACTGGAGGAAGCGCGCGCCGGACGTGACGTCGTAGCGCTCGGCCATCGACTGCACCATCCCGACGACCCCGGCCTGCTCGATCATCACGCCCTTCGGGACGCCGGTGGACCCCGACGTGTAGATCACGTACGCGAGGTCGCGCGGGCCGACGTCGGGGGGCTCCTCGGCGACCTCGCCGCCGAGGTCGCCGGCGTCGACGACCCACGTGGGGACGGTCGCTACGCGGTCGAGCCGTTCGCTCTCGCGTCGCCCGGTCAGCAGGAGCGCGGGCTCGAGGTCGTCGAGGATCAGGCGCAACCGCTCGGCGGGGCCGTCGGGATCGAGGGGCACGAACGCGGCCCCCGACCGCAGGACCCCGCAGAGCGCGACCACCATCTCGACGCCCTTGTCGAAGTAGACGCCGATCCGGTCTTCCCGTCCGAGCCCGGCGGCGCGCAACCGCGCCGCCAGCGCCTTCGTCATGCGGTCGAGGTCCGCGTAGGTCACGGACCGGCCCGGCGCGTCGAGCGCGACCGCGCCGGGGATCTCCCGCGCCGCGGCCTCGAGGCGCTCGTGCAGCAGCGGCGTCCCCAGGAGCTCGGGCCGGGCGTCGACCCAGCCGTGGGCGAGCGCCGCGACCTCCCGGTCGTCGAGCAGCGGGACGTCGTCGATCCGTGCGCCGGGCTCCGCCGCCACCGCGCCCAGGAACCGCTCGAAGTGCGCGACCAGCCCCTCGATCGTGTCGCGGTCGAACAGGTCGGTGTTGTAGAGGAAGGACCCCGCGACGCCGTCGTCCGCCGGCGCGAGCTCGACCGTCACGTCGTAGGGCGCCATGTCCTCGGTGAGCGGGTACGGCGTCACGTCGACGCCGCGTAGCGACGCACCCTCGCCGGATGCGCCCTGCAGCACGACCATGACCTGGGCGAGCGGCAGATGGCTCAGGTCGCGCTCCGGGTTCAGCTCTTCCACGAGCTTCTCGAACGGGAGGTCCTGGTGGGCGTACGCGTCGACCGCGGTGCGCCGGACGCGGTCGACCAGGGCGCGGAACGCCGGGTTGCCGGAGCAGTCGGTCCGCAGGACGAGGGTGTTGACGAAGAAGCCGATCAAGCCCTCGACCTCGGAGCGCCGCCGCCCGGCGACGGGCGTCGCGAGCAGCACGTCGGTCTGCGACGCGTACCGGTGCAGCACGGCCGCGAGAGCGGCGGTCAACGCCATGAACCGCGTCGCGCCGGACCCCTGCGCGAGGTCGTCCAGCGCTGCGACCACGTGTGCCGGGATCCGCACGGGGACGGTCGCCCCCTCGAACCTCTGCACCGGCGGGCGCGGACGATCGGACGGCAGCTCGAGCAGCGCCGGCGCGCCGGCGAGCGCGTCGCTCCAGTACGCGACCTGGCGGTCGAGCTCGTCGCCGGACAGCCACGCGCGCTGCCAGGCGGCGTAGTCGGCGTATTGGATCGGGAGGTCCGGCAGGACGGGACGCTCCCCCGCGACGAGCGCGTCGTAGCAGAGGCCGAGCTCGCGGAGCAGGACGTCGATCGACCATCCGTCCGACACGATGTGGTGGATCGCCACGACGAGGACGTGGTCGTCGGGTGCCACCCGCAGCAGCCGGAAGCGCACGAGCGGGGGCCGGGCGAGGTCTACCGGCTCGTCGTCGACGGCCTCGGCCCGCCGCCGGGCTTCGGCCTCGGCCTCGGCGGGAGGGAGCGACGCGAGGTCGACCACCGCCACGTCGACGTCGAGCTCGGGTAGCACGACCTGCACGAGGCCGCCGTCACGGATCTCGAACCGCGTCCGCAGCGTCTCGTGCCGCGCCACGAGCGCGGCGACCGCACCGCGCAGCGCGTCCACGTCGAGCGGCCCTCTGCAACGCAGCGCGAACGAGTGCATGTACAGCGGGACGTCCGCGCGCAGGTGCTCGAGCACCCACAGCCGCTCCTGGCCGAACGACGCCGGGAACGCGTTCTCGGACGCGCCCCGCCCCGCGTTCCCGTCCTCCGACGAGCTCTCCGTTGAGACGATCTCGTTCACCACCGGGTCTCGACTCGTACCCCCATGCGAGCCGGCGGCCCGCATCCCACACCGGCAACCGGCTCGGCTTCTCCGGAGGCCCAGCAGAGGGAGGAGTCTATAATCCCGCCGTGACCAGAAGGGGCGGGCCGCAGTGAAGGAACCGGTTTCGTCCGTAAAGCCGGCAATCCACTCGTTCGTCGACCGTTTCTTCGGCGATGCCGGGCTCGGGGACGACGACGACATGTTCGCGACGGGGTACGTCAACTCGATGTTCGCGCTGCAGCTCGTCCAGTTCGTCGAAGGCGAGTTCGGCGTCACGGTCGACAGCGACGACCTCGACCTCGACAACTTCCGCACGGTCTCTGCGATCGCGGAGTTCGTCGAGCGCAAGCAGGCCGCCTCCTCGGTGGCGGGCTGACCGCCGCCCGAGCGACCACGTGCTGAGCTCGTCCGAGATCGCCCGGCGCGACGAGTTCCGGTCCTTCGCCGCCGCAGAGGTCGCGCCGCGCGCGGCCGCCTCCGACCGTGCGGGAGCCCTCGACGACGACCTCGTCGCCAAGCTCGCGGGTTCCGGGTACCTCGGCGCGGCGATCCCGCGGGAGCACCGCGGGCCCGGGATGGACGACGTCACGTACGGACTGCTGTGCGAGGAGCTGGGCGCCGGGTGCTCCTCGGTCCGCAGCCTCGTGACCGTTCAGAACATGGTCGCTGCGACGATCGCCCGGTGGGGGACGGCGGCGCAGCGCGACCGGTGGCTGCCCGCGCTCGCGTCCGGCGACTCGGTCGCGGCGTTCTGTCTGACCGAGCCCGAGACCGGCAGCGACGCCGGCGCGGTCCGGACCGTTTTCGAGGACGGCGGTGACGACTGGGTCGTCACCGGTCGCAAGCTGTGGGTCACGTTCGCGCGGCGAGCCGGGGTCTTCCTCGTCGTCGGGCGGGCCGGCGGAGGGCCCGTGGCCGCGCTGGTCCCCCGCGAGGCGGCGGGGCTGTCCCTGCGTCCCGTCGACGGCCAGCTGGGCCTCCGCGCCGCCGAGCTGGCCGAGGTCGTGCTCGACCGCTGCCGCGTGCCCAAGGCGAACACCCTCGCCCGCCCCGGGTTCGGTTTCTCCCACGTCGCGTCGAGCGCGCTCGACCACGGCCGCTACAGCGTCGCGTGGGGCTGCGTCGGGATCGCGCGCGCGTGCCTGGACGCGAGCGCGGCCTACGCCTCCGAGCGGTTCCAGTTCGGCGCTCCGCTGCGAGACCACCAGCTCGTGCGCCGGATGCTCGCCGACATGCAGGTCGCGACGGACGCGGCCCGGTTGATGTGCGTCGAGGCGGGCCGGCTGCGCACCGCCGGCGACCCGCGCTCGATCGAGGCGACGGCCGCAGCGAAGTACTTCGCGTCGACGATCCTGCCCGGCGTCACGAACGACGCGGTGCAGGTACACGGCGCGAACGGCGTGGACCCCGAGTACGCCGTCGAGCGCCACTTCCGCGACGCGAAGATCATGCAGATCATCGAAGGGACCGACCAGATCCACCAGCTGAACCTCGCCGAGATCGCGCTCCGGGGAGCCCCGTGACGGGGATCGCCTCGATCGGGCTGTCGCTCGACGGAGGCCCCGCTCGCATCGTCGATCTCCCCGAGCACGCCGCGCTCGACGAGCCCGCTCGTCACGTCTACGAGCGGCTCGGCATAGACACCGTCCTCGTCGACGGCCGGGACGCGTCCGACCTCGCCGCGGCCGCGGCCGCCGAGGCGCTCGACGCCGCAGGGCTCGGCGCCGGGGACGTCGACGCGCTCGTCGCCGTGCAGGGCCGCGTCCCGCCCTTTCTCATGGCGTCGGAGGCGACGAAGATCCAGTCCGCCGTGGGGGCGGCCCGCGCCACGACGTTCTCGGTCGGAGACCTCGGGTGCGTCTCGGTCTCGGCGGCCTTCCTGGTGGCGCGGTCTCTCCTGGAGGCGAACCCGGGCTGGGACAACGTGCTGATCGCGCACGGCAGCAAGCCGCCCGCGCCGCGGCGCTTCCGCTATCCCGTGACGGTCAACGGCGACGGCGGGGTCGCGGTCGTCGTGACCCGCGGCGCCGCACCGCGGATCCTCGACGTCGCGGTCGAGACCAACGGCGAGTACTGGGACCTCTACCGCGTCGACTTCAAGGACAAGCCCCACCGGGAGTGGGCGGAGGAGTGCAAGAGCCTCAAGACATACTCGTTCAAGCTCGCGATCGAGAGCCGCAACCGGTTCGCGGCGCTGAACGAGGCGGTGCTGGGCCGCGCCGGCAAGACGATGGCCGACGTCGACCACTTCGTCATGCAGAACCTGTCGGCGGGGGCCTTCCGCTTCTACGAGGAGTTCTTCGGGATCGAGTTCGCCAAGGCGTGCAAGACCAACCTCGCGCGCTACGGCCACCTCGGCTCGATGGACGTCCCGCTGAACCTCCACACCGGCATCGAGGACGGCGAGATGTCCCCGGGGGACCTCGTGCTCGTCATGAACAACAGCCCGGTCGCAGCGTGGAGCACGATGCTGGTCGAGACGTGACGCCGCGGCCCCCGGTGAAGTGCCTGGTGTGGGACCTGGACGACACGCTGTGGCGCGGGACCCTCCTCGAGGACGCAGCCGTCGTCGTCGACCCGCGCGCGGTCGAGGTGGTCCGAGAGCTCGACCGCCGGGGCATCCTCAACTCGATCGCGAGCCGCAACGAGGAGGCGCTCGCGCTACGGAAGCTGCGCGAGCACGGCCTCGACGAGTACTTCCTGTATCCGCAGATCAACTGGAACGCCAAGGACGTCTCGGTCAAGGCGGTGGCCGACGCGCTGAACGTCGGGATCGACACGATCGCGTTCGTCGACGACCAACCGTTCGACCGCGAGGAGGTCGCGTTCTCGCTCCCCGAGGTGCGCTGTTACTCGCCGGACGACCTCGCGTCGCTCCTCGACCTGCCGGACTTCGACCCGCCGTTCGTGACGCCGGAGTCCGCGCGGCGCCGCCTCATGTACCTCGCGGACGCGGCGCGCACGCGCGAGGAGGCCGCGTTCGCCGGCCCGAAGGAGGAGTTCCTGGCGAGCCTCTCGATGCGCTTCACGATCTCGGAGGCGCGGGAACGGGACCTGCAGAGGGCCGAGGAGCTGACCGTGCGGACCAACCAGCTCAACACCACCGGCCGCACGTACTCGTACGACGAGCTGAAGACTTACGCCGAGTCCGACGCGCACCTCCTGCTCGTCGCCGAGCTGGAGGACAAGCACGGCACCTACGGGAAGATCGGCCTCGCGCTCGTCGAGACCGGCGCCGACGCGTGGGTGCTGAAGCTCCTGCTGATGTCGTGCCGGGTCATGTCGCGCGGCGTCGGGACGGTGATGCTGAACCACGTCATGCGGCTGGCCCGCGCCGCGGGGGCCCGGCTCCTCGCCGAACTGGTGCCCAACGACCGCAACCGGATGATGCTGATAACGCTGCGCCTGGGCGGGTTCGAGGAGCGCGGCCGCGAGGGCGACACGCTGCTCCTCGAGAGCACGGCCGCTCCCCCGCCGCCTCCGGACTACCTCGAGCTGGTGCTGGGGTAGCGGGGCCTACGCCCCGGAGTCCATGCGGTCCCTGAGGCTCTTCGGCCGCATGTCGGTCCACACCTCGTTCACGTAGTCCAGGCACTCCTGCTTCGGGCCGGTCTTGCCGGCCTTCCGCCACCCCGCCGGGACCTCCTTGTGCGAGGGCCAGATCGAATACTGCTCCTCGTCGTTGACGACGACGTCGTAGATCGTCTTGTCCTCGGCGTCGCTCACCGCTACATCCGCTC
>DATADL010000364.1:0-10122 GCA_036258555.1 Actinomycetota bacterium | reverse complement strand
GTTCACCGCGGGCGTCGTGACGATCGAGGGCGAGAGGTTCGGGCTCGTGGGGGGCGCTCTGCCGACCCCGCTGAACGCCGCCGGCGGGATGTGCGAGCAGAGCACGTCGACCTCGCCGAGGGAGTCGATCCGCGTCCTCATCTCCTCCGGGCTGATCTCGCCGGCGACGTTCAGCGGGGTCGGCAGAGCGCCCCCCACGAGCCCGAACCTCTCGCCCTCGATCGTCACGACGCCCGCGGTGAACAGCGTCACCCCGGGGGCCGCCGCCGCGAACGACTCGGCCAGCATCGGGTTGTCGACGTTGCCGAGGATCAGGTAGGTCGGGTCCGGCAGCGCCGCGAACACGTCCTGGTACTGCTTCGTCACGCGCTGCCCTATCTCGGTGCGGATCTCGTCCTCCCGCCCGCGCGACCGCTCGCGCATCACGACGCGCGCCTCCTCGACCCTTCCGGCGGTCCGCAGCTCGACGACCTCCGTGACCGTCTCGATCGAGAACACCTCCGTGAGGATCCCGGTCATCGAGATGTAGTCGAGGAAGTTCACGAGGTCGCCGAGCAACAACAGCGGTCCTTCCGCGGGCACGGCCTCCTTCAGCTCGGAGGCCGCGCCGTGCAGGTCTGCGACCACGTAGACGGGCATCCCGGCATCGTAAGGTCGCCGCCATGAGCCTGGTCTTCGTCCACGGCGGCGTCGCGGGCCTCGCGAAGCCCGAGCGCGTCTCGCTGGCCGAAGGCGTCGAGCGCGGGCAGAGACGAGAGCGCGCGCTCGACGCGGTCGAGCACGCGGTGAACGCGCTGGAGGACCATCCCGCGCTCAACGCCGGCTACGGCGCGGTGCTCAACCTCGCGGGCGAGGTCGAGCTGGACGCGGGGATCTCCGACGGAGCCACGGGGCGCGCGGGCGGCGTCGCCAACGTCGCCGTCGAGCACGCAGTATCGCTCGCTCGTAAGGTCCTCGAGGAGACGCCGCACGTCCTCGTCACGGGGGCCGGAGCCGTCGCCCTCGCGGCCGGGATGGACCTCGTGGCGGTCGCGCCGGACGAGCGCGAGCGGTGGGAGACCGCTCGCGCCGAGGGACGGCTCGACGTCGCGCGGTTCGGCGACCCGGTCGAGGTGGACACCGTCGGTGCCGTCGCCCTGGACGGCGCGGGCGGGCTCGCCGCGGCCTCTTCGACCGGAGGGGTCTTCGGCAAGATGCCGGGGCGCGTGGGCGACTCGGCCGTCTTCGGCGCCGGCCACTACGCCTCGCGCGCCGCGGCGGTGGTCGGGACCGGTGTCGGCGAGATGTTCCTGGAGACCCTGGCGTGTGCGCGCGCCGGGATGTTGATCGAAGCGGGCGCCCATCCGCAGGACGCCTGCACGGAGGTCGTCCGCCTGCTCGGCGAGCGCGCGCCGCTGCCCGCGGGTCTTCTCGCCGTCGACCGCGCGGGGCGCCTGGGCGCGGCCTTCAGGGGCGGGTCGTGGGACGTCGAAGGCGCCGACGGGCCGGTGGAGGCGGCGCGGGTCGAGTAGCTAGCGGTTCGTGAGCGCGGTGAGGAACAGCGACGCGAGCAGGAGCATCAAGAGGCCGAGCACGAGGTACGTGAAGCGCCGGCCGTGGAGCAGGACCTGCCTGGTCTCGCCGCTGGCCTCGCGGAACGCGTCGTGCGCGGTAGCGGCCCACAGCGCGAACGCGGCGAGGCCGTAGACCGCGCCCATCAGCGCCGAGCCACCCTTGCCGCCGACGGCGAAGAACAACGCCATGACGACGACCCAGAGGCTGACGACGGCGCGGGCGACGGCCTGCGGCCACAGGCCCAGGTACGCGTGCCCGGCCCCCGGGAAGAACAGCGAGATCATCGCCGTGGTCCCGGGGTCGCGGGCGGGGCGCTCCGGCGCGGCGGGGCGCATGGCCTGGGCGAACGGCGTGCCGCACACGGTGCAGGACGGCTCCTCGAGGCGGTTCTCGGTGTCGCACGACGTGCAGCGCCACAGGATGCCGTCCTCGGTCGAACGGAAGTTCCCGCGCTCGACGCCCGGCTTCACCGCAGGCCCGCCTTCGGCGGCGGGAGGCGCCGGCGGCCCGGGGGATGCCGGGGGTTCGGCGCGCTCAGGCCCCCCGGCGACCTCGGCCGGCGGAGGCGGAGGGGCCGCCCGGAAGACCTTCAGGCACTGGCCGCACCATTGCGCGTCCGGAGGGTTCTTCGCGCCGCAGGACGGGCACCGGACGCGCTCGGGCGCGTGGACGTCGTTCATGCTCATCGCCTATTCATCGGCTTACGAAGGGCGTTACTCAAGCCCCGAACCGGACAGGCCGGTCAGCGGTAGACGTGCTCCGGGCCGGGGAACGTGCCGTCGGCGACCTCCGATGCGAACCGGCGGGCGGCCTGCTTGATCTGCTCGCCCAGTTCCGCGTAGCGCTTCACGAAGCGCGGCAGGTGGCCGTCGGTGATCCCGAGGAAGTCGTGCCAGACGAGGACCTGGCCGTCGCAGCTCCGCCCCGCGCCGATGCCGATCGTCGGGACGTCGAGCGACGTCGTGACCTCGGCCGCCAGTGGCTCCGGCACGGCTTCGAGCACGAGAGAGAAGACCCCCGCCGCTTCGAGGCTCTTCGCGTCCTCGACGAGCTTGTGGTGCGCCTCCTCGGTCCGTCCCTGCACCTTGTAGCCGCCGAGCTGGTTGACGGACTGCGGCGTGAGCCCCAGGTGGCCCATCACGGGGATGCCGGCCTCGACGAGTCGCTCGACGAGCTCGAGCGAGCGGCCCGCCCCCTCGAGCTTGACCGCGTTCGCGCCGGCCTCCTGGAGCAGCCGTCCGGCGTTGCGCATCCCGTCCTCGACCGAGACCTGGTAGCTCATGAACGGCATGTCGCCGACAACGAGCGCGTCGGTCACCCCGCGCGAGACTGCGGCGGTGTGGTGGACGACGTCGTCCATGGTCACGGGGACCGTCGAGCCGTAACCGAGCAGGACCATCCCGAGCGTGTCGCCCACGAGGACGAGGGGGATCCCGGCCTCGTCGAGGAGCCGGGCAGACGGCGTGTCGTAGGCCGTCAGCATCGCGAACTTCTCGCCGCGCTGCTTGAACGCGCGGACGTCGTTGACCGTCACCGGCACTGTCGCCTCCTTTACAGGTAGCCGCAGTCGGAACCAGTGTACGGCGGTCGCCGGGCGCGAAGAGAGGGGCCCGGCCGGGCCCCTCTCGAGGTGATGCCTTCGGGGATCTAGCCGGGGACGCCGGGCTCCGTGGTGCCCTCGCCGAGCCAGATCTTCAGCTCGAAGTCGCCGCCTTCGCCAAAGTACGTCGTCATGTCGAGCGTGTACCCGCCACAGTCGGGCGTGATGATGCCGACCAAGTTCTCGCTGGTGGCGGTGGACTTCCCGCCGTGGTTCGAGGACGTGTTCGCGGGCTCGATCGGCCCCACGGTCTGGCCTTCCAGGGCGATCAGAGGCTGGAACCCGTGCGAGGAGGCAGCCTCGGTACCGTCGGGAAAGTACGCCCACAGGTCGTAGTCACGGTGAGTCTGGAACTCCCAGGTCACATAGAGCCCGGCGGACTTCGCCTTGGAGTCGACCTGCACGTTCAGGTTGGCGCGAGGAGGATCGCCCTCCAGCCCTTCGTCGAAGTCCGCACCCAAGGAGAACGCGTGGGTGAGAGGCGCCTCCTCCGTGTGGGCGTCGGTGACGACGACCGTCTCGGCCTCGGCCCCCTGCTCGCCCGGCTGGTACGCCGTGCAAGCCTTCGGCTTCTTCTTCTTGGCCGCGGTGGCGGGACCGGCGAGGAGGCCGGATGCGACGAGGCCGCCGGCCAGGACGAGCGAGAGGATGCGCTTGTTCACGAGATCGCCTCTTTCCCCAGGTCGGTGTCGAGGGTTGTAGACCCATCCGGATTATTCGCCGGGCCGTGGCCGCTTCCTGCCACCCGGCGAGAGCCCCGGCCGGATCGAAAGAGGGGCTCCCGAACCGGGAGCCCCTTTTCTCTTCCTCGCTTCGTGGCTATTTGTGCAGCGGCGCCTTGATCGCGGCCCCCGCGGGCGAGTCCTTCGCGTACATCTCCTCGATCGCGTCGCCGTAGATCTCGTTGATCGTCTTGCGCTTGACCTTCATCGTCGGCGTGATCTCGTTCTCCTCCTGGAGGAAGTCGCGCTCCAGGATGCGGAACTTCTTGATCTGCTCGACCTTCGCGAGGGTCTTGTTCGTCTCGTTGATCGCGCCCTCGATCTCCTTGATCGTGCGCTCGTGGTTCGCGATCGCCGCCATGTCGCCGTCGATCCCCTGCTCCTTCGCCCAGACCGGCGCCTTCTCCGGATCGAGCGTGACCAGACACGTCATGAACGGGCGGCGGTCGCCGATCGCGACGACCTGGCTGATGAGCGGGTGGACCTTGACCTTGTTCTCGAGCTCCTGCGGGGCGATGTTCTTGCCGCCCGCGGTGATGATCAGGTCCTTCTTGCGGTCGGTGATCTTGAGGTACCCGTGGTCGTTGAACTCGCCGACGTCGCCCGAGTGGAGCCACCCGTCCTCGTCGATCGTCTCGCGCGTGGCCTCGTCGTCCTTGAAGTAGCCGGCCATCACGTTCCCGCCGCGCACGAGGATCTCGCCGTCCTCGGCGATCTTGACCTCGAGCCCCGGCATCGGCTTGCCGACCGACCCGATCAGGATGGCGTCCGGCGGGTTCCACGCAGTCGGGCCGTTGTCCTCGGACTGGCCGTAGCCCTCGGCGATCTTGAGGCCGATCGAGTGGAAGAACCCGATGAGCTCGGGCGACAGCGGGGCGGCCGACGACAGCGCGAGCTCGCACTCCTCGAGCCCGAACGCGGCGCGTATCTTGTGCAGCACGAGCTTGTCGAGGGCCGCGTGCTGGAGCTTCATGCCGAGCGGGATCTTCGCGTCGGTGATCTTGCCCCCGCGCTGGACCGCCTCCTGCTCGAGCTTCGTGATCTCCTTGCCGAGCCCGATGGCCTTGCGCGCGAGCTTGGTCTTGCGGTCGTTCGGGTCGGCCTGTGCCATCTTGGCCTGGACGCCCGCGTAGAACTTCTCCCACACCCGCGGCACGCCGAAGAAGTACGTCGGCTTGATCGCCTGCAGGTCGGCGAGCAGGGTGTCGAGCGACTCCGCGAAGCACGTCGTCGTCCCGTAGTAGATCTGGAGGAAGTGCGTGAGCATGCGCTCCGCGATGTGCGACAGCGGGAGGTACGAGACCGCCTTGCCCTTCGTCGCCTCGCCGAGCGGGATGATCGCCTCGGAGCTGCGCGCCGTCCACATCACGTTCGCGTGCGTGAGCATGACGGCCTTGGGCGGACCGGTCGTCCCCGACGTGTAGACGAACGTGGCGAGGTCCTGTGGCTCCACCTTGGCGCGCGCGGCGTCGAAGTCCGCGTCGGCGATCGAGTCCCCCGCCTTCAGGAAGTCGTCCCAGCTCATCACGAGGTCGGGATCGGCGTCGTTCTGGTAGCCCTCGATCACGACGACCTTCTGGAGGGCCGGGAGCTCCGACCGCATCTTCAAGACCTTCTGGAGCTGGTCCGGGTTCTCGACGACCGCGACCTTCGACTCGGAGTGGCCGACGATGTACGCGACCTGCTCGGGGGAGTTCGTGACGTAGATGGGAGCGGTCGCGGCGCCGATCGAGAGACACCCGATGTCGGCGACGTGCCACTCGGGGCGGTTGAGCGAGAGTAGCGACATCTTGTCGCCGTGCCCGAGCCCCTGGGCCATCAGGGCCTTGGCCGCCCGGCGGACGCGGTCCCCGTAGTCGCGCCAGGTGATGTCCTTCCACGCGCCGCCCGACTTGTACCGAAGGGCGACGGCCTCGGGGTGCTCGGCTATGCGCTCCTGGAACCTCTCGATGAGTGTCTCTGCGGGCATGGGTCCCCCCTGTGGTCGTCTGGGAACGGAGTCTCGAGCTCCAGCAGTGCGAGTTCCAAGTCTAGGACCCTTCGCGAGTTGTGGCCAAGACGGCGTCGATGCGGTCCGGGATAGGCGGGTGGCTGTAGAACGCGGCGACCGCGAGCGGCGGCGGGTCCAGGTCCGCGAGGTTCGCCAGCGCGAGCCTCCGGAAGGCGGTCACGGCCGCCCCGGGGTCCTCCGTCAGCTCGATCGCGATCCGGTCCGCCTCCGACTCGTCCCGGCGAGACAGCGCCGACTCGACCGGCGTCGCGAGCAGCGTGAGGGCGATCGACACGAGCACGAGAAGGGGGACGGCCCGCACGTCGCCCGGCCCGGTCGCTCCGCCCCACTCCCAGACGGCGGTCCGGCCCCCGAGCCAGCCGAGGAACGCGAACGCGGCCAGGAGCCCCGCGCTCGAGATCGCGAGGTTCTTGAAGACGTGGTTCTCCTTCTGGTGGCCGAGCTCGTGCGCGACGACGAAGGCGACCGCCTCGTCGCCCGACTCGAGCAGGTTGTCGTAGACGACGAGGCGCTTCGTCGCTCCGAGACCGGCGACGTACGCGTTCTCCGCGGTCGTGCGCCGGCTCGCGTCGGCAACGAGCACTTGGTCCACCGGAACGCGAGCTTGTGCGGCGAGAGCCCGCACTCGGTCGTTCAGGGCGCCGGGCTCGAGCGGTGTGAAACGGTTGAACAGCGGCGCGATCACCACCGGCCACAGGAAGAACATGAACGCGGTGAGGACCGTGAACGCAGCCCATCCCCAGACCCACCACGTGCGCGGCTGCCACCTCACCACGGCGAAGAACACCAGGGCCGCGACCGCGGACGTGACGGCGGCGATCGCGGCCCCCTTCAGGCGGTCGCTCAGCCACCCGGCCGCGTCCTGAGTGGACAGTCCCCACGCGTGCTCGACGACGAAGCCGCGGACGAACGCCAGCGGGAGCGCGGCGGCGGTCAGCACGAGCCCGGCGACCGCGCCGGCTATCAGGTACCGCAGGACCCCGGAGGCGACGCGGGCTTCGAGACCCTCGATCGAGCGCGCCCAGGGGCCGCGAGCGAGCACGAGGAGCGTGACGACCTGCACGACGACGCCGAGGGCGAACGCGACGTAGCCGGGTCGCCGGTATGCGGCGTGGCGCGCGACCTGCTCGTCGGTGAAAGACGACCCGAGCGACGCATCGGCGGCGCCGGGATCGTCCGGGCGCGCCCGGAGCTCCGCGGGAGCGCGCGACGTAAGCCCGACGAGGACGGCCGCGACGAGGGACGTGGTCGCAACGGTAAGCAGCGCGCGGCCCCAGCTCATCCGGCCAGCGTAGCGACCGGCCGGTGCTCTGCTGCCCGGGCTACGCCGGGAGCGCCGGCTCGGGCGTCCGCGTCCCGCTGCGGCTCGAGCTCGCGACCGCGCGGGTGAACGCGACGCCGTCCGCCCCCGCGCGGCCTTCGACGTGCACGGACGGCACGGCTGCTCCGTCGGCGGCTCTGACGACGAAGCGGAGGCCGGAGGCGTCCCGTTCCGCCGTCCCCGTGTAGGTCACCGTGCCGTCGGAGCGCACGACGTCCAGTCGAACGGACGCGTCGACCGGCCGCGCCAGCACTACGTGTTGGACGATCGCTTCGCGTCCTTCCAGGATCCACCGCGCGAGCAGGGCCGCGATCCAAGGGCGCTCGAAGAGACGCTGGTGGTCGATGCCCCCAGCGCGCACGAGGTCCCCGTTGAACAACGTCGTCCACGTGTTCCCGCCGCACTGGAGCTCGTAACGGAGCTCGGCGACGTCGATCGCGTACGTGCCGCCCGTGACGCGTCCCGGATCCGACGCGCCCTTCCCCGAAGGGGGCCGCAACGCGACCGCCGCCCCCTGCGCGCCGGGTTCGCCCCGCGCCGCCCGGGCTTCCGGCAGGAACGCTCCGTCGGTGCCCTCGCGATGAGCGACGAGGGCTCTGGCGAAGAGCAGTTGGCGCCGAGCGGCTGCGTCCGGATCGCTCTCGGGTAGCGCGGCGAGGGCGTCGGTACGCCCGGAACGTCCGAGCCCGGCGAACACCGCCTGCCGGACACGCGGATCGTCGTCTGCGGTGAAGCGGGAGAGCACGGCCGCGGCCTCCTCGGACTCGAGACGACCGAGCTCGTCTGCCGCGATCACCCTTTCGGTCGTGCCGATCCCCCGGGCGCGGAGGATCTGCGCCAGGGCGTCCACCGCGACGCGAGGTTCCGACCCGGCCGCGAGCGCGCGCACGGCGAGGTCGCGCCGGACCGTAGAGCCCGGATGCCTCTCCGCGAAGACGAGGTCCAGGAGCGCGGCCCTGTCGTCGGCCGACAGACGAGACGGACGCGGTCTCGTCCTGCGGTCGGATGCGACGACCGCGAGCAGCGCCGGAGAGAGGCGGGACTGCGGGTCGGTTCCCATGGCGGCTAGCACGGCCCCTTGCTCGAGCAGTGGCCCCTCATGGTGACGCCTTCGAGTTCGGACAGCGCCGTGCTGTTGTTATCGATCGAACCGATCCCGTTGCCGTCCGAATCGTCGCCCATCAAGTTCGCCTCGCTGTTCGTGTGACCCAGGCCGAGGTAGTGGCCGACTTCGTGGGCGGTCAGGATCCCCGTAAAACGGCGCCTGCCCGCGAGCGAGACGACGGCGCCGGTCCGGCCGTCTTTCGAATCCTTGTCACAGGGCCCCCAAGTGTTGGACCACCCCTCGCCCCTGCCTACCGTCTGGACGAAGAAGACGTCGATCCCGCCCCCGGGGCCGGACCAGTCGTCGGTGAGGTCTTCCGCCTCGTCACCGTCGGTGATGTTGACGTAGTTCCCGGCGTCGGCCGCGGGGATCCGCTGCCAGTTCAGCCGCCTGATGCCGAAATCGACCTGCTCGTACAGGTCGCGCATGACCTGGATCGCGTACTGGATCTTGGTCACGTCGTCGCGGCTGACGGCGCCGGAGAAGTCGGGCTCGTGACCGACGAGGATGACGACGAGGTTGGTCGCCCAGCCGGAGATCGTCTCGAGGTGACGTTTGAGCGAGCGGGCGGTCGGCTGGCCCGAGAAAGGAAGGGTGTCGTCGCCCTGCAACGTCCCGAACAGAGAGCCGTCGGTGTCCCGGTAGCGATACCCGTACACGTCGGTGTTGACCGAGATCTCACCCGAGACGCCGAGGCAGTCCTCGGCGATCTCTCTGAGCCTCAGTGCCGCCACGTCCCCACCTCCGGCCTCGGAAGCCGTGCTCGCGTCTGCAAACGTATCTCGCGACGTCCGGTGAGTCGACGGCGGATCTCGACCTTGCCGGGGGGATGCGGCATTCGCATACTGAAGGCCGGCGGGAGCATCCGGCCGGTTCGTCGGTCGTGCGTGGAAGGGGTGGGCGATGGCAGATCCTGTCCAGGGCAAGTTCGAGGTCCAGACCGAGTCGGGCGCTCAGACGAGGATCGTCCTCGAGCCCGAGGCCGCGGAGGTCGTCGCCGGCGGGAACGGAGCCGCCGGCGACGTGGTGGTCAACGACGCCTCGGGCGAAGAGGTAGTGCGGATCGGACGCATCAACGAGTACCAGGGCTCGTCCGGGCCCCAGCCTGGGGCCCCGATCGCGAGCTACACGGGGATCCGGCTGCGCACCTCGGACGGCGAGAACCTCGTCCAGATCGGCCGCAGGCCGTCCGCGACGACGCCCGCACTGGAAGAGAAGGACGAGATCGGGGTCGTCCTCGGGGGCAAGGGCTTCTCGGCGCGCGTGCTGATCGTCGACAAGGACAAGAAGACCCGGATCCTCCTTGGCCAGGACCACTCCGACAACGAGGGGCGCTTCATCATCCAGTCCTCGGCCGGGAAGAAGATCCTCGAGTTCGACCCCGACACCGCTGCCCTCTACGTGGGCGGCGGCGACAACGAGGGCGACGTGATCGTGCGCGACGGCGGGGGCAACGATCGGATAAAGCTCGACGGCGGCAGAGGCGACGTCTCGGTCGACGACGAAGACGGACGCCGTCTCTTCCTCTTCGACAGCGGGGCGGCCGCGCTCTACGTCGGCGGCACGGGCAACGAGGGTGACGTGATCGTGCGCGACGCTTTCGACCGGGAGCGCATCAAGCTCGACGGCGGCGACGGCGACGTCTGGGCCACCGACGTCAAGGGCACTCGCGTCTTCCACTTCGACAGCGGCGCGGCCGGTCTCTACGTCGGCGGAACCGGAAACGAAGGCGACGTGATCGTGCGCGACGGGCAGAACCGCCAGCGCATCAAGCTGGACGGCGGCTACGGAGACATCTGGGTCGACGAC
>DATADL010000363.1:0-2555 GCA_036258555.1 Actinomycetota bacterium | reverse complement strand
TCCGTGGAGGTCGAGCTCCATGAGGATCTGCGGTGACCAGTACGCGACCTGGGGGCCGAACACCGCGAGAGGGCGTCCCGACGCCGACAGCTTCGACCCGACCAGCACCGCGTTGCTCGTCGCGTCGGGGAACGTCAGCGGTATCGGTCCCCACGGCGCGTCGATGTGGTCGGGCATGACCGCGACGTTCAGCTGCTCCTGGATCGCGGCAGGGTCGTCGGGGAACGCGCGCGAGCGCTTGTTCACGCGGCCGAGGTCCGTGTTCCACACGAAGCGCCTCTTGGTCGTCACCGGCGACTCGGGATCGTCCGGGAAGTTGAAGTCCGCGAGGATCCGGCGCGCCTGCCGGAACGAGTAACCCTCCTCCTGGAGAGCGCCGACGAAGCTCGCGTTGGCGATCTCGTCACCACCACCGACGCCGAGCTCGGAGCCGATGAGGCTCGCGATCGCGGCGGTGTCGGTGGCCCTCCAGTCCTCGGGCACGAGCTGCAGCGCCTCGTACTCGGCGGGCAGCTTCGTCGGGTCGGTCCGGGCCTCGGAGATGTACTGGTTCACTCCCTCGACGTACGCGGTCAGGTCGGCATGCGCGATCGGCCCCAGCTCGGGATGGAGGTTCTTCACGCGCTCGACCATCGCGGCGAGCTCCTCTTCTGTATAGGCCGAGCTCCGGTAGACCGCGCGGTCGCTCGCGAGGTTCGCCTCCGAGGCGCCGAGGAACTCGCTCATCCGTCCCCGGGCGACGTGCCGCAGCGTGTCCATCATGAAGAGCCGGTCCTCCGCGGAGACGTAGCCCGCGCCGAACATGACGTCTGCGCGCGTGGTCCCGTAGACGTGGGGCACGCCGAACCCGGCGTCCCGCACGACGACGACGCCCTCGCGCGGCGAGTACTCGCGCTCGACGTCGTCCGGCTTCACGCCGAAGGTCGCGTCCTTGAAGTACTCGGTGAGGTCGGCCCGGCGGATGTCCGGCGCTCCCTGGACCATGCGCTCGTAGAGCTCGATCTGGTCGGAGTTGTGGGGGCTCTGCATCCCGGCGGCCTGCTCGGGTCCGTTCTGGTACTCGCCCTGTCCGGGCGGAAGGATGTTGAGCGCGGTGACCGCGCCGTCGCGCTCGCCGTAGGGCTGCACGGGGGGCTCGGCCTGGTCGGCCGCTCCGACCGGTGAGACGAGTGCGGTCGCCGCCAGGGCGACGGTCGCGACGATCGACGAAAGAGCCTTCATCCCCTGGTCCTCCAGCGTGCGGCGGCGGGCTCCCACCCTATGCCGCGCCGGATCGCCTAGAGGTCCAGCTCCAGGGGCTGCCACACGTCCTGTCCCGTCTTCGACGCTATCGACCTCAGGACCACCTTGCGGTCCGCCCCGAAGCGCTGCAGGCTCACGTGCCCGAACGCGTCGATGAGCTTCGTCGCGCGGCTCCGGTCGATCACGTCGTCCGACGCGTGGACCTGTAGCGGCGTCGCCTCCGTCGAGTCGATCCTGTCGGTCCCGGACGAGACGAACTCGATGAGGTCCTTCGCGCCGTCGGGGTTCGAGTGCCGGTTCACGTACTGCGCGTGGGCGTTGCCCGAGCAGACGATCACTCGCCGCTGGACCCCCTGCTGCGCGAGGAAGAACCCGACGAGCTCCCGGCGCTCGTCCGCGAAGCCCTCCTTCCACGATCCGAAGCCCGTTCCCGTGCCCCACAACGGCATGGGGGAGAACACCACGAGCAGGTCGGCGTCGGACGACCTCATCGCATCCTTCAGCCACGTCTTCTGGGCGTCGCCGAGCAGGCTCGGGCTCGGCCCCGACCGCTCGGGGTCGTCGGCGTGGACGTGCACGTCGAGGAAGAACGAGTGGACGTCACCGTGGCGGAGGTCGAAGTAGCGCTCCCCGAGGTTCCCCGAGATCTGGTCGAAGGCGGTGACGGTGAACTGCCGGACGTCGTCCCGGTACGCGTTGTCGGCCCCGTAGTCGTGGTCGTCCTGCAGGGAGATCCACTGTCCCCGCTCGTGCATGCGTTCGAATCCCGGCCTCGCCAGCATGCGCGTCCACCGGTCCTGGAACGCGTCGCTGCGGAACGCCATCGCGCCGCCCTCGGAATGCTGCGCGTAGCCGAGGTCGCCGAGGTGCGCGAAGAAGTACGGGTTCATGCCGGCCGCGACCTCGAAGGACCGGCTCACCGGCCAGAAGTGCGTGCACGAGCCGAAGGCGAACGAGAGCTCGCCGCCCACCGGCGGAGTGCGGACCGCGTGCACGCGGTTGCGGACCCTCTCGCCGGACTTCGTCTTGGTGGCGACGCGCCAGTAGATCGTCTGGCCCGGCCCCGGGGCCGGGATCCACGCCTTGGCGATCCCCTGCTTGCGGAGGACCTCGTCCGGCTCGATCGCGGTGTAGCGGCGCTTGAGCTCCGGGTCGCCCCCGACGTGGAACAGGACCTGTGCCGCCGGGGTCTCGGTCTTGGCGACGAGCCGCACCCTGCCGTTCACGGTCCGGCCCGCGAAGGAGAACGTGACGCGCCGGGGCGTCTCGACGGGCTGCTGGACGCTCTCCACGCGCAGCTTCGAGACCTTGAC
>DATADL010000362.1:0-2293 GCA_036258555.1 Actinomycetota bacterium | reverse complement strand
ACGGGATGGTGCATCGCGACGACGGTCCACTCGTCGCCGGCGCGAGCCCTCGTAGCGCGCCGCAGGAACGCCATGTTCACGTTGTTCGAGTCCATCATCACGAAGCGCACGCCGTTCGTCCGCACGACGTAGTTCCGTCCGGCCATCCCGAACGCCTAGTCTTCGATCTCCGGACGCCCGTTGTCGGTCTTCACGTCGTGGTTGCCGAGCACCGCGTGGAGCGCGACGCCGTCGTCGGTCAGGCACTCGTACGGCTCGTAGAAGGCCTCGTCGAACCGGTCGGGATGGCCGTCCGGGTAGACGTTGTCGCCCGTCGTGAACACGAGGTCGAAGCCGTTCTCCGCGCGCCACGAGCACATGCGGTCTGCCACCGCCTGCTGGACCTCGTCGCCGGTCCCGAAGTCGCCGATCACTGCGAACGTGAACGGCTCCGGCTCCGCGGGCGAACCGGTCGGCAGCGACACCGTCGGGAGGGGGCCCGAGCTCGACTGCGCCGCGCCGGGCTCGCAGCAGCCGTCGCCGGAGGCGGAGTCCGAGAACACGCCACACGACGTGAGCGCGAGACATACGAGCGCCAGTGACAACCTCGGGTTCAAGGCTCCTCCTTCACGAGCGGGACGAACCGGGCCGGGGTGACCAGCCTGCGCTCGACCAGCTCCCCCTCGCTCTTCACGTAGAGAGTCACCTCGTCGCTCCCCCTCCTCTTGACCGGGATCACTAGCCTGCCGCCGTCCGCAAGCTGGCTCGAGAACGCGTCCGGCACCTCCGTCGCGGCCGCCGAGACCACGATCGCGTCGAACGGCGCACGCTGGGGGCAACCCTTCCACCCGTCACCGACTATCACGACGGCGTTTTCGATCCCTGCCGCGGCGAGGTTCGCGCGCGCGAGACCGGCGAGGCTCGCCCAGCGCTCCAGCGACACGACCTCCCGGCACAGCTTCGCCAGCAGGGCGGTCTGGTAGCCGAGCCCGGTCCCCACCTCTAGCACGCGGTCGCCGGGGCGGGGGTCGACGGCCTCGATCATCCGCGCGATCAGAGAAGGCTGGGACGTCGTCTGCCGTTCCGGGATGGGGACGGGGCGGTCGCGGTAGACGTCGGCGGCGCCGGGCGGGACGAAGCCGCCGCGGTCGACCTCCTCGAACGCCTGCGCGATGCGGCCCTCGCCCAGCTCGCGGCGGACGAGCCGGGCCAGCCCCGCGTTATCCCTCGGCACGGGGACCCGGAACCCCTGGCGGTAGCATCGGCCCATGTCGCGCTACGAGCGTCTGAGCGTCCTCGACGAGCTGTTCCTCCATCTCGAAGGTCCCGATACCCACATGCACGTCGGCGGAGCCGCCGTCTTCGAGGGTCCGCCGCCGGACTACGAGGAGGTCCTCGACATGATCCGGGCGCGGCTCCAGATGGTGCCGCGCTTCCGGCAGAAGCTCGTGACGGTTCCGTTCGGGCTCGGCCGGCCGGTGTGGGTCGACGACACGCACTTCAACCTCGAGTACCACGTGAGGCATACGGCCCTCCCCTCGCCGGGCGACGATCCCAAGTTCCGCCGGCTCACCGCTCGCATCATGTCGCAACAGCTCGACCGCACGAAGCCGCTGTGGGAGATCTGGTTCGCCGAGGGCCTCACGAACGACCGCTTCGCGCTGATCTCGAAGACCCACCACTGCCTGGTCGACGGCGTCTCGGGCGCCGACATCATGTCGGTGATCCTCGACCTCGGCCCGGAGCCGCAGCAGATCGAGCCGAAGCCGTGGAGGCCCGATCCCGAGCCGACCCCGGACCAGCTCCTGCTCGACGCCCTGCGCGAGCGGCTGACCTCTCCGGCCGAGATCGTGCGGACCGTCCAGTCGAGCGTCATCGACCCGGCCAAGATCCCGAACCGCCTGCTCGAGAGCCTGCGCGCGCTCGCCGCGTTCGTCGGCGGCACGCTGGACTTCGCGCCGACGAGCTCGCTGAACCAGCCGATCGGGCCGCACCGTCGCTTCGAGACCGTCCTCGTCGAGCTCGCCGAGGTGAAGCGCATCAAGAACGCGCTCGGCGGGACCGTGAACGACGTCGTGCTCGCGGCGGTCGCCGGCGGGCTGCGCCGCCTGTTGAAGGCGCGCGGCGAGCGCGTCGACGACCTCGTGCTGCGCGCGATGGTGCCCGTCTCCGTGCGCGCCGAGGCCGACCGCGGCGCGCTCGGCAACCGCGTCGCGTCGATGTGGGCGCCGCTGCCGGTCTACGAGCCGGATCCCCGCCGCAGGCTCGAGAAGATCACCGAGACGATGGGCGACCTCAAGCAATCGGGCCAGGC
>DATADL010000361.1:0-4484 GCA_036258555.1 Actinomycetota bacterium | reverse complement strand
CACTCGCCGCGCGCCGAGGTCCGCCATGAAGTCGATGAGCTTGCGCGCGTCCGGCGACCCCTGCTCGAACTCGATGCCGGCGTACAGGTCCTCGTGGTTCTCGCGGACGACGACGAGGTCGATGTCTTCGTAGCGCGACCGGACGCCCTTGTACGACTTGCAGGGCCGCAGGCACATGTAGAGGTCGAGCTCCTTGCGCAGTGCGACGTTCACGCTGCGGAACCCGGTCCCCACGGGCGTGGTGATAGGTCCCTTGATCGCGACCTTGTTCCCGCGGATCGAGTCGAGGACCTTCTCGGGCAGCGGCGTGCCGTACTCGTCCATCACGTCCACTCCCGCGTGCTGGACGTCCCAGTCGAACGACACTCCGGTGGCCTCCAGCACCCGCCGCGTGGCTTCGGAGATCTCCGGACCCGTGCCGTCGCCGGGGATGAGCGTGACGCGATGAACCTTCGATGACATTGGAACGCTCCCGTGGTGAAGGGCTCGGCGACCAGGAAAAAGTGGGGATAAACCTACCTGATAGCCTTCGAACGAAGGGAAGAGGAAGCGCCTCCGAGCGCCCGGAGAGAAAGGCCACGCCCCGGATGGCAGCACCCGGCAAGGGACTGGAAGGTGTCGTAGCGGCCGAGACCGCGCTCAGCGACATCGACGGCAAGGAAGGTCGCCTCTCCTACGTCGGATACGACATCCACGACCTCGTCAACGCGACGTTCGAAGAAGTCTGCTACCTCCTCCACCACCTCGAGCTCCCGAACGCGGAGCAGCTCGACGACATCCGGACCCAGATCGGCTCCGAGAGGGAGCCGAACGAGTTCGTGATGGAGCTCCTGCCCAGCCTCGCCGAGACCAGCGCGCCGATGTCGATGCTGCGCACCGCCGTCTCCGCGTCGTCGGCGAAGGACCCCGACGGCTGGGACACGTCGGAGGACGGCAACTACCGCAAGGCCGTCCGCCTCATCGCGGTCTTCCCGACGCTCGTCGCCTACTACGACCGCCTGCGGAAGGGCCTCGACCTCGTCCACCCGGACGCTTCTCTCTCGCAGGCGGCGAACTTCCTGTACATGCTGAAGGGCGACAAGGCCGACGAGGAGGAGGCGCGGATCTTCGACGTCTGCCTCACCCTCCACGCCGACCACACGATGAACGCGTCCACGTTCGCGGCCCGGGTCTGCGCCGCGACCCTCTCGGACATCCACTCGGCGATGACTGCGGCGATAGCGGCCCTGAAGGGACCTCTGCACGGCGGCGCCAACGAGCAGGTCATGCGCATGATCAAGGAGATCAAGGAGCCGTCGAAGGCTCGCGAGTACATCGTCACGAAGCTCCGGAACAAAGAGAGGGTCATGGGCTTCGGGCACCGCGTCTACAAGACCGAGGACCCGAGGGCCACGCACCTCCGCCGGATGGCGAAAGAGCTCGCCGACAAGACCGGCGACGGCAACAACTACGAGATCAGCCAGGAGATCGAGCGGGCCGTGATGGACGAGAAGGGGATCTACCCGAACGTCGACTTCTACGCGGCCTCCGTGTACGGCTACCTGCAGATCCCGACCGACCTGTTCACGCCGGTGTTCGCGTGCAGCCGCGTGTCCGGGTGGACCGCGCACGTGCGCGAGCAGTACTCGGACAACAGGCTGATCCGGCCGGACCACGGATACGTGGGGCCGGAGCCGCGTTCGTGGGTCCCACTGTCGGAGAGGTAGCCGTCTAGCTCCTAGCCGCTCTTGCGGCTCGTCGCGTTCTTTTTCGGGCGCGGCTGCGCCTTCGCCCTCGCGCCACCCGTGTTCTGCTTCCGCGCCGTCGTCTTGGTGGGGGCCGCCGCCCGCTTGCGCTGCGCCGCGGTCTGACCGCTGGACGTCTTCGGCTGGTTCCCGCGGGCCTGGGCCTTCGCCTTCGCGCCGGTGGGCTTCGTCCGGTTCGACTTCGGCTTCGGCTCGGTGATCGCGGAGTCGGCGACGCCGGACTTGCGCTTGCGACGTTCGGTCAGGCTCTCGCGGTCCGGCTGCTGGCTCTTGGGCTTGGGGGTCTTCGCCCGGATCTCCGCGGCAGTGGGACGCCGGCCGGTGGTCTTCTTCGCCGCGGTCTTCTTGGCAACGGTGCGGCTCGCCGTCGCCTTCGTGGCGGTCTTGCTTCGCCCCGCCGTCGTCTTGCCCGACGTCGCCTTGCGTCGACCCGGCATGTCGATGCCTCCTGTTGATCGATGGGCGGTCGTCCGAGATATTCCCGCAGGCACGCGGGCCAACCGCGACGACGGGGCGCCCGGAGGCGCCCCGCAAACCGGTTACCGGCATGAGCTAGTCGTCGTCGTCGTCTTCGTCGTCGTCTCCGTTCCCGGGGCCGCTGTTGTCGTCGTCTTCGTCGTCGTCCCCGTTGCCGGGGCCGCTGTTGTCGTCGTCTTCGTCGTCGTCCCGGTTGCCGGGGCCGCTGTTCTCGCCGGGGCCGCTGTTGTCGTCGCGGTCCTCGTCCCCGTCGCCCGGTCCGCGGTTGCCGCGATCGTCGTCGAAGTCGGGACTCGCCGTCGGCGCGGCCGTCGGTGGGGCTGAGGGAGGTGCCGTCGCCAGGTCGTCGTCGCCGGGGTCGTCGGTCGCGCCGTCGTTTCCGGGATCGTCGGTCGCGCGTCCGGGATCGTCGGTCGCCCCGTCGTCGCCTCCCCGGCCCCCGTCTGCGTCTGCCGTCGGCGGGGCGGACGCCGGTGCCGCCGTAGCGTCTCCTTCGTCGGACGAACCGCGCTGCAGCGCCACGTCCTGCGGGGCTCCCTCGCCTCCGGCGGCCGCGGCGACTGCCGCCCCACCGATGCCGAGGATCGCCGCGACAAGCAAGCCCGTCGCCCTTCTCGGTCGCTCCATCGGAATACTCCTTCCGTAGTCCTGGTCGACCGTCTAACGGGCTCCCGGCCGCGGGCGTTACGCCGTAACGCGCCCGGGCCGGCATGCGTTTAGAAGGTGGATGTGGAAGAAGCCCAGCTCAGGGTCCTGGTCAGAAAGGCCTCGCGCGGCGACGAGGACAGCGCGGCGCGCCTGTTCGACGAGTACTACCCGCGCGTCTACCGGTACGCGGCGGCAAGGCTCGGCGCGGGACCCTCGGCGGAGGACGCCGCGTCCGAGACCTTCGCCAAGGTGGTCCGCGAGCTCGGGAGGTTCAAGTGGAGGGGCGCCGGCTTCGAAGGGTGGCTCTTCCGCATCGCGAGGAACGTGATCGTCGACATGCAACGCCGCAGCGGCCGCGAGGCGTTGACCGACGAGAGCATCGAGCCGTCCGAGGCGTCGCGCGAGGGGTTGCCGGAGGACGCCGTCGTCGACGTCGAGACCGCGGGCGAGCTGCGGACCCTTCTCGACCGCCTCCCGCCGGAGCAGCGCGAGGTCTTGCTCCTCCGCTTCGGCGCGGGGCTCGACACCAACGAGACCGGGCGCGCGATGGACAAGAACGCGAACGCGATACGGCAGCTCCAGCTGCGGGCCCTGCGTAACGTGCGTGCGATGCTGCCCGAGGGGGTGACCGGGTCGTGAACGAGCACGAGAAGAAGAGGGGCGGCCTCGGGCGGACGCCGGCCCAAGACGACCCGCAGGCGCAGGAGCTCGCAGACCTGGCGCGCCGTCTCGAGGCCGCTCTCGAGGTCGACGTCCCCGACGCCCGGGGCGACAAGGCGCTGTTCGTCGCGGGGGCCGCGGCGCGCTCGAGGAGGTCGCCGTGGAGCGCGGCGCTGGTCCCGGCGACGGCAGCCGTGGCCGTCCTGATCGCCCTCGCGGTCGTGTCCCGCTCGGCGCTTCCGGGCCAGACCCTCTACCCCGTGCGGAAGGTCCTGGGCGGCGTCGGCCTGGCGCCCTCGACCGCGCGCGAGGTCAGGGAGCTCCTCGACGACGCGGAGAGGCTGGTCGCCGCCGCCGAGGGGGCCGCCACGTCCGCGCCGTCGGACGCGCAGGAGCTCGTGCTCGAGGCGCAGGTGTCGCTGAAGGAGGCGGACCGCCTGGCCGGCGAGCTCGACGGCCGGCAGGAGGAGGCGTTCGAGCGCGAGATAGAGGCGCTGGAGGAGCGCGCCGACGAGGCAGAGGACGTCGCGGACGACACGCTCGACGAACGCGAGGAGGCGGAAGACCGCGACGAGGACTCGTCCGGCCGCGGGCCGGGCGGTGGCGACGACTCCAGTGGAAGCGGCTCGGGAGGAGACGACGACTCCAGCGGCAGCGGGTCCGGCGGGGGCGACGACGACTCCGGCGGCAGCGGCTCGGGAGACGACGACTCGAGTGGGCCCGGCTCCGGGGACGACGACTCCAGCGGCAGCGGGTCCGGCGGGGACGACGACTCCGGCGGCTCGGGCTCCGGCGGCGACAACAGCGGGAAAGGCTAGGCCCCCGCGCGCTCCGCGAGCTTCACCGTGTTGCTCAGCAGCATCGCGATCGTCATAGGCCCCACACCACCGGGCACCGGCGTGATCGCACCCGCGATCTCCTTCGCGGCCTCGAAGTCCACGTCGCCCACGAGAC
>DATADL010000360.1:0-4967 GCA_036258555.1 Actinomycetota bacterium | reverse complement strand
GCGGAGTTCCCGAACATCCCGCACGCCGTCAGTGATAACGACAGCGCGGCGAGGAGCGATAGCGCCTTCTTCACAGCTCCCACTTTACGGGAGCGCATCGATCAGTTCTCCGACGTCTCGTCGGATTCCGCTGAAGAAGGGGATCTCAACCTTCGTATATCTACGCGCTTCGGTCGCGCGGAGGCGCCGGATCAACTCAACGATCCGTACCGGGGAATCCGCCTCGAAACAGAGGATCCATTCGTAGTCGCCGAGCCCGAACGCGCTCGTCGTGTTCGCCAGCACCTCGGGGAACTCGCGGCCGCCCTCGCCGTGCTCGCGTAGCAGCTTCCCGCGCTCCGCCGGGTCCAGCAGGTACCACTCCGGAGTCCGCACGAACGGGTAGACGCACGCGTACTTCTTGGGAGGCTCGCCCTTGACGAACGCCGGCTGGTGGTCCTTCGAGAACTCTGCCGGGAGCACGACGCCGAGGAACGCGTGGACGGGCGTCGCCGCTGCGCCGAGGTGCGTCCTGCGGAACTCGATCGTCAGCTGCTGGAGGTCGTCGACCGAGGTCGCGACCCACCAGAACATCAGGTCGGCGTCGGCGGTGAACGCCGCGGTCGAGTAGGCGCCGCGGACCCGGACCCGGTCCTCCCAGTCGGCGAACAGCTCTTCCAGCTGCTTCGTCGCGAGATCGCGGTCGAGGCCGGACGCGGCCGGGCCGACCCGGAAAACGGGGTAGCTCGCGTAGACGAGGTCTTCGGACATTCGGAGGTCGCCTTTCTTCGTACGGGGTGGTGTCCCCGCAGACTACCGGTGCTGCGAAGATGGCCCCGTGCCCGACCCCATGATCGTCACCACCACCGACTACCACACGGGCGGCGAGCCGTTCCGCATCGTCACCGGGGGCGTCCCGCCACTCGAGGGCGCCACGATCCTCGACAAGCGGCGCTATGCCCACGAGCACCTCGACGACGTCCGCCGGCTGCTCGTGTACGAGCCGCGCGGCCACGCGGACATGTACGGATGCTTCGTCACCGAGCCGGCCGACGCCGGCGGTCATCTCGGCGTCGTCTTCTTCCACAACGAGGGCTACAGCACCGCTTGCGGGCACGGCACGATCGCGCTCGTCACCTGGGCCCTCGAGTCCGGCCGCGTGCAGGGCGGGGACGGGGACCCGCAGGTCGTGGTCGACGCTCCGTCCGGACGGTTGACGACGGTCGCGCGCCTGGAGGGAGACCGCGTGGCGTCGGTCCGGTTCACGAACGTGCCGTCGTTCGTATGGGAGACGGGCCTGGAGGTGAAGACCGCGGCCGGCCCCGTTGGATGCGACGTCTCGTACGGCGGCGCCTTCTACGCCTCCGTCTCCGCGGCCGACGTCGGGGCGCGCGTGACGAAGGACGACCTGCCGCGGCTTATCGAGCTCGGACGCGAGATCAAGAGCGCGATCCAGGCCGAGCACGACGTCGTGCATCCGGTCGAGCCGGAGCTGCGCGGGATATACGGCGTGATCTTCTACGAGGACGCACCCCGGGAGGGACACGCGCTCGGGCAGCGGAACGTCACGATCTTCGCCGACGGCGAGGTCGACCGGTCGCCGTGCGGGAGCGGGACGAGCGCGCGCCTCGCGCTGCTGGACGCTTCGGGCGAGCTGCCGCGCGGCGAGACCTTGCGCCACGAGGGCATCGTCGGCAGCGTCTTCGGCGCGCGGGTGTCGGGCGAGGCCGACCTCGCGGGACGGCCCGCCGTCGTCACGGAGGTCGAGGGAACCGCCTTCCGTACCGGCGCGCACGAGTTCTTCCTCGACCCGGCCGACACGATCGGCACCGGCTTCCTCCTGCGTTGAGCGGCGTCCCGTACCTGGACGCCGCCGGGCTCGGCCGGCTCGTCTCGATGCAGGATGCCGTCGAGGCGCTCGAGCGCACGTTCGCGGCCGGCGACGTCGCGGTGCCGCAACGGTCGCACCTTCCGGCAGGGCCCGGTGAGCTGCTGGTGATGCCCGCGTGGGGGCCGGAGGGCGTCGGCGTCAAGCTCGTCACGGTGAACCCGGAGAACCGCGCGACGGGAAAGGCGCTCGTGAACGGCGTCTACGTCCTGTTCTCGCCGGATTCCCTGGAGCCGGTGCTGATGATCGACGGGGCGGCGGTGACCGCGCTGCGGACGCCTGCGGTCTCGGCCCTCGCGACCAGGCACCTGGCCCGGCCGGACGCGAGCCGGCTCGTCGTGTTCGGGACGGGCACGCAGGCGCGCGGCCACGTGGAGGCGATGCGGGCCGTGCGGGACGTCGGCCCGGTCGTCGTCGTGGGCCGCTCGGATCCGGCTCCGTTCGTCGAGTCGCTGCGCGACGGTGGCGTCGACGCCCGTGCGGGACGCCCGGAGGACGTCGCGGAGGCCGACCTAGTGTGCACCTGCACGACGAGCTCGACGCCGGTGTTCGACGGGGCGCTGCTCCCGCGGGGCGCGCACGTGAACGCCGTCGGTGCTTACAAGCCGGGGACCCGCGAGCTCGACGACGCGACGATCCGCCGCGCGGCCGTCTACGTGGAGGACCGCGACGCGGCCCTCGCCGAAGCAGGCGACGTGGTGCAACCGATCTCGTCGGGCGTCCTGGACGCTTCGTCGCTCCGGGACCTGCGCGAGCTGATCTCGGACGGCGCTCCCGAAGGTGCCGACGTGACCGTGTTCAAGTCGGTCGGCCTGGCGTCGGAGGACCTCGCGGTCGCCGCCGCGGCGTTCGCGGCCCTCTCCTAGCTCAGCGCGTCGAGCGCGGCCGCCGCCGCTTCCTTGGCCTGCTTGACGCAGTCCGGGATCCCCGAGCCCCGGTAGGCCGCGCCCGCGAGGAACGCCGCGCCCCGTTGCGCGAGCGCCAGCTCGGCCCCCGTCACCAGGTCGGGGTGGCCGACCGCGTACTGCGGAAGAGCGTCGTCCCACCGAGCCACGAAGTGGGAGCGCGGTGGCTCTCGCAGGCCCAGCATGGACGCGAGGTCCTCGTGAACCTTCGCCACGAGCTCGCCGTCGTCGAGGTCCAGCGCGGGATGGCGGCCGCTGCGGCCGACGACGGCGCGGAGCACGAAGCCGTCGGCGACCGCCGACGCCGGCCACTTCGTCGAGTACCACGTGCACGCCGAGATCGTTCGGCCCTCGGCCCGCGGGACGAGCATCCCGCTGCCCCGTTCCGGGGGCGCGCCGGCGCCCGCGGGATACGCCAGCGCCACCACCGCGACGGACGCATACCGGATCTTCGACAGCGCGCTCGCCGCACCGGGATCGAGGTCTGCGACCTGGCGGGCGGCCGCGTACGCCGGCGCGGCGAGGACCACGGCGCCGGCCCGGACCTCCCCCGACGCGCTCTCGACGACGAAGGCGCTCCCGTCGCGGACGACGCGGGCCACCGGGCTCGCAGTGCGGACGTCGGCGTCGAGGAGCTCGGTCTTCAGCGCGCGGACGAGCCGCGTCATCCCGCCGACGGGCGCCATGAAGACGGGCTGCTCCGCACGCTCCGGCGCCCACGCGCGCAAGCCCAGCACGAGGCTGCGATGCCGGCGCGCGACGGTGTCGAGCTCCGGTGCGGCCGCGGCGAGGCTCATCGTGTCGGCGTCACCTGCTCTCGTGCCCGCGAGCAACGGGTCGACGAGTCGCTCGAGCACCTCGTCCCCGAGACGGTGCCGCACGAGCTCGCCGATCGAGACGTCTCTGCCGGTCAGCGGCTTCGAGTTGAAGAGGTCCCCGAGCGCGCGCATCGCCCCCCTCGGGGAGAGCAGGCCCCCGCGACCGGTCCTGACCGGCAGCGTCGGGATGCCGAGGACGAGCCCGCGCGGGAGCGGATGGATCCGTCCCCGGGACCACACGGTCCCGCCGAAGACGGCGGGCCGCGCGAGGTCGTTGCCGAGCCCTATCTCGCGGCACAGGTCGAGCGCCCACGGCTCCCGCACGAGGAAGGAATCGGCCCCGGCCTCGACCGCCACGTCCTCGAGCGTCCTCGTGGCGATCTTCCCGCCGGCGTCCGCGGCCGCTTCAAGCAGCACCACCTCGATGCCCGCCCGGTGCAGGTCACGAGCCGCGACGAGCCCCGTCACGCCGCCCCCGACGACGGCGGCGACCCCCCGGCTCACGTTCCGCTCGTGCCGGGCTTCCGCGCGGCGCGGTCGAGCTCCCGGCGCACGACGGTGGCGAGCACGTCGAGGAACTCGGGCGCGTCGTTCGGCGACTCCGTCCGCACGAGCTCGATCCCGAGCTCCTGCGCCGCCTGCACGCACTCCACGTCGACGTCGTAGAGGACCTCCAGGTGGTCCGAGACGAACCCGCAGGGGCACACGACGACTCCCCGGACGTCCGCGCGCGCCAGCCGCTCGATCACGTCGAGGACGTCGGGCCCCAGCCACGGCTCCGAGGTCCGCCCGGCGCTCTGCCATCCGACGGCGTACGTGGCGACGCCGGCGGCGGAGGCGACCGCGTCCGCGGTCTCGCGGAGCTGCTCGGGGTACGGGTCGCCGGCGCGGAGAATCGCCTCGGGAAGGCTGTGCGCGGTGAAGACGACCGCGTGGCGCGAGCGGGCCTCGGGCGACAGCCGCGCCGTCGCCTCCGCGACGCGACGGGCGAGGAAGGCCACGAAGCCCGGCTCGACGTGCCAGCTCTCGATCACGTCGACCGCAGCGTCGGCCCCGGCCTCGTCGCGCGCGAGCAGGACCCGTCTCCGGTAGTCGCCGACGCTCATCCTCGAGTAGTGCGGCGCGAGCACCAGCCCGACGATCCTGTCGACGCCGTCGCCGGCCATGGCGCGCACGGCGTCGCCGATGAACGGCGGCGAGTGCTTCTGGCCGAGGTACGTCGGGATGCCGTCGAGGCGCTTCTCGAGCCCGAGCCGCTGCGCCTCCGTGATCTCGTAGAGCGGGGACCGGCCGCCGATGGCCTCGTAGCGCGCGGTGAGCTCCGCCAGGAGCTCCGGCGCCGGCCGCCGGCCGTGGCGGATGTCCGTGTAGTAGCGC
>DATADL010000359.1:0-1641 GCA_036258555.1 Actinomycetota bacterium | reverse complement strand
GCCTTGTTCACGGCGTCGAGGGCGGCGAAGCCGAGCTCGTCGTCGAAGGCGTTGAGGACGTCGGGACGGTCGAGCGTGATCACGGCGACGCCGTCGGAGGCCTCGTAGCGGCAGGGCATGGCGGCAAGAGTAAACCCGCGGGGGTCGCGCTATCCCAGCTCCATCAAGAGAGGGCAGTGATCCGACGCCTTCGGATCGTCCTCGCCGACGCCGTCGATCCGCTCGCCCTCGTAACGCGCCGCGCGCCACGGCAGGCCGACGCGGACGACCGTCGGCTCCCGGTTGTTGTCGGCGAGCGCTTTGGATACGAGCAGGTAGTCCAGCTGCCGGTATTCGTTCCCGCGGTTGTAGTAGTGCGTCCAGCGCTCTTCCTCCGGAAGACGATCGAGGACGTTCTCGACCTGGTCCCACTCAGAGATCTCGGTGATGCCGCTGGTCGTGCCCTCGTCGGCCTCCGGATAGTCGTTCAGGTCGCCAAGGACGACGAACGGGTGCCCGCCCGCGTCGGCGCCGAAGCGCGCCTCGACGATCTCGCGGACCGCGTGCGCCTGCAGCACGCGCCTCGCCCGGGTGTTCGCGCGCCCGCCCATCATCGACTTGAAGTGGTTGACGAACAACGTGATCTCGCCGACGTCCGTCTCGACGTCGACCTCGAGGCAGTCGCGCGAGAAGACGTACGAGTTGGAGTCCGCGACCCGCAGGTCCTGGTACGACCGCGCCCGGACGATGGGAAACCGGCTCAGCAAGGCGACATCGATCATCCGCGGGTCGTTGCCGTCGATCGCGAGGGCGTACGGGTAGTGCCGCCGGGTGCCTTCCAAGAAGACGTTCCGAAACCTCTTCAGGGTGTCGAGGTTCTCGACCTCTTGCAGCGCGAGGACGTCGGCTTCCGCCGCGAGGATCGTCTTGGCGGTGATGCGCTTGGCGGTCTCGTTGAAGATGTCGAACAGCGTCATCTCTGCGGTCCATCCGTCGATCGTCGCTGAGGAGGGGTCGACGCCGTCCTTGAAGCGGAAGCGGGCGAAGAGGTTCTCGACGTTGAACGTGCCTACCGTGAAGCTCATCGAACCCCCGTCCGCCGGCTACACGACTATGTAACCGCCGTGGCGACTAGGAGTCAACAGGCTGCTGGGAGCTCCCCGGGTAGCTCCGGAAGAGGATTACGCGCCGTCTCCGGTCCCGCCGGCGTCTTCCAGCCCCTCGTCGGGGGCCACGGCCTTGCCGCGGCTGCCGCGCCCCTCTCCGTTCCCGTTGCCGCTGCGCTCTATGTAGCGGCCGACCAGATCGCTGAGGCTCGCGCCCGTGAACGACTCCAGCACCGAGTCGATCTGACGCACGGTGTTCGCGGTCGTGCGAGTCAGCTTGTTAGCGCCCTCGGTGTCGATGATCGTGATGTCCTTCACGTTGCCGATCGGCTCCGCTATCGCACGGGCGACGTCCGGGAGCCGCGACACGAGCAGCTCGAGCGTCGCGGCCTCGCCATACTCCTTGTAGGCCTCGGCCTTGCGCGACATCGCCCCGGCCTCCGCCTCGCCCAACGACAGCGTCGCCTCGGCCCGCGCCCGGCCCAGCTCGCGCTCCTCGTAGGCGCGGCCCGCCGCGACCGCCTCGAGGTTCGCGCGCTCGGCCTCGGCTTCGAGC
>DATADL010000358.1:0-4713 GCA_036258555.1 Actinomycetota bacterium | reverse complement strand
TGAGACTCCTCACCCGCCCGCCTCGCTCATGACCTGCTCGTGGCGCTCCCGCTGGACGTGTCGTGGGTCGCGTCGCCGTCGAATACGACCGTGTAGGTGTGGACGCCGTCCCGGTATCCGGGGGGTGCCTGGATCTTCGCGACGCCGTCGTCGTTCGTCTCGACCTGCTCCTGCACCGCGTTCCCGTCGACCCAGAAGGAGACCGTCCGGCCGGCGAGCGGCACGCCGTCGTCGTCGGTGAGCCGCGCCGTGACCGTGCGGCCGTCGCCGGAGCCAGAGACGCCCACGACCATGCGCGTCAGCTCCCTGCGGACGAGGAACGACGCCGTCGCGAGCGAGGCCAGGAAGGGCTCGCTCTCGTCGAACGTCGCGACCAGCCCGTACTCGCCCGGGGCCTCGTCGAGCTCGAACATCACGCGCGCGAGCCCCTCTTCGTTCGTCGTGAGCGAGTAGCTCTCGAGGACCTCACCGGCCGTGGTCAGCTCGACCCGGAGCGGCGCGTCCGCGACGGGCGTGCCGTCCTGCGTGGTCAGGGAGAGCTCGACAGGCGCCTTGTCGGAGTGATATCCGGAAGGCGCCGTCACCGGCGTGAACGCGAGCGTCGTCGCCTGCAGCTTCGACGGGTCGATCCGTGCGGGGTTCGACCACTCCAGGAGGTTCTCGAAGACGATGTACCCCGTGTACGTGAGCGCGTACGACGCGAGCCCGAAGCGGTGGTCGTTCGTGGCGTCCGGCTCGTACGCCGGGTTCGGGAAGAGGTTCCCCGCGATGCGGATGCGGCCGTCGCCGAGGTCGAGCTCGCCGAGGCTGACGCCCGTCACGGTCTGGTTCTGGCTGCCCACGCGCGTGCGCGCGGTCCCCAACGCGGTGGTGCAGCGGCCCGGAGCCGCTTTGCCGCACGCGGTCTGCCACGCGGCGCGGTTGACGACGGAGATCGGCATCGCCGGAGTCGCGTCGTCGTCGGAGTCGGGCGTGTACCCCAGCGGCGTCGGCTCTACGCCCTGACGCTGCCCGGTCGTCCGCTCCGCGGCCCCCGGGAGGTCGAGCCCGGCGGCCAGCGGGAACTCTGCCGGCTGCTGGTAGGTGAGGCCGTTGTCGGGCACGTTGAAGTTGAAGCTCGGCGCCGGGGCGAACGTGCCGTGGGACACCGCTTCCGGCGGGAGGAGACCCATCTCGGGAAGCGCGCCGAGCGCCTTGTCGGTCAGGATCAGGTTCCCGCCCGAGCGCACGTACGCCTCGAGGTTGTCGAAGAACCGCGCCGCCTGGTCCTCGCTGAGACCGAGCTCGTCGACCAGGTACGAGCGGGAGCCCAGCTGGTTCACGAGCACGAGCGAGTCGAACTGTCGCAGCGCGAGGACGCTCCGGGCGACGACGTCCGCACCGATCGGCGCGAGCTTCTCGCCGTCGGGGACGTACTCGTTGAGCTCCGAGAAGAAGTCCATGGACGACGCGTCGATCGCCGCCTGGCCCGGCGACGACTCCGCGGTGTGCGGATGGAAGTCGAGGCGGAGGCGCGTCGCGGAGTCCAGGACGTTCCCGAAGCGGACCCGCCACCGGCCGGGCTCGGGGTCGTTCACGGTCACTATGCGGCCCGCCTGGTGGTAGAAGGTGCCCTCGCTCACCACGCTGCGGCCGGCCGGCTGCCACTGGCCCTCGTCGAAGTAGTCCAGGTGGATGACGGGCAGCGCTCCCGGCGAGATCCCGTTCACGTTCGCGTGCGTGGTCGTCGCGGTCACACCGCCGTTCCACACCTCCTGGTCCGGCCCTTCGACCGTGAACTCGTACGACGCTCCCGTCCCGGAGACGACGTAGTCGCCCTCGCCGCAGAACCCGTCGGCGTTCTGGGCGACCTGGTCCTGGCACGGCAGCACGACGTCGACGTCGTTCTGCGCGGGCAGGCCGGGGTTCGGCACGCGCGGCTGCGCCGGGATCTGGAGACGGTTGGGGTCGAAGACGTAGCCGGTCACTCCCCCGGGACGGAACGTCTCGTCCCTCCTCGTGAGGAGCGCGGCGATCTGGGAGAAGATCAAGCCCTTGTTGCCGTCGATGTGCGTCTGCTCGAGCGCGGGCTCGAAGACGGAGTTCGGCGCCACGTGCGACACGAACATCTCGTTGTCGACTCCGACGGCGTCGAGCCCAAGCGGTGAGTCGAACCAGTCGCCGAACCCTCCGGTCACCTGATATCCGATCGTGTCGATCACGGTGCCCCACCTGTCGGCGACGCACGGCGTCGCGTCGGTGCCGTTCGTGTTCCGGCAGATCTCGGGCGGGGTCGTGCCGGAGTCCTGCTGGCCGTTCGCGTTGTGGTCGGAGATGTACGGCGACCACTGCAGCCTCTTCGTCTGGTCCTCCCACGTCCGCAGGGAGGTCTCGACCGTGACGGCGTTCTTGCCGTAGTCGCGCTGGCCCGCGCCGATGAGCGTGTAGCTGAAGGCCTTAGCCGTCAGCATCCCGTGCAGGTCGAGCCCGCCGGCGAAGCGGCCCTCGGTCGTGCGCGCCTTGATGCCGCTCAGGACGTCGGCGAACGCCTTCGTCTCGGGCTCCGAGCCGGGCGAGTACGACTTGAGCGTGTAGCCGATCGTCGGCCAGTCGCGGTTGAGGTCGACGCCGTTGCCGTTGAAGCGCTGGAACGCCATGCCCGGCAGGTAGCTCGTGTTCGGGCCGCCGTCCTCGACCTCGACCGGCGCGGTCTGCCCGCGGCCCCACCCGTCGGGGTTCGGGAGCGTGAAGTACAGCACCGAGCTCTTCAACGCCTCCCCCGCGGTCGGCACCGGCTTGTCGGTGGCGGACTCGACGATCTTCTTGGGGAACGGGCCCTCGACCTCGCACGCGGGGGTGTTCGCCTGGTACTCGGGACGCTCGCACGCCGCCCACGTCACGAGGTCCTCCATCGCGCGCACGCCGCCCTCGAGGCCGGCGCGCTCCGGGCCGTGGATCGACAGGGAGAACGCGAAGTGCTCGCGGTCGCGCTGCGGGATCGACGAGGTGCGGTCGGTGACGCGGAACATGTACAGCGGCCGCCGGTCCCGGTCGAGCACGTTCGCGGTCCCGTCCTCCATCGCTATCGTGCGCGGGATGCCGGCGGAGCGGTAGTTCGGGTTGTCGTAGGCCTGGTCGAGCCGGATTACCTCGACGAACTCGGGGAACCTGCGCGACATGAACTTGGCGCCCTCGATGACCTCTTCGTAGGAGAGGAACTGGTCCGCGCACACGCGCCCCTTCGCCCACGGCGAGACGCCCTTCGGCGTGTCCTTGATCCCGTCTTCGTTCGCGTCGGGGACGTTGTGGGCGAGGCACCCGTGCGGGTCGGGGAAGACACGCCCGAAGGCCTGATAGGTGGGCTCGTCGGTCGCTACCGGATTGGGAAGCGCGTACGCGCCGCTCGGCACGATCGCGGGGGCGAGAGCAGCGACGAGAGCAAGGACGATCGTTGCCGAACACAGGCGGCGCGCGGACATAGGGGGACCTCCTGTCGAGCTTCAATTCGTTCCGCGTTCGGTCGCGGCGCGGGGAGGTTCGCCCGGGCATGCGCGTTTCCTGCAAAGCAAGCAAGTTGGCAACGGATTGGCCGCGTTGCGACACGGCGCTTCGTCCCTTTTGCCCGAAGGGACCGCTTTCAGCGGCGGCGCGCGCGCCGCGATCGCAGCAGCCGTACGAAGAAGGCCGCGGCGACCGCGGCGAGCCCGTACCTCGCGGCGCGGGCCGCGGCGGCGCGGGTTCGCTCGGCCGGTGCCGGGATCGGGGGGGCCGGTCGCGATGGACGTGGGGGGACGTACGCGGGGAGCGGGACCGGCTCGGGACCGGCCGGTGTCTCGGAGATCGCCGGCGTGGGCAGGGGCTCCGGCGCGGGCTCGCGCTCCCCTGCGACCGGCGAGGGCGCGGGCTCCGGCGCGGGCTCGGGTGCGATCTCCGCGACCGGACGCGCCGCTTCGACCGGCACCGGCTCGGTTCGTTTATGCGTCGCCTCCGGCGCCTCGGCGGGGAGCTCCCTGCGCGACGGGGCGAGCAGGAGCGCGATCAGCCCCCCGAGCGCGACGAGCACTGCCTCCGGCGCGAGGTCGACCGCGTCGCGCAGGGCGTCGTGCTCGAACGTCACGCGTGTCTCGACGTCGCGGTCGGCCTTCAACGTCCACGCCCGCGACGTCACCGAGGGGGCGGTGCTGCCTGCGGCGGGTATCGCTTCGACGAACGTGTACCCGTCCGGGACGTGCACCTCGACGCGGCCCGTCTTGAAAGAGGCGCCCTCCCCCGGCGCAAAGAAGCTGAACCTGAAGAAGTAGCGCCCGAGCCCCACCGAGTGGAACATCTCGAAGTCCCGGGGCAGCACGACCGCGAGCAGGTACTCCCCGTCCTCGCCGGGACGGACCTCTGCGGTCGCGGTCCCCGACGACCGCGACCCGTCGCGCCGCAGCGACACGAGGCGAGCGCCGTCACCGTTCCGCGGCGAGGCGTCGTCCGAGCGAGGCGGGACGCCGAGGCGGACCTCGCACGGCTCCCGTAGGTCGCCGGTGAGCACGGAGAGGGCGACCTCGGCGAGCCAGCGGTCGCCGTCGTAGCGCAGCCGGTAGACGAGGGTCTCCTCACTCAGCTGGTCGCGCGCGTCCGTGCACGCGTATCCGGCGGAGAAGCTCGGGAACAGGCGCGCCCGGGGGCCGAAGCGCGCTTCCTCGCGGTCGAAGAAGATGGCCGCGCCGCCCGCTCCCGCGAGCAGGA
>DATADL010000357.1:0-2922 GCA_036258555.1 Actinomycetota bacterium | reverse complement strand
CCTGCGGCGAGCGCCGCGTCCTCGCAGTGCTCCGCGTACACCGCGTCGAACGTGACGAGGTACTCCATCAACCGGCGCACCAGCAGGGAGTCCTGCACGCCGTGGCCGTCGTCGGTGAAGAACCGGACCCCCGCGAGAGAGCGCGCCATCTCGCCGAGGTCGGCCATCTTGCGGCCCTCCAGGCCCTTGCTGAGCGCCCCCGCGGGTAGGACCTCGACGAGGCCGGCCTCGCGCCCGAGCGCCCAGACCTGCTCGACCACCGCCGCGGAGTCCGCGACCGGGTCCGTGTTCGGCATCGCGCACACCGCGGTGTAGCCGCCGGCGGCAGCGCCCGCGCTCGCCGTCGCGATCGTCTCTTCGTCCTCGCGGCCGGGCTCTCTCAGGTGCGTGTGGACGTCGACGAAGCCCGGAGCGACGACCATCCCGGCCGCGTCGATCACTTCGGACGCCTCCAGGCCCGTGCCGATCGCTCGGACCGTCCCGTCCTCGACGTGGACGTCGGCGCCCTCGTCGCGGCCGGTGGCGGGGTCGACGACGCGGCCCCCTCGGATCACGAGGTCGCTCACGCCGCCACCTCCTCGTCCTGGCCGCCGAGCATCAGGTAGAGCAGGCTCATGCGCACCGCGAGGCCGTTCGCGACCTGGTCGAGGATGATCGACCGGCGCGACTCCGACACGTCGGCGCCGATCTCCACGCCGCGGTTCATCGGCCCCGGGTGCATCACGAGGGCCTCGGGCTTCATCCTGGCCATGCGCCTCGAGTCGAGCCCCCACAGAGCGGCGTACTCGCGCGTGCTGGGGAAGAGCTGCTCGGACTGCCGCTCCTGCTGCACGCGCAGGAGGTAGCAGATGTCGACGTCGCCGATCACCTGGTCGAGGTCGTAGCAGACGGTCGCTCCCCACGCGGCGGACTCCGGCGGGAGCAGCGTCGGGGGCCCGACCAGCACGACCTCGGCCCCCATCGTCACGAGCCCCTTTACGTTCGAGCGGGCCACGCGCGAGTGGATGACGTCGCCGACGATCGCAACCTTCAGCCCGTCGAGGTCCTTGAAGCGCTCGCGGATGGAGTAGAGGTCGAGCAGGGCCTGCGTGGGATGCTCGTGCGCGCCGTCGCCCGCGTTGAGCACGCTCGCCTTGACCCAGCGGCTGAGCTGGTGGGGCGCACCCGACGAGCCGTGGCGGACGACGATCGCGTCGACGCCCATCGCCTCGATCGTCCATGCGGTGTCCTTGAAAGACTCGCCCTTGGCGACCGAGGACTTCGAGTCGGCGGAGAAGTTGATGACGTCGGCGCTCAGTCGTTTCGCCGCGAGCTCGAACGAGATGCGGGTGCGCGTGCTCGCCTCGTAGAAGAGGTTGCACACGGTCCGGCCGCGCAGCGTCGGCAGCTTCTTGATCGGGCGGTCGGTGACCTGGCGCAGAGACTCGGCGGTGTCGAGGATCCGCGTGATGTCGTCCGACGTCAGCTGGTCCATCGAGAGCAGGTGCTTGATCATGCGGGGGGCCTCCGGAGGTTCTCGTGTCCGATCAGAACCGCGTCCTCGCCGTCGATCTCCTCGAGGTGGACCTTCACGACCTCGTCGGCTGCCGTCGGGAGGTTCTTCCCGACGTGGTCGGCGCGGATCGGGAACTCGCGGTGGCCGCGGTCGACGAGCACTGCGAGGCGGATCGCACGCGGACGCCCGAGGTCGAGCACCGCGTCGAACGCGGCTCGGATCGTGCGCCCCGTGTAGAGGACGTCGTCGACGAGCACGACGACGCGCCCGTCGACGTCCGCGGGGACGGTCGTCGACTCGAGGCTGCGGGGGCTGCGGAGCGCGACGTCGTCGCGGTAGAGGGTGACGTCGAGCGCGCCCGAGGGGAGGTCGACGCCCTCGAACGACGCGATGGCGGCGGCGATCCTCTCTGCGAGGGGCGCTCCCCGCGTGCGGATCCCGACGATGACGAGGTCGTCCGTCCCGCGGTTGCGCTCGACGATCTCGTGGGCGATGCGGGTGACCGCCCGCCGGACCTCGTCCGGCTCCATGACGGTGGCCTTGATCGTGAGGTCGGAGGCCGGCGACCGGGCGGGCCGGGCGGCTTCGGCCATCAAAAAACGCCTCCGCTCCGGGAGGCGTGCAGGTTCGGGCAGGGCAAGGCTGGCTCCTTTCCGACCTCACGGGGCCGGGTTAAAGGACGGTTTGCGGGGGCTACGGTACACCGCGTTCGGCTGGGCGTTCAACGATTGCGGCTACCGCTCCGGGCGGCCCACCCCTCCGCTCACGCGCAGGCTTTAAGCCCTCGCTCCGGGGCGGGCCGCCTCCGCTGCCCCACGCGACCGGACGGTTGGGCGGCGGGTACCGAAGCCAAGCCCGCTCACCGGGCGGGGTTTGGTCTATTTACCACGTGGAAATAGGCGTTAGTATGCTCCCCCGATGAAGCCGCTCCCCGTCGTCGACCCCCGGGTGTCCGAGGAGTTCGCCTCCCCCGACGTCCACTTCGACGAGCTCGCCCAGGCCGCGCCCCAGGAGATCCTCGCGTGGGCGTTCGACACCATCGGCCGGGTCGCCGTGGCGACGTCGTTCCAGTCGTCGGGACTCGTCATCCTCCACATGACCCGGGCCCTCGGACTTCGCCCCCCCGTGCTGTTCCTCGACACCGGCTTCCACTTCCCCGAGACGATCGAGTTCCGCCGGCGGATGGCGGCCGAGTGGGACCTCGACGTGGTCGACCTGCGGGGCGTGCACGGCTCCGCCGAGGGGCAGGCGGCCGTCTACGGGCCGGCCCTCTACCGGCGCGATCCGGAGAAGTGCTGCTTCGTCAACAAGGTCGAGCCTCTGCAGAGGGCGCTCGAGGACTTCGACGGATGGATCTCCGGCATCCGCCGCGACCAGTCGCCGCTGCGAGCCGAGACGCCGACGATGGAGGCCCAGATGCTCCAGAG
>DATADL010000356.1:0-1649 GCA_036258555.1 Actinomycetota bacterium | reverse complement strand
GAACGCCACCCTGTGCGACGCCGAGCGGACGAGCGCGCCCTCCTGCACGACGCCGTCCGTTCGGTCCAGGAGCGCGTCGAACGCCTCGGCTCCCAGGGGGACCTCCTGCCTCAGGGCCTCTCGCGCCATCCCCCGCTCCAGCGGGCGGGCCCGGTGGTGCTCCTCCAGCGTGTCCAGGACGGTCTGCTTCAGCTCCGCCAGCCGGTCGCTCGTCACCAGCCACGACGCGAGCCGCACGACGCCAGGCCCCGCCTCCGCCGCGCCGCTCCTGAACGAGGCCTCCGCCGCGTCGAGACCGGCCGCGGCCCCGACCAACGCGGCGAGACGCGCGCCGTCGTCGCCGGCCTCGAGCTCCGCGAGCAGCTCCAGCCGCGCGCGGTCCGACCGTCGCGCCTCCCCCGGCAGCGGATCCAGCACCTCCCCGCCGCCAAGGGTCAACACGCGACCGGCGTCCCGGATCACGAAGCGGTCGCGCGCGACGAGCGGGAGCGGCGTCGCGAGATGGAGCTGCGCGTAGGCTTCGTCACCCGGCCGGACCTTGGCCGTGCCGAGCAGCTTCAGGCGCACCGGGGTCTCGGCCGACCCCGCGTACAGAAGGTGCGCTCCTTTCTCGGTCAGGGCGACGTCGCTGCCGGTGACGGCGGACGGCAGCACGCGAAGCTTCGCGTCGACGCGCTTCGTCGCGCGCCACGTCCCCGGCGCAACCACGGCGTCGCCGCGCTCGGCCCCCTGCCGCGCGAGCCCCGCGAGGTTGAGCGCCACGCGGTTGCCCGGACCGACCTCCGGAAGCTCCTTCTTGTGGCTCTGGATCGCGCGGATGCGCGCGCGCCTTCCGTCGGGAGCGATCTCGACCTCGTCGCCGGCGCGAAGGGACCCGCGCATCAGCGTGCCGGTCACCACGGTCCCGGCCCCCGCGATCGTGAAGACGCGGTCGACCCATAGCCGCGGGGCCCCCAGGTCCGGGGGGGCGGGGGCCGCGGCCACGGCCGCGTCGAGCGCGGCGACGAGGTCCGCTATCCCGGCTCCGGTCACGGCAGAGCACGGCACTACCGGGGCGCCCTGGAGCGACGTGCCGCTCAGCTTCTCTGAGACCTCCTCGGTCGCGAGCGCGATCGTCTCGGCGTCGACGGCGTCGGCCTTCGTCAGAGCGACCACACCCGACGAGACCCCGAGGACGTCCAGGATCGCGAGGTGCTCCGCCGACTGCGGCATCCACCCTTCGGCCGCGTCGACGACGAACAAGCACACGGTGATCCCGCCCGCCCCTGCAAGCATGTTTCGGACGAACCTCTCGTGACCGGGGACGTCGACGACGCCGGCCTCGCGCCCGGACGGGAGGAGCAGCCAGGCGAAGCCGAGATCGATCGTGAGGCCTCGCCGCTTCTCCTCCGCGAACCGGTCCGGATCGATCCCGGTGAGGCGGCGCACGAGCGTCGACTTGCCGTGGTCGACGTGCCCTGCGGTCCCTATGACCTGCATGCCCGGACGATACGCGGGTAAGGACGAGGGGCAGGACCACCCTCGAAAGGAAACGACATGCACACGCTCGTCAGGCCCGAGACGCCGCGCGCCCACATGCCGGCGCGACCGCAGCCGAAGGAACCGATCCCCGAGCCGGTCCCCTCGCCCGAGCCGGGGCCCGCGCCGCG
>DATADL010000355.1:0-6456 GCA_036258555.1 Actinomycetota bacterium | reverse complement strand
GCCTTCTCGACCGTGCTCAACCGGTGCGCTATCACGATCCGCGTGCAGCCGAGCTGCTCGAGGTTGCGGTGCACGACGCGCTCGGTCTCGACGTCGAGGTGGCTCGTCGCCTCGTCGAGCAGCAGGATCTTCGGGTCGTGGACGAGGGCGCGCGCGAGGGCGATCCTCTGGCGCTGCCCGCCCGACAACGTCGCGCCGCCGTCGGCCAGCACGGTCTCGTACGCGAGCGGCCACGTAACGATCTCGTCGTGGATCGCCGCCAGGCGCGCGGCCCTCTCGACGCGCTCCAACGGCATGTCCGGCTCCGACAGCGCGATGTTCTTGCGGATGCTCGACCCGAACAGGAACGCGTCCTGCGGCACGATGCCGAGCTGCCGGCGGACCCACGCGAGGTCGAGCTCCTCCAACGGCTTGCCGTCGTAGAGCACGCGGCCCACGGTGGGCGGATACAGCCCGAGGATCAGGTGCGCGAGCGTGGACTTGCCCGACCCCGAGCGGCCGACGATCGCGATGCTCTGGCCCGGCTCGATCTCGATCGTCACGTCCTTGACGACGTCGGGCGACCCGCTCGAGTAGCGGAACGACACGTCCTCGACACGGACCGCGCCCTTCAGCTCGGGGGCCTCCAGCCCGGCCTTCGAGGCCTGCTCGGGCTCGGTGTTGAGCACGTCGTTGATGCGGGCCATATAGCTTCCGAGGAGCTGCATCTGCAGGCCGGTCGTGATCAGGTTCGCGAGCGGCGTGAGGAAGCCGGCCGCCAGCGCGTTCAGCGCGAGCATCTGGCCGAGCGTCAGGTTGCCGTTGAGCACGCTCAGGGCCCCGACCCCGAGGATCACGAGCGGCGACGCCACGCGCAGCGACCCCATGACCGCGTCCACCGCGGCGTTGAGCTTGCCGCGCTGCAGCGTCGAGTTGACCTCGTCGACGAAGAAGTTCGTCCACTCCTCGACGGCGCGCTCCTCGGCCCCCACGGACTTGAGCGTCTCGATGCCGCCGAAGATCTGCACGAGGTATCCCTGGGACCGCGCCTGCGCGACGAGGGTCTCGGACATCAGCCGCTGATTGCGGCGGTGCGAGATCAACATCACCGTGACCTGCAGCAGCCCGACGCCTATGACGACGAGGCCCATCCGCACGTTCTGCACCATGATCAGCACGAGGTAGAGGCTCACGAGCGTCCCGTCGAGCATCGTCGACATCGCGCCGGTGGTCAGGATCTCGCGCACGGTCGAGTTCGAGTTCAGACGCATCATGAGGTCGCCCGAGGAACGCTGCAGGAAGAACGAGTACGGCAGCGAGACGAGGTGGTGGATGAAGCCGAGCGAGATCTTGAGATCGAGCTGCGTCCTCACGTTGAGCAGCAGGTGCGCGCGCACGAACGACGCGAACAGGTGGAACAGCGCCATTCCGAGCAGGCCCACGACGAGCACGAACAAGAGGTCCCTGTCGCCCGTCGGGACGATCCGGTCGACCAGGACGCCCGTCATGATCGGGACCGCTAGCGCGAGCAGCTGGATGAACGCCGAGACGACGCCTACTCGCCCCAGCAGCCCCGACTGCTTCATCATCGGGCGGACGTAGCGCCACGCGCTCTCGGCGCGGCGCCGGTCGCGGCTGAATCCCTCGTCCGGCTCGATGATCAGCGCGACCCCCGTGAACGACCGGCCGAACTTCTCCATGGAGAGGCGCTGCCGGCCGAGAGCGGGGTCTACGACGACGACGCCGTTCCGCACGACCCGCTCGAAGACCACGAAGTGGTTGAACTCCCAGTGGAGGATGGCGCCCTTCGGGAGGAACTTCACGCCGTCGACCTCGACCTTCACACCGCGCGCCCGCATGTCGTAGGAGCGTGCGGCCTTCACTATCGAAGCCGCGTCGACGCCGTCCCGGCCGGTCCCCGTCGCGTTGCGCACCTCCTCGGGGGAGACGTGCTTCCCGTGCAGGGCAAGGGACATCGCGAGGCACGCGGCCCCGCAATCCGAGATCTCCAGCTGTTGGACGTACGGGACGCGCCTGCTCACGACTCTCCGAACAGCTCGCGCAGGCCGGGCACGAAGGACACGATCACGGGCTCCGACCCGGTCTTCACCCGGAGCTCACCACCGAACTGAGCTCTGCCGTCGAGCCCGGACGCGCGCACGACCGTGACGGGCCCGGCGATCGCGAGCGCGAGCCCCGGGAACCGCTCCCGCGCCTCCTCGGCCGGCACGGATTCCTCGACGGACTCCACGCGCACGTCCTGCTCGGACCTCCCGTCGGGGGGCACATACGTCGCGGTCGACCCTTCGATCGGAAGCGGTCCCTGACCGGCGGGCATCAGGCCGGTGACCTCGCCGCCGTCCCCGACCATCGCAAGAGCCTGCGCGACCCGCTCGACCCTCACGACCGAAGCGGTGACGACGATCGCGACGACCGCGACGAGCACGAGCCAGAAACCTGCCTTCGCCCAGCCGACCGACAGCCTCACGAGGTCCGCCGCCGACGCCTTCTTCTTCTGGTACTCGACCGCCTCCTCACGGAACAGCGGCTCACGCTCGCTCATGACGGCCCATGCTACGAGACCCCCGAGCGGCAGTGACGGTGACGGTTACGAAGGCCCGTCTAGGCCGTACGAGCGCCCAGCGGCCTCCGCGGCGAGGGCCGCGCCAGGCGGATCCGCGCATCCAGCGCTATCGCCCCGGAGCCCTCCGCGCCCACGAGCACGGGGTTCAGGTCCAGCTCCGCGATGTGCGGGAGGTCCTCGACCATCGCCGAGATCCGGAACAGAAGTGACCGAACGGCTTCGAGGTCGATGGGCGGCTGGCCGCGGTAGCCCTCGAACAGCGGCCACGTCCGCAGCGACCGGAGCATCTCGTCGACGTCGACGTCGGTCACCGGCGTGATCCTGACCGCGACGTCGCGCATCAGCTCGACGAGCGTCCCGCCCGAGCCGCACGCGAGGAGCGGGCCGAAAAGGGGGTCGTGGGTGACGCCGACGAACAGCTCGGCCCCCTCGGCCGTCACCATCTGCTGGACGAGGAAGCCGTCCAGCCGGTCGCGGAGGCCGCGCTCTTCCAGCGACGCCTCGATCTCGCGCGCGGCGCGCGCCGCGTCGGCCGGGGTCTCCAGACCGAGGCGCACACCGTCCACGTCGGTCTTGTGGACGATCGTGCGCGAGTCGAGCTTGACCGCGACGGGTCCGCCGATCTCCCCGGCGGCGGCCTCGACGTCGCGGGCGTCGGGGACGAGCACCGTGCGCGCCGTCGGCACGCCGTAGTGGCGCAGGAGACCCTGTACCGCGTTCTGCTCGAGCCATCGCTCGCCGTCCTCGAGCAGCGACCCCGCGAGGTGCCGCGCCTCCGCGCGGTCGACGTCCAGCTCGGGCACGGTCCCCTCCGGGCGCCGGCGCCATGCCGCATACGAGGCGACGCGGCCGAGCGCCTGCGCCGCGGCCTCCGGGAACGCGAACGACGGCACGACGAGGTCGTCGCTGCGCAACAGGTTGTGGATCCCCTGCACGCCGAGGAAGCAGGAGACGACGGTGACGCCGGTCACGGCGCGCGACGTCGCCGCGATCGCCGCGGCGACGTCTTCCGGCCGCGTCACGAGCGGTGGGATGAATATGACTACCACCGTCTGGATGCCGGGGTCGCGCGCGAGCAGCTCCAGCGACGTCGCGTACTGCTCGGCGGTGGCCGACGCGATCATGTCGACGGGGTTGCCGACGCTGGCCTCGGCCGGTAGCAGCTCGCGCAGCGCGGCCTTCGTCTCGTCCGCGAGGTCCGGCACGGTGAGCCCCGCGGCTTCGCACGCGTCGGCGCACAGGATGCCGAGCCCGCCCGCGTTGGTGAGGATGCCGACGCCGGGACCTTCCGGCAGCGGCTGGTTCGCGAGCAGGCTCGCGACGTCGAACAGCTCCTCGAGCGTGTCGGTTCGGATCACCCCCGCCTGCCGGAACAACGCGTCGACGGCGACGTCCCCGGCGGCGAGGCTCCCGGTATGCGACGCGGCGGCCCGCGCCCCCGCCCGGGAGCGCCCGCTCTTGACCGCCACGATCGGCTTGTGCCTCGAGACGCGGCGCGCTATCCGCGCGAACTTCCGCGGGTTGCCGAACGACTCCAGGTAGAGGAGGACGACGTCGGTGCATTCGTCGCTCTCCCAGTACTGCAGGAGGTCGTTGCCCGAGACGTCCGCCTTGTTGCCGACCGAGACGAAGCTCGACATGCCGAGCCCCAGCTCGCGGGTCCTGTCGATGACCGCGATGCCGAGCGCTCCCGACTGGGACGAGAAGCCGAGGCGCCCGGGCGCAGGGGCATGCGGGGCGAAGCTCGCGTTCAGCCGGAAGTCGCCGTGCGTGTTCATCAGGCCCATGCAGTTCGGCCCGACGACGCGCATGCCGTAGCCGCGTGCGATCTCGAGGAGCTCGCGCTGGCGCGCCTCGCCCGCTTCGTCGGTCTCGCCGAATCCCGCGCTGATGACCAGCAGCGCCTTCACGCCCTTCTCGCCGCAGTCCCGCGCGACGGCGGAGACCGCCGCCGCGGGGACGACGATCACTGCGAGGTCGACCTCGGCCGGCACGTCGAGGACCGACGGGTAGGCGCGCACGGACTGGACGACGTCGCTCTTGGGGTTGACGGGGTACACGGGGCCCTCGAAGCCACCGTCGAGCAGGTTGCGGAAGACCTCGCCGGAGATCGTCCCGCGGCGGCGGGACGCGCCGACGACGGCCACCGACCGCGGCCGGAGGAAGCGAGCGACCCCCGCCGCGGCCGCCACGGCCTCCCGTCGCTCGAAGGACTCGACCGCCTCGGGCGTGGGCGCGGTTGGGAACTCCGCGTGCACGACTCCCTGCTCGCGCTCGGTCCGCACGGGGAGGTCGAGGTGGTGCAGCACCTCGAGCATGTCGGCGTTCGCTGCGAGCACCTCCGCGTGGAAGGTCCCGATCCCGGCTTCGGCCGCGGCCTCGCCCAGGTGCTCGATGAGGATGCTGCCGAGCCCGAGGCCCTGGAAGTCGTCCGCGACGGCGAGCGACATCTCGGCGCGCGCCCGTTCCGAGGCGAAGTAGCTCGCGAGCGCCACCAGCCGCGTGCCCTCGCGCCATCCCGTCTCGGCCACGAGCGAGAACGACTCGCGGTAGTCGACCGAGGCGAGGCGGTGCAGGGACTCCGGCGAGACGCCGCCGAGGCCGTGGAAGCGCATGTGCGACGAGCGTTCGGACAGCCCGGCGAAGAGGTCCTCGAGGCGGGGGAGGTCTCCGGGCAGCACGGGCCGGACGCCGATCGTCGACCCGTCGCGGAGCGTCACGTGCACCATCCGGTGCCGCGGGTACCCGGGGGGCAACGAAGCGTCGCTCACGACCCCGGACCCTACGACCGGTCGCCGGGCCGCGCGGCGTTCTCTAGGCGACGCCTCCGGGCACCGGCAGGGTCGTACCGGTGATCGCTCCGGCCGCGTCGGTCGTCAGGAAGTGGACGGCCGAGGCGAGGTCTTCCGGTGACACCCACCTGCCGTGATCGGAGCCGGGGAACGCCGCGCGGTTGGCGGGCGTGTCGATGACCGACGGAGACAGCGCGTTGGCGGTGACGCCGGTGCCGCGGGTCTCGTCCGCTATCGCCTCGGCCAGTGCCGCCACCGCGGCCTTCGACACCGCGTACGGGACCTGGCGCGCCTGTCCGCGACGCGCGGTCTCGCTCGACACGAAGACGAGCCGGCCCCACCCGCGCTGGAGCATGCCCGGCAGCACCGCACGCGCGCAGTTGAACGCGCTGCGGAGGTTCACGTCCATGACGAGGTCCCACGTCGCGTCCTCGGTCTCGTGCAGGGCCGATCCCCCGCGCCACATCCCGACGAGGTGCACGAGCGCGTCCACCGGGCCCGCCGACGCCTCGACCTCGGCGACCATCCTCGAGACGTCCGGGGGCCGCGTGACGTCGGCCCGTACGAGCAGCAGGTCCCCGCTATCCGCGAGGTCGCGCCGCAGGCGGTCGGCCTCCGCCTCGACTATCCAAGACGCCACGACTTCGTGGCCCTCCTGCAGGAACCGCTTCGTGACGCCCGTGCCGAGGGCGCCCGTGCCGCCCGTGACGAGGACGCGGCGCCTGGCGTTCACCAGCGCTCACCGCACGAGGCCGGGAGGTCCTCCCGCGTGGCGGCGTGGAGCAATCCAGACATGGCCGAGGTCTGTCCTTCCGCTCTTCAAGGGTGATTGTCGGACTCTAACACAAGTAGCGACTAGTAATAGAGGTGAGCTCTCTTCCACCACGGCGAGGCCGAGGCCGTAGGCGCAAGGCAAAGTCAACGCGAGCGCCGGTTGGAGATAGAACCCCCGGTTGGCGGGGTCGCCAGCGCGGTTCCGAGGCCGGCGACCGCCATCGTCCCGTGCACGACCTGGTCCGCGGCGTTCGACGCGATCAGGAACGTCTCCGGCCCCCATACCGCGATCGCGATGGTGACGACCGTGTACATCGAGCCCTTGAC
>DATADL010000354.1:0-1566 GCA_036258555.1 Actinomycetota bacterium | reverse complement strand
CCGTCTGGACGCGGTGGTGGGGGCGCTGCCGGCGATGAGGGCGCCGACCGTCTCGCAGCTGGCGGAGCAGGACTTCTACGCCGTCGAGACCGTCGTGCCGAAGGCGACGATAAACACGCTGATCCCGGAGTTGAAGACCCTGGGGGCCGAAGACATCGTAGAGCTGCCGATAACGAAGATCGTGCCCTGACTCAGGCGGGCTTGACGGCGCGGACGATCGCCGACGAGAAGCCGGGGGTCACCGTCCGCGTCGGCTCGATCGAGACGTGCGCAAAGCCCGCCCGCCTCAGACCGTCCTCGTACGCGGCCCTCGGCGCGGCGCCGGCAAGGCAGGCCGACTCTGCCGAGAGGCGCGCTCTTGTGATGACGTCGACCTCGGCGTCGGCCACGATGTCTGCGATCGCGAGGCGGCCTCCCGGCCGCAGCACGCGATACGCCTCGGCGAACACCCTGTCCTTGTCGGGGGACAGGTTCACGACGCAGTTCGACAGCACGACGTCGACCGACCCGTCCGGGAGCGGCACGTCTTCGATGTAGCCCTGCAGGAACTCGGCGTTCGTCACGCCGGCCTCGCGCTGGTTGGACCGCGCTACTTCGAGCATCTCGGGCGTCATGTCGAGGCCGTACGCCTTGCCGGTCGGGCCGACGCGCCGGGCCGAGAGCAGGACGTCGAGTCCCGCGCCGGACCCGAGGTCGAGGACCACCTCGCCTTCGTGCAGGTCCGCGACCGTCAACGGGTTCGCGCAGCCGAGGCTCGCGGACGTCACCGCGGCAGGCAGCTCCGACAGCTCCGACGCGTCGTAGTAGGAGTCCCCGCAGGTGCCGTGCTCGCCGATCATGGGATCGCACGACGTGCCGGCCGCCGCTGCGTAGCGTTCTCTGACCTCGGTTCTGCGATCGGTCATCTCGACGCCTTTCGTGTCGTGACGGGGGAGCGGCTGCGGGAGACCGCCGTCGAGCGGCCCCACGGCACCGTGGAACGGGCACGGGGGCCGCGTCCCATGACGACGTCGGCCGCAGAGGGAAAGCACTCGAGGCACCGCTCGTTCACGCGGTAGAGGCTCGACGTCCCGGGGCGTTCCGCCAGCACGAACCCGGTGTCCACCAGGACCGCGAGGTGGTGGGAGACCGTGGGCTGCCCGACGTCGACCTTCGCGACGAGCTCGCCGACCGTGAGCGCCCGGCCCGCGGTCGCAAGCTCGTTGAGGATCAGGATGCGCGACGGGTCGCCCAGACACTTGAACCAGCCCGCCCACGTCTCAGCTTGCTTCCGGGTGACGTCCATCGACAATCGACGATAATCGATAAAATGCGCCTGCGCAAGGCCGAGTTGCGGAAGGGCGTGGCCGCGGCGTGCCGGTGCACCGGTCGTTCGGCTACGACCCCTGCGGCGGAGGAGCGGCCCTCTGGGCGTAGGCGAGCTGCAGGTCCGCCAGCAGCTGTCGCAGCGGCCGCTCGGCCCCCTCGAGGCGGGGGCCCACCGAGTTCACCAGCCCCGCCAGCGCGTCGATCGCCAGCTGCGCGTCGCCCGCCGCGCCCAGGTCGAGCTTCGTCCCGGCCACGTTG
>DATADL010000353.1:0-5254 GCA_036258555.1 Actinomycetota bacterium | reverse complement strand
CGCCGGCGAGGACGTCGTCGCCCCTCGACCCGGTTACGTGCTCGATGTCGGGGATGCGGTCGTTGCCGAGGTCCCCCGTCGCGCGCCCCTCGGCCAAGTCCGCGTTCACGTGCCACCCGAGCCGGAACGTGACCTGGTCGCCGCCGGCGCCGTCGATGCCGAAGTCTTCGCCCCCGGCCGCGAGGTCGTTCCCCGGCCCTTCGATCAGCATGTCGTTGCCGACCCCCGCGAACGCGCGGTCGTTCCCGAGACCACCGACGAGCGTGTCGTCGCCGTCGCCGGCGCGCAGGAGGTCGTCGCCCGGCCCCCCCGCAAGGCGCTGGCCTCCCGCCCCACCGCCGAGCCTGTCGTCGCCCGATCCTGCCTTCACGATGTCCCCGCAACCCCAGCACGCCCGCGCGTGGCCCGCGCAGATGAGGTCGTCGCCGCCGCGCCCCTCGATCCGGTCCTTCCCGTCGAGCCCGGCGATGACGTCCCTCCCCGGCGTGCCCACGAGCCGGTCCTCGCCGTCGGTCCCCACGATGGTGGGCTTCTCGCCGAAGCACTCCGGCGCGTCCTGGGCGTGCGCGACCCCGCCGGGGAGCAACAACGCACAGGACACGAGGACCGCGTGCGCCCTCACGACGTCTCCTCGCAGCTCACGCGGTGCTCGGCCGCGACGCACCGGTCGTCGCCCGACCCGCCGTCCACCTCGTCGGCGGCGCCGGCGCCGGCGTCGATCGCGTCGCTGCCGTACCCGCCGATGAGGTAGTCGTTGCTCCCGAGCCCCGTGATCGTGTCGTAGCCGAACCCGTCACCGCCGAGGATCACGTTCTGGGTGTCGTCGCCGGATATGACGTCGTCGTAGCGCGACCCGACGACCATGTCGATCCCGACGATGCGGTCGGTCCCCTGCCCCGTCGCGGTCCCGGCCGCGAGATCGACCGTGACGGCCGCACGGGACCCGTAGAAGCGCACGACGTCGCGGTCGCCGAACATCGAGAGGCACGGCTCGTCACCGAGGAGCCCGCAGTCCTCGCTGCCCGGCACCTCCTCGAGCCGCCCGGTGTCGACGTCGTCGTCCCCCGGGCCCGGCACGAACACCTGGTTCCAGATGTTGCTGCCGCCGATCGCGCCTCCGGTGAGCTCGTCGTTCCCCGGACCCCCGTGCAGCTCCTCGTCGAACTGCGTCTCGCAGTCGCAGTCGTCGAACTGTGCTCCGTGTCCGCGGATCACGTCGTCGCCCGGCCCCCCGTACAGGAGGTTCGGCCCCGCGTCGCCGTCTATCGAGTCGTCGCCGGGCCCGCCGACGGCGAGGTCCTGGCCCAGGCGGTAGTACTCCGCGTCCCCGGTGAGGATCGTGTCGGCGCCGTCCTGCCCCCAGCTGTCGTCGAGGTCGTCGCCCCCGTCGATCGAGTCGTCGCCGGGCCCGCCGTAGATGTCGTCGTAGCCGTCGGAGCCACAGATCGTGTCGTCGCCGGCGCCGGCCTCGATCCAGTCGTGGGAGCCCAGGCCGTCGATCACGTCGTCGCCCGGCGTCCCGAAGAGGTGGTCGCGCGCCCGCGTGCCGACGATCGTCGGGGTCTTTCCGAAGCAGGAGCCGCCCTGCGCCACGGCGGGCGGCACGAGGGACGCGGTCAGCGCGACCACGGCGCCCGCCGCAAGAGAACCTCTTCCCGTCAGCCGCATCGTCCCGCTCCCATGTGCCGCCCCCACCCACACGACCTCCGGTAGATGCGATTGGTTCCCGCGGACGGTGGCCCTCCGGGGCCGCGTAGGATCGAAACGGTGAAGACTGCGGCCCTTTTGGAAGACGTCGTGCTGCCCGACTCGAACGAGCGCGACGTGCGGCTCGGCGACCTCTGGCGCGACCGGCCGGCCGTCCTCGTCTGGCTCCGCCACTACGGCTGAACGTTCTGCCGCGAGCACGTCGCGCAGTTGCGCGGCCGGTACGAGGAGTTCGAGGCCAAGGGCGCCAACGTCGCCGCGATCGGGATGGGGCTGACCGCGATGGCGGCCGACTTCAGGGACAAGCAGGACATCCCGTTCCCGCTGCTGGTCGACCGCCACCGCGAGACGCACCGCGCCTTCGAGCTCCAGCGGGGGAACCTCTTCGACGTGGCCGGGCCCAAGCAGATCGTGCGCGGCGTCAAGAGCCTCCTGACCGGGAACGCGCAGGGCCGCCCTGCTCCCAAGCAGGACGTCCTCCAGCTCGGCGGCGCTCTCGTCGTCGCGCCCGGCGGCAAGGTCCTCTACGAGCACCGTGCGACGGGGGCCGAGGACAACGCGCCGGTGGACGACCTGCTCGGGGCGCTCCCGTGAAGTACGTCCCCGTCGTCGCGATCCTGCTCGCCCTCGTAGCCGTGATGGGCGGGCTCGGCCGCGAGGGCTTCCGCGCCTCCGGCAAGATCCTTCTGACGATCGCCGCCTTCCTGGCGATCTTCACGCTCTTCTACCTCGTCGTGGCGCGCGCGGTCTAGCCGTAGATCACGCGCTCGGCCACCCTGCGTGCCCGGCGCGTCAGTCGCAGGTAGTCCTCCTCCATCTCCTGGCGCGGCTGGTCCGTGTAGCCCATCGCGACGCCGAGGGCCTCGAGCTCCTCGGGCTTCGCCGGTAAAGCGTCACCCGGCCGGCCGGCCATGAGGAACATGCGGTTGCGCGCCTTCATGAGGAAGCGGTACGCCTCGGCGAGCTGCAGCGCCTCGGAGTCCGTCAACAGTCCCTCGCGCCAGCACGCGTCGAGCGCGTGGAGCGTCCCGGTGACCTGGAGGTCGTCGCGGTCGTGCGCGTGCTGGAGCTGCAGGACCTGCGCGGAGAACTCGACGTCGGCGAGTCCGCCGGGCCCGAACTTGAGGTGGCGGCGCGGGTCGGTCCCGCGCGGGACCCGCTCGCGCTCCATGCGCGCCTTGAGGTGTCGGATCTCGGCCAGCGCGCCGGGCGGGAGCGTCGCGGGATAGGAGTACGCGCGCGTCGCGGTCACGAACCGGGAGCCGAGCTCTTCGTCTCCCGCGGCGACGCGTGCCTTGAGCAGCGCGAGGTGCTCCCAGGGCCGGCTCCACCTCTCGTAGTACTCGAGGTACGACTCGAGCGACCGCACGAGTGGACCGGCCTTGCCCTCGGGTCGCAGCGCGGCGTCGACGCGAAAGGCTTGCCCCTCCGGCGTCACCTCCCCGATCGCGCGCATCAGCTGCTCCGCGGCCCGCTCGGCGGCCCCCGGGTCGCCGTCGTGCAGGAACATCACGTCGACGTCCGAGGAGTAGTTGAGCTCGCGGCCCCCGAGCTTGCCCATGCCGATGACCGTCAGCCGGACGTCGAGGTCGTCGAGCGCCGCGGCGAGGCAGGCGTCGGCGAGGTCGGCAAGCCCGGCGCCGACCTCGTCGACGGACACGGTGCCTCCGACGTCGGCGACGGCGACGCGGAGCATCTCGCGCCGCTTGAAGCGGCGGAGCCCGTTCCACCGGGCGTCGGGCTCGCGCCACCCCAGCGACGCGCGCGCCTCTCTGACGAGACGATCGCGCTCCTTCGGCCGCGGCACGTCGTGCGGGTCGACGACGAGCGACAGCTCCTCGGGGACCTGCGCGATCACCTCGCCCAGCAACCGCCCGCTGCCCAGCACGCGCGCGAGCGACCCGACTGCGGGAGGGTTGTCCCGCAGCGCGTTCAGCGCGTCGAGACGGCTGCCGAGCGCCTCGCCGACGGTGAGGAAGCCGAACAGGCCGACGTCGGGAAGCGGCGTCGACGTGAGCGACCGCAGCAACGCGGGCGTCAACACCCTGAACAGACGGGCGCGGCGGGTGCTCCCCGAGACGAGCCCGGACAACGTGCGCGCCGCCCGCTCGACGTCGCGGAAACCGAGGATCCTGAGCCGCTCGCGCAGCGCCTCCTCCGGAAGCCGCGCCGCCATCCCGTCGGCGAGCGACTCGATCATCGGCCGGTAGAAGAGCTTCTCGAAGCGGTTGCGGACGTCCGAGAGCACACCGCGGTGGTACGACTCGAACCGCTCGAGCGCGCTCTCCGACGGCGAGTCCTTGAAGCCCATCACGCGCGCGACCCGCGCGCGCTCGTTCTCCACCACCGGCAGGTGGTGGACCTGCCGTTCGGCCCAGAGCTGCAGCCGGTGCTCGACCGCACGCAACCACCGGTACGCGACGGCCAGCCCCGCGCCGTCGTCCTCGGCGACGTAGCCGCCGTCCACGAGCGCACCGAGCGCGTCCAGCGTCGCGGGAGCGCGCACGGACTCGTCGGTTCCGCCGTGGACCAGCTGCAGCAGCTGGACCGAGAACTCGATGTCCCTGATCCCGCCCGGCCCCAGCTTCACGTCGTCGGATTCCGACGCGCGGCCACGCCGGACCGACCTCTGCGCGTGGCTCTCGACGCGCTCTTTCATCTTCCGCACGGCGACGACGCGCTCTGCCGGCACCTCGGTCGGGTAGACCAGGGGCCGCGTGCGCTCGACGAGCTCCGCCCCCACGCCGGCTCCCGCCGCGTGGCGTGCCTTGATCAGCGCCTGGTACTCCCAGGGCTTCGCCCAGCGGTTGTAGTACTCGAGATATCCCTCGAGCGACCGCACGAGCGCGCCGCTGCGCCCCTCGGGACGAAGGTTCGTGTCGATGCGGAACGCCTGGCCCTCGGGCGCGAAGTCGCCGAGCTCGTGGAGCAGTCGCTCGGCGAGCGGCTTGGCCGTCGTCGGATCGCCCGCGGCGACGAACATCACGTCGATGTCCGAGGCGTAGTTGAGCTCGCGCGCCCCGAGCTTCCCCATAGCGACGACCGCCAGGTCGCCGTCCGCTCCGAGGGCCTCCAAGGACGCGGCCAGGCACGCGTCTGCGAGGTCGCTCAACGCGCGGCCCACCTCCTCGAGCCTTGTCTCGCCGGCGAGGTCGCGCGCCGCGATCTCGAGCAGCCGCAAGCGTTTGCTCCGCCGCAACTCCGCGACGCCGTCCGAGCGCGCCGCGTGCATCAGCTCTCGATATCCGTCGCGGTCCGGCAGCGGCACGTCGCGCGCCAGAAGGTCGGCCGCGTCGTCGACGACCTCCGCGAGCGACTTGCTCGCGGCACGCACGGCCCCCGCACGAGCGCTGTGGAGGAGGGTCGCGTCCATGCGCGGCGAGCCTACTCGCCGCCCCTCGGGCCATTCCTTGCGCGTTCGCCCACAACGATCGGGCGCTCGTTTTCGCGTGAGCTCGGTTGCGAGGGCCGGCCGTCTTCGTTACCGTGCCCCGGATCGAGCCTCAGCCAGGGGCTCTCGGGGCTGCGCCATTCGCGTCGCGCCCAC
>DATADL010000352.1:0-3455 GCA_036258555.1 Actinomycetota bacterium | reverse complement strand
CTGGGCACACCCGCCCCAATCTCAATCTTTTCCAGGAGCCACACCAATGGACAGCATGTTCCAGTTCATCGGCCGCGACATGGCGGTCGACCTAGGCACGGCCAACACGCTGGTGTACGTGCGCGGCCGCGGCATCGTCCTGAACGAGCCGTCGGTCGTTGCCATCAACACGAAGACGGGCGCGATCCTCGCCGTGGGGTCCGAGGCCAAGCGGATGATCGGCCGCACGCCCGCGCACATCGTCGCGATCCGTCCGCTGAAGGACGGCGTCATCGCGGACTTCGACGTGACCGAGAAGATGCTCCGCTACTTCATCCAGAAGGTCCACCGCCGTTCGTTCCTCGCAAAGCCGCGCGTGGTCGTCTGCGTCCCCTCCGGCATCACCGGGGTCGAGCAGCGCGCGGTCGAAGAGGCGACCATCTCCGCCGGCGCGCGTAGCGCGTACATCATCGAGGAGCCGATGGCCGCGGCGATCGGCGCGGGCCTTCCCGTCCACGAGCCGACCGGCAACATGGTCGTCGACATCGGCGGGGGGACGACCGAGGTTGCCGTCGTGTCGCTCGGCGGCATCGTGACGAGCCAGTCGATCCGCATCGGCGGCGACGAGCTCGACGAGTCGATCATCAACTACATAAAGAAGGAGTACTCGCTGATGCTCGGCGAGCGGACCGCCGAGGAGATCAAGATGGCGATCGCCTCCGCGTTCCCGATGCCCGAGGAGCAGCAGGCGGAGATCCGCGGACGCGACCTCGTGACCGGGCTGCCGAAGACGATCGTCGTCTCGGCCGAGGAGATCCGCCGCGCGATCGAGGAGCCCGTGAACGCGATCGTCGACGCCGTCAAGAACACCCTCGACAAGACGCCGCCGGAGCTCGCCAGCGACATCATGGACAAGGGCATCGTGCTCGGCGGCGGAGGCGCGCTCCTCAAGGGCCTCGACGAGAGGCTGAAGCACGAGACCGGCATGCCGATCCACGTGGCCGAGGACCCGCTGTTCGCGGTCGCCGTCGGCTCGGGGAAGTGCCTGGAGGAGTTCGAGGCCCTCAAGCGGGTGTTGATCTCCTCGACCCGCCACTAGCGGCCGGCACTCCGCGGTTCCGGTTCCCCTCCCCGGGGTATCACTCCCGGCAGGTCCGGAGATTCGCGGGAGGCGGAGATGTCGAGACGATCTGGAATCCTTGCGTCCGTAGTGGTCGGGCTCCTCGTGGCGAGCGGGCCGGCGGCAGCCGACCACACGAACCCCCGGGAGCCCCTGTCGCCCGTCGAGGCCAAGCCCGCCCCCCAGGCGGTGACCGAGGGCGAGGGGGAGTGGGAGTACCTCTTCGGCCTCGCGCCGAACCCGGGGACCGACCTCGAGATCTTCAAGCTCAAGCGCAGGCTCTTCATGTCGTCCGGCACTCTCGGCGGAGGCCCCCAGGGCCACGTCGGACAGCGCCTGACGCAGCTTCTCAACAAGAAGAAGAAGGTCAGGCCGAAGTGGGTGGCGGACCACGGATCGGCGGCCTGCACGACCAACGAGTCGGTGGCGACCGGGCTGCAGCACGACGCATCGGTCGCGAGGCGCAACGGCGTCACGTTGATCGTCGACACGACGGACGCCGGAGGGCCGCAGGGCCGGTGCCACGACGCGGACGGCGGCGGCCTCGAGCTGATCGACGTGAGCAAGCTCCACAAGAAGGGGTTCGAGCCCCGGGAGGTGCACCTCACCCGCCACGTGGGCACGTCGCACAACGCGACCGTCGACGCGACCCGGCCGTGGATCATCTACAACAGCAGCTCGACGTTCAACTCGACCCCCCAGGCGCAGATAGACGTCGTCGACATCCGCTCCTGCATGAAGAGGCGGCAGACCCTCGAGCAGCGGCGGAAGTCGTGCCGCCCGAAGGTCTTCCGGATGCAGTTCGAGCCCGGGTGGACGAACAACGTCGACCGTGAGGGGGAGCCGATCGAGGGGTTCGACTCGTCGTGTCACGACATCGTGGCGCGCCCCGGACGCCTCTACTGCGCGGCTCTCAGCGGCACCGCGATCTTCGACGTCCGGAACATCGCCGACAAGAAGACCGGCGCCGTGCGGGGCAAGCCGTTGCCGTGCGAGGTGATAGAGGGCACGAGCACCGGCGCGATGGTGACCGACTGCGCCGCCATCGCGACCCCCGAGGAGGGTGACGCCATCCCGCAGGCCAAGGGCTGGAGGCTCGTCGGGAACGTGCACCACCCCGGCCGCGACTGCGGCACCGGCCCCGAACCGGGTCAGCCGGACCGGTGCAACAACAACTTCAACGTGCCTTCGCGCGAGGGCATCGCGGTCGCGCACGAAGCGGTTCCCACCGCCGACGGCAAGCACATGTTCGTCACGGACGAGCGCGGCGGCGGGATCGTCCCCGGCGGCGCGTCGTGCTCCCCCGAGCAGGAGAACCCCTACGGGAACGGCGGCGTGCACATGTACGACATCAGCGATCCGTCGAACATCGAATACGCGCAGACGCCCGACGACGCAAAGGCCGTCTTCATCGGGTCGGTGCAGGTTCCCGGGCCGACCTTCTGCACCTCGCACCGCATCGAGCTCGTCCCCGGCGAGCAGCGGCTCTTCATCTCCTGGTACAGCCAGGGGACGAAGGTCGTCGACTGGTTCTTCGACGACAACGGGCGCGTCGTGTTCCGCGAGACCGCCACGTACGTTCCGGAGGGGACCAACCAGTGGGCGGTCCAGCCGTTCAAGATCGTCAAGAACCCCGACGGGACGAAGACGTACTACCTCGTGGCGTCCGACATCGGGCGGGGCATCGACGTCTTCTCCTGGACCGCCGCGCCGAACAAGAAGGGCACGCCGCCCCCTGCCGAGCTCGTTGCTCCGAGCCGGCCGGAGACCATGCCGGGGGCGGCCCCGCTCGGTCTGCTCGCCGCGCTCGTCCTCGCGGGCGCGGTCGCTCGGAGAACCTAGGGTCTTTTTCGCGTCCTCGCGAACCCGCAGGTCAGCGGCCACATAGGGCGAATCACCCCATCAGGGCTACCATGGCCCCAACGTAGGGCGGCCCATCATCCGGCCCGGCTCTTCAAGCCGCGGCGCATTGCCCGCCGCCCCCAGGTTTCTCGCGCAGGCGAAGAGGTTTTGACAACGCATGTATCGCCGTAACGGACGAGGGCGGTTGCTGCTGCTCGTCTTCCTGGCCCTGGCCGTCGTCGTGATCACTCTTGGTTACCGGCAAGGCCCGGGCGGCCCGCTCGAACGGGCGAAAGACTTCTCGGTCACCCTCGTGGCCCCCATTCAGCGCGGGTTCACGACGGTCTTCCGCCCGGTCGGCAACTTCTTCTCGTCGATCGGTGAGCTGGGGAGCCTCCGGAGCGAGAACGAGGACCTCGAGGAGGCGCTCGAGCAGGCCCAGGCCCAGATCCGCGAGGCCGAGGCACTGATCGTCGAGAACCAACGCCTCACCGACCTGCTCGAGCTCGAGGAT
>DATADL010000351.1:0-6968 GCA_036258555.1 Actinomycetota bacterium | reverse complement strand
CCGGTGCCGATCGCGGTGATGATCGCCTGGATCTCCTTGTTCTCGAGGATCTTGGCGAGCCGCGCCCGCTCGACGTTGAGGATCTTGCCGCGCAGCGGGAGGATCGCCTGGAACTCGCGCTGGCGCGCCTGCTTCGCGCTGCCGCCGGCGGAGTCGCCCTCGACGATCAGCAGCTCGGCCTCGTCGGGGTTGCGCGTCTGGCAGTCCGCGAGCTTGCCCGGCAACGTCGACGACTCGAGCAGTGACTTCCTGCGGACGAGGTCGCGCGCCTTGCGGGCCTCGAGCCGCGCACGTTGCGCGCTGACGGCCTTGTTGCAGATCGCGCGGGCCTCGGAGGGGTGCTCCTCCATGAACTCCGCGAAGCGCTGGTTCATCGAGGTCTCGACGAACGAGCGGATCTCGGTGTTGCCGAGCTTGGTCTTGGTCTGGCCCTCGAACTGCGGGTCGCGCAGCTTGACCGACACGATCGCGGTGAGCCCCTCGCGACAGTCCTCGCCCGTGAACGCGTCGTCCTTCTCCTTGAGGATGCTCTTGTCGCGCGCGTACTTCGAGATCACGCGCGTGAGCGCCCGGCGGAAGCCCTCTTCGTGCATCCCGCCCTCGTGGGTGTTGATGTTGTTGGCGAACGTGAAGACCGACTCGTTGAACGACGTCGTCCACTGCATCGCCACCTCGACCTCGTGGCCCTCGGCCTTCGCCTCGAAGTACACGGGACGTTTGTTCACCGCGTCGCGGGCGGAGTTCAGGTGCTTGACGAAGTCGACGATGCCGCCGGTGTAGCGGAAGGTCTCCTCCTCGGCGGGCTCGACGCGGCGATCGACCAGGCGGATCTCGAGACCCTTGTTCAAGAAAGCCATCTCGCGCAAGCGCTGGGCGAGGGTCTCGTGCTTGAACTCGCGCTCCTCGGTGAAGATCTGGGGGTCCGGCCAGAACGACACCGTCGTCCCGGTCCGCTTCGCGGGCTTGACCTTCTTCAGCGGCGCCAGCGGACGCCCCCGCTCGAACTCCTGGCGGTGCAGCGAGCCGTCACGCACGATCTCGAGCTCGAGCCGCTCCGACAGCGCGTTCACGACCGACACCCCGACCCCGTGGAGCCCGCCGGAGACCTGGTACCCCTTGCCCTCGAACTTCCCGCCCGCGTGCAGGGTCGTCAGCACGACGGTCGCGGCGGGCATCTTCTTGTTGCCGTCGGCCGCGATCGGATCGACCGGGATGCCCCGCCCGTTGTCCGAGACCCGGCAGCCGCCGTCGGGCAGCAGCTCGACGACGATGCGGTCGCAGTAGCCGGCCATGGCTTCGTCGACGGCGTTGTCCACGACCTCGTACACGAGGTGGTGGAGCCCGCGGATGCCCGTCGACCCGATGTACATGCCCGGACGCTTCCGGACGGGGTCGAGGCCCCGGAGGACCGTGATGTCCTGGCCGGTGTAGGTGCCGTCCCGGCGTTTCTTCGTGGTCTCGCGTGCGTCTTTCGCTACGGTCATGCTCCTTTGGATCGAAGCGGTCGAACCCCCCGCGCGGCTGTGGCGGCCGCTACAGGTCGGAGGCGCTCCTCACGGACGCGGGAGGGCGCGCGGAGGGGAGGTTCGGACGCCTGGATTCACGCCGAAATCCTACCATCTACCAGGGGATTTACGGGATTTCGAGGCCTCGCCGAGGGGTCAGCGCCCGGCCCTTTTCGCCCATGCCCGGCGGGCCCTCTCGAGTGCCTCCGCGGGGTCCTTCGCGGGCTCGCGCTCGAGGTCCTCGGCGGGGTCGCGGCCCGTGCCGGACGACCCCGTCTCGGACGCCGATCCGGGAGCCCGCGGCCCCGTCCACACCCGGACCTCTGCCACCAGCGCGGCGCCGGTCACGGCGTTCGCACGGCTCCGGATCTCGTCGGCGAGATACCCGATCTCGGTCGCCCACGCGGGCGAGTCCGCCCGCACCTTCAGCACCCCGCCCCGCAGAGACGTCGGCTCGGCGTGCGCGGCCACGGCCGGGCCCACGATGTCCTTCCACGCCGACCACACGCGACCGGTCGCCTCGGGCGAGGGGATGCCGAGTCGCCCCGTCGCGCCCGGCAGCAGGTCCTTCAGCCGGGACGGGTCGGCCCCGCGGAAGGACGAGCGCGCCGCCCCCTCGTCAGGCACTGCGCACCACCGTCCCGGCCGCCACGGCGAACGTCGCGGCGGGCGCGAGGGCATCGACCGCGACCGGCTCGGCCGTCGACACGACCGTCTGACCGATCGACCTCACCGCGTCGGCGAGCCATGCGCGGCGAGACGGGTCGAGCTCGGAGAAGACGTCGTCGAGGAGCAGCACCGGCTCCTCGCCGAGCGCGTCGGACAGGAGGTCGTGCTCCGCCAGCTTGAGCGCGAGCGCGCACGTCCGCTGGTCGCCCTGCGACGCGTAGACGCGGGCGTCGACCCCGCCGAGCACGACCGAGACGTCGTCGCGCTGCGGCCCGACCAGTCCGACGCCGCGCTCGATCTCGCGCGGCCGCGCCTCGGCGATCGCCGCGCGCAGCCGGGTCTCCAGCGTCGCGGCGTCCGGTGAGACGCCGGCGTCCATCCACGAGCTCGCGTACTCGAGCGCGAGCGTCCCGGCCCCCGCGATCTCCGCGTACCGTTTGGCCGCGAGCGGGACCAACCCCGCAAGGGCTTCGAGCCGCGCGGCTGCGAGGGCCGCGCCCGCGCGCGCCAGGGCCGCGTCCCACACGTCGAGCGTCGCGGTGACCGTGCCCGATCCACCCCGCGGCGCCGACTTCAGCAACGCGTTGCGCTGCTTCAGCGTCCGCTCGAACTCGCGCCGGAGGCCGTCCCTTGCAGGACGGAGCTTGACGACGAGCTCGTCGAGGAACCGGCGGCGGCCGTCGGGCGACCCCTTCACGAGCGACAGCTCGTCGGGCCCGAAGAAGACGCTCACGCACACGTCGTTTAGCACGCGCGTCTGGACCGGCGTCTTGTTCAGGAGCGCGCGCGTTCCCTTGCCGGGACGCACCTCGAGATCCACGCGCACGCTCCGCCCGCGTCGCTCGACGGCCGCGTGCAGCAGCGCGCGTTCGCAGCCGTGCCGCACGAGCGCGGCGTCCGCGGCACGCGGGGAGCCGAACCCGGTCAGGCAGTAGATCGCTTCGAGCAAGTTGGTCTTCCCCTGCGCGTTCGCGCCCGTCACGAGGTTGAGCCCCGGCGCCAGGTCGACCGACTGACGCTCGTAGTTCCGCCAGTCCTCGAGTGCCAGGCCCTCTACGCGCACGTCTCGACTCTAGGCCGATCGCCGAGCCGGTCGGTCGTCTACGACAGCCGCACCGGCATGAGCAGGTAGGTGAAGGCCTCGTCGCTCTCGCCGCGCAGGATCGCCGGCTTCAGCCCGTCGGACACTTCGACGACGATCTTGTCGGAGAGGATCGCGGACGCGCCGTCGTAGAGGAACTGTGGGTTGAACGCGATCACCAGAGGCTCGCCCTGGTACTCCGCGTCGATGACCTCCTGCCCTTCGCCGACGTCCGGAGTGTGCGCCGAGACCTCGAGCTCGGCCCCCAGCTGGAGCTTGACCGGCAGGTTGTTCTGCGCCAGGAGCCCCACGCGCTTCGTGACCTCGAGCAGCGCCTCGCGCTCGACCGTCAGCGCGTTCGGGTACCCCTGCGGGATCAGCTGACGGTAGTTCGGGAACTCGCCCTCGATGAACCGGCTTCCGATGACCGACTCGCCGCCGCCCGAGCCCTCGCCGGCAGCCGGGATCGCGAACGCCACGAGGTTCTCCTTCACCGTCGCCTTCACGACACCGCCGGCGCCCTGGAGCGCACGTGCGAGCTCGTGCAGCGCCCGCGCCGGCAGGATCACGTTCCGCAGCTCCGCAGGGCCACCGTCGACCTTCAGCGCGCGCACGCCGAGCCGGTACGAGTCGGTTGCCGCGAGCGTGAGGCTTCCGGACTCGAGCTCCCACAGCACGCCCGTGAGGACCTGGCGGCTCTCGTCACCCGACGCGCTGCGCACGACCTGGGACAGCGCGGTCGCGAGCAGCGCGCCGTCGATCTCCACGACGACGCCGTCCCCCGGATCCTCACGGCCCTCTATCGGGAGCGCCGGGTAGTCGTCCGGCGCCAGCGACTTCACGCGGAAGTTCCCGCGGCCCGACCCGATCTCGACCTCGCCCTCGCCGCCGCCGACCGACACCTGCCCGGACGACAGGCTCCTGCTCATCTCGCCGAAGAGCCGGCCGGGGACGATCGTCTTGCCGGGTTCGTCCACGCCCGCCTGGAACGACGTCTCCATCGTGAGCTCGAGGTCGGTCGCCGCCACGGTCACCGCGCCCTGCTCGCTCGCCTCGATCCGAAGCCCGGACAACACCGGCAGCGTCGCGCGGTTCGATATCGCCCTCGACGCGAACTGCACGGCCTCGAGCAAGTCGTCGCGCTCGCAGCGGAACTTCATCGTGGTCCTCCCATCCGAATGCCGATCGATCCCAAGCTAGAGCAGTGGTGTGACAAGAAGATCCGGGTTTTGCGGTTCACGGGTTTGGGTACTGATCTAGATCTTTCAGTAGCACGTAGTAGGTGCTGTTGGTGCCGGGGATAAGGCGCGTCGTCCCTGGCAGCTGTGTGTTTCGCGATGCGCGGTCGGTGTGAGGACTCGGGTTCGCCGGCGCGGGACGGCGACCGGTTCGCGGGAAACGCGTCGTTCGTCCCACAGATCGCGCAGCGGGAGAAGGGGTTATCCACGCGCGGCCTGTTGGCGGATCCGCGTGGTGAGCTCTTCGACCTGCTGGTAGCAGCTCTGGCGCTCTTTCATCTGCTGGCGGACCTTGTGCATGGCGTACAGGACGGTGGAGTGGTCGCGGCCCCCGAAGCGCTCGCCGATCTTCGGCAAGGACAGATCGGTGAGCTCCCGGCACAGGTACATGGCCATCTGGCGAGCGTTCACCAACGGGCGCGAACGGCTCGAGGAGCAGATCTCCTCGGGCGTGACGTCGTAGTAGTCGGCGGCGACCGAGACGACGAGGTCCGACGTGACGCGCGCTTCGCGGGCTTCGGGAAGCAGCGTGCGCAGGACCTGTTGCGCGAGGTCGAGCGAGAGCTCCGACCGTGTGAGCGACGCATAGGCGGCGACGCGGATGAGCGCGCCCTCGAGCTCCCGGATGTTCGTCTGGATGCGGCTCGCGATGAACGACATGACCTCGTGCCCGACGACGAGCTGCTCGGTCTCGGCCTTCTTCTGGAGGATCGCAAGCCTGGTCTCGAGGTCGGGAGGCTGGATGTCCGTGATCAGGCCCCACTCGAAGCGCGTGCGCAACCGTTCCTCGAGCGTCGGGATCTTCTTCGGGGGCCGGTCGGACGTGATCACGATCTGGCTCTTCGGATGGAGCGCGTTGAACGTGTGGAAGAACTCCTCCTGCGTCCGCTCCTTGCCCTCGAGGAACTGGATGTCGTCGATCAAGAGCAGGTCCGCCATGCGGTAGCGCCGGTGGAACGCGGGGATGTTGCGCCGCTGGAGGGCGAGGATGAAGTCGTTCATGAACTGCTCGGTCGAGACGTATCGGACGACGGTCCGCGGATGCCACTGCTGGGCGTACCGGCCGATCGCGTGGAGGAGGTGCGTCTTGCCGAGCCCGGCGCCGCCGTAGATGAACAGCGGGTTGTAGGCCTGGGCGGGGGCCTCGGCCACGGCGAGCGCGGCCGCGTGGGCGAACCGGTTCGACGAGCCTATGACGAAGGAGTCGAAGGTGTAGTTCGGGTGGAAGACGTCCTCGACCGTGACGTCGGTGGCGTCCGAGACGTCGACGGAGGGGGATTCGGCGGGCGCCGGCGAGGTGTCGGGCCCTGAGTACGTCGCGTCCGCGAGGATCGCGACCTCGAGCGCGCGTCCGGCGGCCGCGGTGACCGCGGACACGAGCGGCTCGAGGAAACGGCCCTCGATCCAGTCCTTCGTGAAGTGGTTGGGGACGCCGAGGACGAGCGTGTCGCCGTCCAGCCCGACGGCCTGCGTACGCCCGAACCAGGCCGAGAAGTTGCTCTCGGACAGCGCCACCCTGAGGTCTTGTGCGGCCCGCTCCCAGATCGCCGCGGCTTCGGTGGTACTGCCGGCAGGCGTGTCTTCGCTAACGGAGCTCTGCATCCATGCCCTCCCCTTCATCGATGCTCGTTTTTCACATCTCCCCGTCGAACGCGGGTCCAGGCCCTGGGGGCGCGACGCAGGCGTGCGCCGTCGACGAGGGTGAGGGAAGGTGGGTCTGAGCAGGACCGATGCACTGACTAACAGCCCTATCCACAGGTGTGGACGAAGTTCTGTGACGCTGTCGATGGCTGTCTGCTCAGCCGGTGGATCCGTGGGGAAGTGCCACGAGCCCTGCTGCCCGATCGCCGGGGCTTGAGACCGCTCGGCATCTTATGCAGGCGGCGCACGAGGGCGTCAAGCCGAAACGGCCGGGTCGCGAGGAAACCTGCGCAGGCGCGAAAAGTGCGCACGAGACGGGCCCGCTATACTCGCCCGGCACCTCGGAGGGCCGGATTTGCCGCGACCACCTCGCCGCCTCGGCCCGCGCCAAGTCGAACGGAAGATGCCCACATGACCAAGAGAACGTTCCAGCCGAACACGCGCCGCCGCAAGCGCAAGCACGGCTTCCGCGCGCGGATGAAGACGCGCGCGGGCAGGGCGATCCTGAAGGCGCGCCGGGCAAAGGGCCGCGAGCGGCTGTCCGCCTGAGCGCAGCCGCCCCACATGTCCCGGATCGAGCCCCTGTCAGGCAAGCACCGCTTCGCGCGCGTCCACTCCTCGGGCAGGCGCGCCTCGCGTGACGGCGTCACTGCCGTCGTGCAGCCGCGGACCGAGGGCGCGCCGCGCCTGGGGCTCTCCGTCGGCAAGGCAGCCGGCACGGCGGTCGTGCGCAACAGGATCCGCCGGCGGCTTCGGGAGGCGTTCCGCGCCTACGGGCCCGGACCCGGGGACGTGATCCTCGTCGGCCGCGCCCAGGTAGCGACGGAGCCCTTC
>DATADL010000350.1:0-3696 GCA_036258555.1 Actinomycetota bacterium | reverse complement strand
TGATGCCGCTCGCGCGCAGGCTCGCCTCCCGGGACCGCGTCTACGTGCCCGACCTCCCCGGCTTCGGCCGCAGCGCCAAGGTGCGACGAGCGCTCACACTGCCGGAGCTCGCGGACTTGCTCGACGAATGGATGTCGTCTTGCTCGCTGGGAGCCGCGGTCATGGTCGGGAACTCGTTCGGCTGCGAGGTCGTCGCCGAGCTCGCGCTCCGGCACCCGGAGCGGCTGGAAGCCGCGGTCTTCCTCGGCCCCACGATCGACCGCCGTCACCGCAACGTGTGGTCGCAGGCGTGGAGGTTCGTCGCCACCGCCGTGCGCGAGCCCCTGGGCCTGGCGAGGCCCTTGCTGGCGGACTACCTCCAGGCCGGCGTGAAGCGACCGCTGCAGACGCTCCGGTACGCGTTGCGCGACCCGCTCGAGGCGAAGCTCCCGCGGATCGCGGCGCCGATCCTCGTCCTCCGCGGCGAGAACGATGCGATCGTGCCGCAGCGGTGGGCCGAGGAGGTGGCCTCGCTGCTCCCGCGGGGCGAGCTGAGGGTGGTCCCCGGGGGTGCGCACGTGCTGAACTACGACTCCGCCGCGAGCGTGGCCGCGATCGTCGAAGCTTGGAATCCTGCTGCCGAAGGCGGATGATGGACACCCCCGATCACCCAGGAGGCCCCATGGCGAACAAGGACAAAGGCGGAGGGAAGGCGGCCAAGAAGCAGTCGCAGAAGAGCCTCAAGGAGAAGCGAGCCGCCAAGAAGCAGAAGAAGGGCAAGGCGGGACCCACGCCTCTCACGCCCTGACCCGCCGCACCTCAGCAAGGCGAGGCGGATAGCCTCGCCGCCGTGAACGAGCTCTACGTCCCCGACGAGGGCCTGCTGTGGCTAACCGCGGCGGCGATCGCCGGCTGGTTCCTCTTCCTCGCGTCGATATGGACGGTCCGCTACCCGCGACGGCCGCGGCCCGATCCGGAGACGACCGAGCTCGGCGCCGAGACCCCCGCGGTGGCGAACCTCCTGGCGCACCGTTTCAAGGCGACCCGCGACGCGGTGCCCGCGACCCTCGTCGACCTGGCGGCCCGCGGCCTCGTCGAGATCGAGGATCGCGGCATCGGCGACTTCTATTGCCGCGTGACGGGCCGGTCCGCCGAGCTGCTGCCGTACGAGCGCTTGCTGCTCGACCACCTTCGGGACGTGTCGTCCGGCGGCGTCGTTCCGGCCGCCGCGCTGACGACCGGCCCCCAGGACCGGTCCAAGGCGTGGTGGGGGAAGTTCCGGGACGAGGTCGTCGCGGACACGCAATCCCGGGGACTCTCGCGCGACCTGTGGGACAAGCGGGTGTGTGGCGCCCTCTTCCTCGGCTGTGCGCTGATACTCCTCCTGTTCGAGCTGGCGATCGGGTTCAACGACCCCGAGCAGGTCGTGTCGTCCGGGTTGATGGACGGCGTCATGGTCGCGGGCCTCGCGGCGTTCTGCGCCGCCATCGCGGCCGCCGCCTCGAAGAGACAGACGTCGACCGACGCGGGGGATCGCGCCGCCGCTCGATGGCTCGGCGTCAAGCGCGCATTGGAGGAGAGCCCCTCGTTCGAGCTCCTGCCCCCGAGCGGCGTCGTGGTCTGGGAGCGACACCTCGCGTACGCCGCCGCGCTGGGGGCCGCGCCGCAGTCGATCCGGTCGCTGCCCATGGGGGCCGAGAGCGACACCGAGGCGTGGACGGCGAGCTCGGGCGAGTGGAGGAAGGTGCGCGTGCGCTACCCGAGGTTGCGCCCGGGGTGGGGGAGGCATCCGCTCCTCGCGTTGACGATAGGCGGGATCGGGACGTACCTCGGCTACAACATCATCCGGGTGGCGACCCGCGACATCGGGTTCCACGACACCTGGCTCGCCGCGGCGGGAACGGTCGCCACGGCGCTCGGCATCGTCGTGCTCGCCCGGTCGCTCCCGCAAGTGGCGCTCGGGTTCCTCGACCTGTTCTCGAAACGGCTCGTGACGGGGACGGTTCTGCGCGCGCGGACCCGGTGGAGCCCGGTCCCGTATCTCTCGCAGAGGGACGACAGCGAGAGCCTGCGCTTCTTCGTGGCGATCGACGACGGCCGCTCGGAGTCGCTGACGGCGTACCGGGTGAAGCCGTCGCTGTACCGCGCGCTGCCGCAGGGCTCGATGGCGGAGCTCGAGGTGACGCCGAACCTCGGCTACGTCAGACGTCCGTCTGCGTGATCCAGCCGTAGGCCGCCGCGGCCCCCAGGGCCGCTCCCGGCAGCCAGAGCCACGGCCCGTACAGCAGGCCCAGCCCCACCAGCAGCACCGCCGCCGCGCCCAGCAGGGGCCAGGCGCTCACCGTCACGACCGGCTCCTCCTCGATCTCGAGCGGCGCCTCCTCGCCGCCGGCGTCGTCCAGCGCCAGGAGCGACGGCCGGCGTTCCGGCGGCCGGCCGAGGGCGCGGCCGAGGACGACGAACACGACGCACGACACCAGCAGGCCGCCGAGCAGCAGGGTCCCGGCCGCGTCGTAGCTCACGAACCAGTAGATCGCCGTCACGAGCGCGACGTAGAGCGCGGCCCGCACGAAGACGCGGAGCTCCTCAGGCATCGGCAGCGTGACGCGCGTCGTACACCGGGCGCTCCGACCGGATCGGCGGCAAGGACTCGAAGTTGTGGTGCGGCGGCGGGGACGAGGTCGCCCACTCCAGCGAGTACCCGTTCCAGGGGTCGTCGCCCGCGCGCCGGCCGCGCCGCATCGACACGGCGAAGTTCACGACGAACACCGCGATCGACGCCGCGATCAGGAACGCCCCCACCGTGCTCAGCATGTTCAGGTCGCCGTATCCGGCACTCTCGGGATAGTCGGGGATCCGTCGCTGCATGCCGTCGAGCCCCAGCTGGTGCATCGGGAAGAACGCGAGGTTCATCCCCACGAGCATCAGCACGAAGTGCAGGCGCGCGAGCCGCTCGCCCATCAGCCGCCCGAAGAACTTCGGGATCCAGTAGTAGAAGCCGGCGAACGCGGCGAACGTCGTCCCGCCGAACATGACGTAGTGCATGTGCGCGACCACGTAATAGGTGTCGTGCACGGCGTAGTCGATCGGCGGCGACGCGAGGAAGACCCCGGAGATCCCGCCGATCAGGAACATGAACAGAAAGCCCATGCAGAAGAGCATGGGGGCCTCGAACGTCAGCTTGCCGCGCCACATCGTCGCTATCCAGTTGAAGAACTTCACGCCGGTCGGGATCGCGATCAGGAACGACGTCGTGGCGAAGAACAGGCTCGACACGGCCCCCGTCGTGAACATGTGGTGCGCCCACACCGAGAAGCTGTACGCGGTGATCAGAAGCGTCGCGAACACGAACCCCTTGTAGCCGAACAGCGGCTTGCGCGAGAAGACCGGCACGATCTCCGACACGACGCCGAAGAACGGCAGGATCACGATGTAGACCTCGGGATGGCCGAAGAACCAGAACAGGTGCTGCCACAGGAGCGGGTCGCCGCCCGCGGTGGGATCGAAGAAGGCGGTCCCGAAGTGACGGTCGGTGAGCAGCATGGTCACCGCGGCCGCGACAGCTGGGAGCGCCAGGATCAGCAGGGTGCTGGCCGCCATCACCGCCGGCATGGCGAAGAAGATCATGAAGGCGGTGACCAGCATCGCCCAGGCGAACAGCGGCATCTTGTCGAGCGACATGCCAGGGGCACGCAGCTTGAAGGTCGTCGTGATGAT
>DATADL010000349.1:0-6134 GCA_036258555.1 Actinomycetota bacterium | reverse complement strand
AGGCCGTTCGCGTCGGCCCAGCTCTCGAAGCCCTCCGACTCGGGGCCGAGCAGCGCGTAGAGGTCGTGGAAGTCGAGGCACGCCACCTCGTCGTTCTCCGGAGACGTCAGCACCGTGATGCCGTCGATGCCGACCTTGAGCTCGACGTAGTCGATCCCCGCGTCCTTGCAGGCGGCGGCCTCCTCCGGCTCGATGGCGCGCGACGCGTCGGACACGTCGATCTCGCCCTTGCAGAACAGCTCGAACCCGTCGCCCGTGCCGGGCCCGTCGACCGAGATCGCCACACCGGGGTTCTCCGAGCTGAACTTCTGGGCCACGAGAGTCGAGATGGGCTCGACCGTCGAGGATCCCGAGATCGCTATCTCGCCCGAGAGCTCACCGTCCCCGGGGGCCGCACCTCCGCCTCCGGCGTCGTCGCTCCCTCCGCAGGCCGCCGCGGCAAGACCCACCGCAAGGGCAGCCGCGACGAGCCGCAACGGCCATCTGCGTTCGTTGGTCATTCTCGTCCTCCTCGTCAAGCGTCTCGCCGGCCTTCGAGCGGTTCGTCGACTCGATGCCGGGCGGACCGTGTGATTGCGGCGTCAACGTAGCGACCGCATATGGCGCCGCTACGGCGGCTGCGTGAACTCGACGTGAACTGACGAGAGGCACGTCGTACTGGCGGCCGGGCAGAAAACGGGCTGTTACGTAGGCTGGAGGACATGGCGAGGACGAACCTGCGGCGCACCGCCGCAGCGGTGGCCGCCATGAGCCTCGGTCTCGCGGCGTGCTCGCCGAGCCCGGCCGACCAGAGCCGGCAGGCGTGCACCTGGACCATCGGCATCATGGGAGCCCTCGAAGGCGAATTCGCCGAGTTCGGCGCCGCGCCCGCCAGGGGCGTCGGGATCGCCGTCGACCTCGCCAACGAAAGTGGCGACCTGGCGTGCACGCTCGAGACCCACTCCGAGGACACCGGCGCCGAGCCCAAAAAGGCGCCCGCGAGCGCTCGGAGGCTGGTGGAGGACGAGGACCTGGTCGCGTGCGTGTGCGGTTACTTCTCGCGCGAGACCGCTGCCACGGGCGACGTCTTCGGAGACGGGGGCGTCGCGATGCTCTCCACCTCCGAGCAATCGGCGATGCGCGAGCTCGGCTTCGAGACGTGGTTCCGTCTCGTCACCCCGGTCGACCGGCAGGCGATCGCCACGGGTACCTATATCCGCCGCGTCTACGACCCGCGCAGCGTCGCGATCGTGCTGCCGGCCGCCAGGTTCGCCTACTCGGTCGACGTCGCCGATCATCTTCGCGCGGCGCTTCGGGGGCGTTTCGAAGGCCCCCTCGTCGAGCTCAACCCCGAAGAGAGCGGCGTCGACGACGCCGCACGGCAGATCCGGCGGATGTCGCCCGACGTCGTGTTCTACGCGGGCTACGCGCCCGAGCCCTGGGAGGTGTTCCGCGCGCTGAGAACCACCTACGGCCTGAAGATGCCGTTCCTCACCGACGGCGGCGCGATCTCGGGGCCGCAGGGTCGGACGGCGGCCGGCCGGATAGTCCTCAGCTGTGCGTGCAGCGACGTCACGAAGTTCGACGGAGCAGAAGCGTTCGTGGCCGCGTACCGAGAGCGTTACGGAACCGCTCCCCAGCTCTTCGCAGCCGAAGGGTTCGACGGCGCTAATGCCGTGATCGACGCCCTGCGTCAGCTGAGCGGCTCCGAACCGACGGAAGAGGCACGCGCCCACGTCGTCGACTACCTCGACGGGACGGACGGGGTCGACGGGCTCGTCAAACGATATGCGTGGGACGACGGGGGTGAGCTGATGACCGACGACGGCGACGTGTGGATGTGGGAATGGACCAGCCGTCGCGGCTTCCGGATGCTCGGCAGCGTGGCGGAGCTGGTGAGGTAGGCGGAGCTTTCCTATCCGCCGACGAGCTCCTCCAGATACCAATCCTTCGGCGAGCCGTCGGGACGGTAGCGCTCGCGGATCTCAGCCGGGGTGAGATGCGTCTCGAAGTGCATCGGATCGGGGCGGGACCAGTCGCCGCCCCACTCCCCGCCCTCGATCTCCCACTGGCGAACGACGTCGATCGGCATGTCGCCCGCCGTGCCGAGGACGTTTGTCAGCGCGTTGAGGTCGATCGCCAACCCGAACGCATGGTTCGACTTGCCGGAACGCTCCCCGCGGACGGGCCGGTTCGCGTAGCTCCAGTCGTCGAGCTCGCCGAGCGCGACCGCGGCCGCGTATTCGGGAGCCCTCGCCTCGAAGAGACGCTCGAGACGAAGGAAATGGCGTGCCGCCTTCTCGTGCACGAACATGGCGCGTCCGAGGAAGTCGATCGTCGTGATGTTCCGAGCCCTGAACGTCGGCGCTTCGGGATCCCCGTAGTGCTTCGCCGCCCACGCCTCGGATCCGCGCACCTCCTCGGGGAGAGGCGGTGCATCGTCCCGTGCATCGTCCCGTAGGAGCGACACACCGCCCACGACCCCGATCGTCAGAACGAGGGACACGACCACCGTCCGCCGGAGGCGACGCCACCGGCGGCGAGCCGCCGGCCTCCGGCGGACACGCGCTGTTCGATCGGTCGCGACGTCCACGGGACCGCTAGTCGCGCGCGCGGCGGTGACGCGTCAGGGCCACCGCTCCGAGCACGATCCCGGTCGCCAGCAGCACGGCGGGCAGACCCCACACCGAGACGAAGTCGAACGCGTCCACGCGCCCGCTGAGGAAGACGACGCCGATCATCAGGAAGATCCCTCCGCAGGCGAGCGAGATCGCGTCGGTCTCATGTCTTTGCACGGTCGCGACCCCCTCGATCGGTCCTTCGGTCCGTCTTTCGCTCCCGCTCCCCACGACGTCCACGCTGCTCCTCGTTCCGGCGCGGCTCCTGCGGAAGAGGGCCGTGCAGATCGGCGTGCGAGATGCGTTCCACGTAGAGTGAGGCGATCCCGCCCGAGAAGTCGATCGTCAGATGGCCCGAGCCGGGGGGGCCCGGGATCGTGCTGTCCAGCACGAGGTCGTCGCCACGTTGCGGACCCTGCCCGACGGCGGCATTGCCCCACTCGATCTCTCCGGTGACGGTCAACCCGATGCGGTCCGGGACGAAGATCGTCGCCTGGCCCGCCGCCATACTGATGTGGATCTCGCGCTCACCGGTGAAGTCGCGCAGCCTCGCGAGGTCCATGTGGATCCCCCCGAGGAGGATCTCGTGGTTCGTCGCGACGTCGTCGATGGAGCGCGCGTGCACGAAGCGATCGCCGAGGCCCCCTCGCAGCGGGAAGTGCATCGAGCCTCCCACGATCACGAACGGCACCAGCACGACACCGACGGCGACGAGGAGCCTCGAACGCCCCCACCAGGCTCCGACCACGAGACCGAGAGCGACGACCGTCAGCGCTGCGGCCGCGAGCTGCCCGACGGTCACTCCCGCGATCCCGAGGTTGCCGACGAGGATCAACACGCCGACGACCACGAACGCCGCCGACAGCGTCAAGACCCCGAGCGGCGAGCGAGCTCTCGGCAGAGGCGCGGTCTGCTCGGCAGCCTCGGGGGCCGGCTGCTGGCCGCGCAGCAACAAGACGCCCGCGCCGACCAGGCCGACCGCGAAGATGACGCCGGGGTCGATCGAGAGACGGCCGTCGGGGTCCGCCACGGCTCGGACGAACACCCACACGACGAACGTCAAGAGGACGAGCCCCAAGGCCCGGGCGCTCTTTCTCAGGACTCCTTGCATCCGCACGAATGCAGGAGCTCCCGCGCGGGCTTCGGTAGTCGCGGGATCGGTCGGGGTGGTCGCCACGTGGTCATCCTCGGTCAGCCGTCACCCTGCCGCTATCGGGTGTGACCCCCGTCGTGCCCTTGGTTCCCTGAGGTCCCTCTCAGGGACGCCACCGATGGTCGTAGAGCACGATCGGTGCCAAGCTGACCCCCATGACGTCGAAGGTCTCGCTGTGAGCGTTCGCGCCGGCGCTGCACGAACGCCGTCGGCGAGGCCCCTGGCACGAGTCGCCGAGGGACGCCTCTTCCACGGCGTCGCCGCCGGGATCGCCAACTACCTCGCGGTCGACCCCACCCTGGTGCGGATCTCGTTCGCGTTGCTGGGCCTCGCCGGCGGCCTCGGCATCGTCATGTACCTCGGCCTCGCCCTGGTGCTCCCCGAGCGTCCCGCCGACCTCCCGCTGCCGCGCTCGCGACGGACCGGCATCCGGCCGGCCGTGAGCATCATGCTGATAACCGCGGGGATGATGCTCGCGGCCCGTCAGGCCGGCTTCTGGCTCGGTGACGAGCTGGTCGGGTCGATCACCGTCGCGACGTTCGGGGCCCTCGTCCTGTGGATGCGAGATCCGGGCCGAGGATCGTCCCACGGAGGTGCGAACCCCCTCGAGACGCTGCTGCAAGGGCGCATCTCCCCGGCGCGCGTCGCGCTGGGGGCGCTTCTCATCTTCGTCGCCGCGGCCGCCTTCCTCGCCGCGAACTCGGACCCCTACGGGGCGGGCTTCGAGCTCGTCCGGTTGCTGGTCCTGCCGGTCGTGGCGACCGTCGCCGGGCTGCTCCTCATCCTGGGACCGTGGCTCTACAGGCTCGCGTCGCAGCTCACGGACGAACGCCGCGAACGCATCCGGTCCGAGGAGCGCTCCGCCCTCGCGGCACACCTGCACGATTCGGTCCTGCAAACGCTCGCCCTGATCCAGCGCTCGGACAATGCCCACCGCATGGCGCACCTCGCGCGTACGCAGGAGCGCGAGCTGCGCGCGTGGCTGTTCGGCAAGACCGGCGCGCTCGTCGAAGAGACCCTTCCGGGTGCCCTCGAGGCGTTGGCTGGACGCTGCGAGGCGCGCCATCCGGTGAACGTGGACGTCGTAGTCGTCGGCGACATCGCGCTGGACGAGCCTCACGAGGCGTTGATCGCGGCGTCGGGCGAGGCGATCACGAACGCTGCCGTGCATTCCGGGGCGAACGCGATCTCCGTGTACGCCGAGGTCGAGCCCGCGCTGACGACGATCTACGTGCGCGACGACGGCCGAGGCTTCGACGTCACCGCCGTACCCGACGACCGTCGCGGCATCCGGGAGTCCATCGACGCGCGGATGCGCCGGGTAGGCGGTTGCGCCGTGATACGGACGGCGCCAGGCGAGGGCACCGAGGTCATCCTCACGCTGCCGAGGTCGAGCAGATGACGATCCGCCTGTTCCTCGTCGACGACCACCGTCTGTTCCTGTCGGGGGTCCGCACGGAGCTCGGCTCCGACTTCGAGGTCGTCGGAGAGGCCTCGGACGTCGACGAGGCCATCGCCGGCATCCGCGCGGCGAAACCGGACGTCGTCCTCCTGGACGTGCACATGCCGGGTGGCGGAGGACGGACGGTGATCGAGGCCGCCACCGAGACAGACCACGACGTGAGGTTCCTCGCGCTGTCCGTATCCGACGCCGCGGAGGACGTCATCGGGATCGTGCGCGCGGGAGCGCGCGGGTACGTGACGAAGACCATCGCGCCCGACGAGCTCGCCGAGGCCATCCGGCGGGTCCATTCGGGCGACGCGGTGTTCTCGCCGCGCCTCGCGGGCTTCGTGCTCGACGCGTTCTCGGGTTTCGTCGACGACGGACCCGCCGACGACATCGATCTCCTTACACCCCGGGAGAAGGAGGTGCTCCGTCACATCGCCCGGGGTTACCGCTACAAGGAGATCGCGACCCGTCTGCACATCTCGACCAAGACCGTCGAGACGCACGTCAGCTCCGTGCTGCGGAAGTTGCAGATGTCGAACCGCCACGAGCTCACGCGCTGGGCCGCCGACCAACGGTTCGTCTAGGCCTCGGCGCCCAGACGCCGGTCACGATCGCCGCGCGGCTTCCCAGACACGACTCGGCTCTCACGAACCTCTGGGGAGCTCCCGGCGTCTCCCTAGAGGAGGCCACATGAGTCCCGACGTCAAGACCGTCCTGCGGCGCGGCCCAGCCCCGCCGTCCGGATCACCCGATCTGCGCGCCCCGGCGCGACGTGGTCGCACGTGGGAGACGAGGCGCCTCCTCGTGTCGCGCTCGCTGGGTGCAGTCGTCACCGCGGCGGTCTTCGTGATCGCGGTCGCCGCGATCGGTTCGGAAGAGATCGATCGAGCTCCCGGCCCTGCAAGATCACCGAGGTGGGAGATCGCGACGTCGA
>DATADL010000348.1:0-8247 GCA_036258555.1 Actinomycetota bacterium | reverse complement strand
GCGCGCGGCCCCCGCGGCGGGGGCCGCGCTCGCGTTGAGGGAGCCGCTGCTGCTGGTCCCCGCGGGGGCCGCGGCCCTGCTCTCGATCATGGCGCTGGCCGCGGCGCGGGCCGATCGTGCGATGCGGCGTCTCGCGGCGGCCGCGCTGCTCGTCGCGATAGCCGAGGGTCTGACGGCATCCGTCCCGGACGAGGTCTACGGGACCGGCGACGTCGACAGCCTGTCGTACGCGGCACACGCGCTGCGGGCCGGCGGCTACCTGCTGCTCGGCGCGTGGCTGTGGACCGGCATCCGGTCGAGCATCCGGACCCGGTTCGTCGCGTCGTTCGTCGCGCTGCTCGTCGCGGTCGTGCTCGGGCTGTCGACCGCGCTGACCGGCGTGATCTCGTCGAACGTCGAGCGCAACGAGCTGGACCGGATCGAGCAGCAGGCGCGCGGCGTGGTGCGCTCGATCGAGGTCGAGGAGATAGACGAGCTGGGGGCGATCGTCCAGTCGGCCCTGGGCGACTCCGAGGACGAGGTCGAGTCCGCGATGAGAAGGGCCCCCGACCTCTTCGGCCTGGCGGGAAAGATCAAGGGCCTGATCCCGTCGGCCGACTTCGTGATCCTCGTCGGCGGCGTCGGGCCGAACGGGAAGCCCATCTTCGGGCACGCCGGGGAGGGCCCCGCGGCCCGGGCCGGCCGCGCGCAGACCCCGCGGGAGACCGAGTTCCTCACGGAGCACTACATCCGGATAACGGGGAGCGAGCTCGTCACGGACGCCGAGAGGTTCGCGTCGTTCGGCGGTCTGGAGAGGGTGGACGACTCGATCGTCCTGCTGGCGGGGCGCCAGATCGGCACGCCGAAGGCCGGGACCCTCATCGTCGGGCAGTGGGTCGACGTGTTCACGATGGAGGAGATATCGAACCAGGTCCGGCCGACGCGCGCCTCGCTGGTCGTCAACGGCCGGACGGTTGCCTCCGCGCTGCCCCTCAGGCTTCCGCGCAAGAGGCTGATCACCCCGTCGGCGCGACTCCAGATCGAATCCACCGGGAGGGCGTCCTCGACCCAGCAGACGATCGGGGACAGCGCGTTCTACAACGGGATCGCGCCGTTGAAGAGGCCGGACGGACAGGTGATCGGCGAGATCGTGCTCTCGTCCCCGGCGGAGATCGTGTCGCAGACGCGGGAGGGCGTGACGCGCATCCTCTTCGTGGTCGCGATGGCCGTCGGGGCCGCCGCGATGGTCCTCGCGTGGCTCTCCGGCCGGCGGATCACGCGCCCGATCCAGGCCCTCACCGCCACCGCCGGAAGGGTCCGCGAGGGGGACCTGAGCGCGCAGGCCGTCGTCCAGGGAGAAGACGAGGTCGGCCAGCTCGGCGAGACGTTCAACGAGATGACGGCCTCGCTCCAGCGCATGACGGACGACCTGCGGGAGGCGGCGCTGGAGGAGGAGCGGCTCCGCACCCGCATCGAGACCATCATGCAGTCGATGGCCGACGGTCTCGTCGCCGTCGACGCGAACATGCGCGTGCTCGCGTTCAACCGCGAGGCGGAGAGCCTGACGGGACTGAGCGCCGAGCAGGCGATCGGCGAGCCCGTCGAGAAGGTCCTCGAGGCGCGCGACCCGCAGGGCAACCCGGTCCGGCTGCCGATCTTCGACCTCGCCGAGGGCGCGGTCGGGGGCGTCACGCTGAAGCGCAGGGGCGCGGACCCGGTCCCGGTGGCGGTGACGAGCGCGGCTCTGCGCGGCGACGACGGGGCCGTGGCCGGCGGCGTGGCCGTCGTGCGCGACATGACGCGCGAGCGCGAGGTCGAGCGCATGAAGTCCGAGTTCCTGTCGAACATCTCCCACGAGCTGCGGACGCCGCTGACCCCGATCAAGGGGTACGCCGAGATCCTGAGCCGCAAGGAGGTCCCGGCGGAGAAGAGCAAGCAGTTCGTGAAGGGGATCCTCGACTCGACCGCGCGGCTCGAGCGGATCGTCGAGCTGCTCGTCGACTTCTCGGCGATGGAGGCGGGACGCCTGTCTCCGAAGTCGACGCCGATTGACCTCGGCGCGCTCGTCGCCAAGCTGGCCGAGGAATGGGAGAAGAAGACGTCGCGCCACGAGGTCGTCGCCGAGGTCCCGCCGAAGCTGCCCCAGGTGGTCGGCGACGAGCGCCTGATCCGCCGGTCGATCGAAGAGGTCCTGGACAACGCGGTGAAGTTCTCGCCGCACGGGGGGACGATCCGGCTCCAGGCGAGGGCGAGCGGCAGCAACGGCCGGCGCCGCCAGGTCGAGGTGTGCGTCAGCGACGAGGGGATCGGCATCACGCCCGAGGACCTGCCCAAGGTGTTCTCGGACTTCCACCAGCTCGACGGGTCCGAGACGAGGGCGTACGGCGGGCTCGGGCTCGGGCTGGCGTTCGTCCAGAGGATCGTCGAGGCACATTCGGGGTCGATCACGGTCGAGAGCGAGCCCGACCAGGGCACGACCTTCACGATCACGATCCCCGCCGCCCGGCGGGCGAAGAAGGCCGCCGAGAACTAGTCCGAACGGGCTATTCCAATAACCACCAGAACTGCGGGAAACTACGCAGATATGGGATCAAAGTCGACGATGATCGAGCGCATCGCCCACTCCCGCGCCCCCCAGATCGCGGTCGGACTAGTGCTCGTCCTGTTCGTCGGCGTGGCGTGGTGGAGGTTCTCCGACGCCTCCGAGCTCGCCGAGATGACGGTGAAGCGCCGTGCGGGTCTCGTCACGGTGCTTCGGGCCGGCGAGGTCATCGAGGTCGACGACTCCACGTCGCTCGAGCCGCGCGACATCGTCCAGACGCACCCCTCCGGCCAGGCCGTCGTCAGGCTCGAGGGCAACCGCCTGCTGACGCTCGCTCCGGACTCCAAGATCAGGATCCGTGACGAGCGAGGCGTCGAGAGCCAGGGGGGCAGCCTGCTCGCCGACGCGAGCGACGGGCTCGTCGTCGTGTTCGGCGACGCGCGCGCTACGACGTCGGGCGCGACCTTCCGAGTCGACCGCGGCGTCTCCGCGGCGCGCGTGGGCTCGTACGACGGCCGCGTCACGATCAGCGCGCCGGGCGAGGAACGGCTCGTGGTCGGGCGTCTGTTCCAGGCGTCCCCTTCCGTCAACTTCATGCCGCAGTCGCCGGTGCCCTACGACTTCAACTCGGCGGATCCGTGGGACCGGCAGTACCTCGAAGACGTCATGGGGGCGCAGGAGCAGCTCGACCAGCTCTCCGCCGGGCTCGAAGGGCTGATCGGACGCGAGCGGCCGGGGCTGGACTACTTCGCCGCCTTCGAGAAGGGCGCCGACGTCTCGTTCATGAGGTCGTACATGAGGCGCGATCCCCTCAACCTGCTCGTGGCGTTCACGATCGCGAGGCACGACGACGGCGCCCTGGCGAGCTCGTTCCGCAGGGCCTTCACGCTCTACGACCGTGGGGCCGAATGGTCGGTCGCCGCGTCGATCATGGGCGTGAAGCTCGAACCGGTGATCTCCGACCTCGAGGACATCGCCACCGTTGCGGTCGAGGCCGCGTCCGGCGGCGACGACTCGTTCACCGTCGCGGCTGCAGCCCTGGCCGACGCGGGCGGCGGCACGGGCGATCCCGGCACGGATCCGGTCCCCACGGGCGCGCCTCCCCCGACGGCGCCGCCGACGCAGCCCCCCACCGAGAAGCCGACGGAGAAACCCGAACCTCCCGACGAGTGCCCCGACTGGCAGACGTGCACGATCGACGACGTCACCGAGCCGCTGAGACCGAGCTCGACGCCCACGCCCGAGCCCACCGACGACCCTGAAGACGAGGACGAGGACGACGGACCGCTGAACGTCCTCAACGGCGGCGACTAGGGGCTTCTAGACTAGGTCGGTGACCCCGCCCTTGGTCCTCGTAGCCGAGGACGACTTCAACGTACGCCTCACGCTCGAGATCGTCCTGGAGGACGCGGGGTTCGAGATCCTGCTGGCCGCCGACGGCGAGGAGGCGCTCCGGGCCGCACGTGAGTCGGCGCCCGACGTGATCCTCTTGGACCAGGTCATGCCGAAGCTCGACGGCAAGCAGGTGCTCCACGCGCTGCGGCAGGACGAGGCGACGCGGGACATCCCCGTGCTGGTCCTCAGCGGGATGGAACGGGTCCCGGCGGAGTGGCCGGGTGCCCACTTCGTGGGCAAGCCGTTCAGCCCCGAGGACCTGGTCGGACGCATCCGAGCCCTCCTTCCGGCCGACAAGACCGTCTGACCCGCCGGCGGATCCGGGTCCGGCCCGGACCGTCTTTCGGAACAGACGGTTTACGCTCCGGCCATGGCCCCCCCGGCACGTCGCTCGCGGCGGCGCGCGATCCTCGTCGTCGCGGTCGTCGCGTTCCTCCTGGCCGCCTCTTCCATCGCGCGCTTCTACACCGACGTCCTGTGGTTCCAGGAGGTCGGCTTCGAGTCGGTGCTGTGGACGAGCATCCGGACGCAGGCGCTCGTCGGGCTCGTCGTCGCGGTGGCAGTCGCCGCGATCGTGTGGGTGAACCTGCTGGTGGCGGCGCGGGCGGCCCCCGTATACGGCGGGTTCGTCGGCGGCGGGGGCCGGACCATCGTCGATCCCATGGAGCGGTACCGCGACGCTCTGACGCCCTACCTCAGGTGGCTGCGGATCGGGGTCGCCGCCGGGCTCGGCGTCCTGGCGGGGATCGGCGCGAGCGCAGCGTGGCGGACCGTTCTGCTGTGGTTGAACCGCGTCCCGTTCGGCGAGCGCGACCCACAGTTCGACAGGGACGTCGCGTTCTACGTCTTCGACCTGCCGTTCTTCCGGACGGTGCTGGACGTCGTGTGGTTCGCGCTGATCGCGTCCGTGCTCGTGACCCTCGTAGCGCACGCGTTCCACGGGTCGCTGCGTCCCCAGATGGGCCTCCGCGGCGTGACGCCCGGTGCTCTCGCGCACGTGTCGGTGCTCCTGGGGCTGATGGCGCTCGTGAAGGCGCTCCAGTACTACTTCGGCACGTTCGGGCTCAACTTCTCGGAGCGCGGCATCGTGACGGGCGCGTCGTACACGGACGTCAACGCGCACCTGCACGCGCTGCGGCTGCTCGCGATCATCTCCGTCGTCTCCGCGGTGCTCTTCATCGTCAACATCAGGTTCCGGCGACTCTCGCTCCCGCTCGCCGCCGTCGCCATCTGGGTCCTCACGTCCTTCCTCGCAGGCTTCGTGTGGCCGCTCGCGATCCAGAGCTTCGTCGTCGGGCCGCAGGAGCTGCAGCGCGAACGCGAGTTCATCGCACGCAACATCGCCGGGACGCGGGAGGCCTTCGGGCTGACGGACATCAGCGTCGAGACCTACCCGGCCCTCCAGGAGCTCACGGCCGCGGACATCGCGGGGAGCGAGAACGTCCTCAACAACGTGCGTCTGTGGGACCCGGGCACGATGGGCGAGGCCTACGAGCAGCTCCAGGCGATCGACCTCTACTACCGCTTCCCCGACGTCGACATCGACCGTTACGAGATCGCCGGCGAGACGCGGCAGGTACTCGTCTCGGCGCGCGAGCTCTCGATCGACGACCTGCCGCCGCAGTCGCAGGGCTGGCAGAACCAGCACCTGCAGTACACGCACGGCTACGGGCTCGTCGCGAGCCTCGCGAACACGATCGGCCCCGGCGGTGAGCCCGACTTCATCGTCGGGGGCGTTCCGGGGCGCGCGGAGCCGGGGGCCGAGGCCCTCGAGGCGGACCAGCCGCGCATCTACTTCGGCGAGGGCTTCGAGGACAACGAGTACTCGATCGTGAACTCCGGCCAGGCCGAGGTCGACTACCCGACCGACGAGGGCCTGGTCCGGTTCGAGTACGACGGCGAGGGCGGCATCGAGCTCTCGAACTTCTTCCGCCGGATCGCGTTCGCGATGCGCGAGGCAGACCCCAACCTCGTCCTGTCGGGCCTCGTGAACCCGGACTCGCGCGTGTTGATCTACCGCAACATCCGCGACCGGGTGCGGCGCGCGGCCCCGTTCCTCGCGCTCGACTCAGATCCGTACGTCGCGAACGTCGACGGGCGCCTGGTGTGGATCCTCGACGCGTACACGACGACCCCCTGGTACCCGTACTCCGAGCGCTACGAGGCCGGAGCGTCGGTCGCGGACGAGGGGGCGTCGGGCGCTCTGAGCGGGACCGTGAACTACGTGCGCAACAGCGTGAAGGTCGTCGTCGACGCCTACGAGGGGGACATCACGCTGTACGTGGTCGACGAGGAGGACCCGCTGATCCAGGCGTGGCGGGGGGCCTTCCCGGCGTTGTTCACCGACGAAGAGCCGTCCGACGACCTGCGCGCGCACTTCCGGTACCCCGAGGACCTCTTCAACCTGCAGACCGAGGTCTACCGCACGTACCACATGACCGAACCCGACGTCTTCTTCACGGGCGCGCGGGCCTGGGAGCTGCCGGAGAACCCGGCGACGTATCTGCTCACCCAGCTCCCGGGAGAGACCGAGGAGGAGTTCCTCCTGTCCCGAACCGCGACGCCGCGGCGCAAGAGGAACATGGTCGCGATCATGGTCGCGCGGTCGGACCCGGAGTCCTACGGGGAGCTGCGGTCGTTCGTGATGCCGTCGGAAAGCCAGGTGAACGGACCCGCGCAGGCTTTCAGCCTCATCAACCAGGACGTCGAGGTGTCCGAGGCGCGCACGCTGCTCGGCGTGCGCGGCTCCGTCGTCTCGTTCGGATCGCTCGTGATCCTCCCGATCGAGGGGTCGATCCTGTACGTGCAGCCGATGTTCGTCACCGCCGAGGACGTCGGGATCCCGGAGCTCAAGAAGGTCGCGCTCGTGCTCGGCGACGAGGTCGTGTTCGAGGACACGTTCGACGAGGCCCTGGCGGCGCTGTTCGACCTGGAGGAGCCGGCCGAGCCGGACGAGCGGCCGGACCCGGCCGACCCGGACGAGCCTGGGACGGACGGGGAACCGGACGAGCCGGGGGGCCCGGCGGCGCCCGAGCTGGCGCGCCTGGTCGAGCAGGCGGGGAGGGTCTACGAGGCCGCCCAGGAGGCCCTGGCCGCCGGCGACTTCGAGGAGTACGGGCGGCTCATCGAGCGGCTCGGTCAGCTTCTCGACCGGGCCGGTTTGGCAACGGAGCAAGCGGGGAATCAGCGCCCGTAGCAACCAAGCCGGGCACATCCTCTCCCTCGGAGGTCGTTCCATGCGCGCACGCTCTCGCCGCGCCGCATCCCTGCTCGTCGCGGCCCTCTTCCTAGCGCTGGTCCCGTGGCAGCCCGCGGCGGCCGCGCCCACGCACTACGTCACGATGAGCGACGGCACGTCGATCGCGCTCAACATCCGCTTCCCCAAGGGTTTCGAGAAGGGCGATCGCTACCCGGCGATCTTCGAGATGTCGGGGTACGACGGCGGCTCGTCGGACGGCGAGGGCCCGGACGGGGGAGCGGGCAGCCGCGGCCTCACCGCGATGTTCGACGACGAGTACGTGACCGTGCACGCGTCGATCCGCGGGACCGGTTGCTCCGGCGGCGAGTTCGACCTGTTCTCGTGGAGGTCGGCGCTCGACGGGCGCGAGCTCGTCGAGTGGATAGCGCGGCAGCCGTGGTCGAACGGGGACGTCGGGATCTACGGTCACTCGTACGGCGGGATCACGGGCTTCATGGTCGCGGCGACGCGGCCCCCGCATCTGCGCGCGGTCTCGGTGTCGGGCCTTATCGACGACCTCTACCGCGGCATCGTGTACCCCGGCGGCGTCAGCAACTACGGCTTCCCGTTGTTGTGGACGGGCGGCGTGCGTCCGGTCTACGACGTCGGAGGCGGGACGTTCCCCGGCCTCGCCGCCGGCGACGAGCAGTGCGCGGCGAACCTCGCGACGCACAGCCGCACCGTGCTCAACGACCCGATCCTCCAGGGGCTGCAGGACACGGACAACACGTGGATGCAGGTGCGCTCGCTCGTCAACTACGCGGAGCGCATCTCCGTTCCCATCCACATCACGGGCGCGTACCAGGACGAGCAGACGGGGCCCCGGGGGCCGTACCACCTCTTCGAGGAGGTCGCCGGTGTTCCGAAGCGGCTGCTGATGACCAACGGCGACCACGGCACGCAGACGTCGCCGCCCGAGATCTACGAGGACCGCAAGGCGTGGCTCGACCACTGGGTGCGCGGGGTCGGGCGCGGCTACCCGAGCTCGTCCGTCACGACGTTGCTCGAGATGGTCGACGACCGGTCGAACGGACGCAAGGACTCGCGGACGTTCCCGCTCGAGGACACGCGCTGGACGAAGGCCTACTTCGGG
>DATADL010000347.1:0-2441 GCA_036258555.1 Actinomycetota bacterium | reverse complement strand
GCGGTGGTGGTGAAGAAGGGTCACAAGGTCGCGCTGTTGATAGCGAGCCAGGACTCGCGGCGGACGAACAACGGCTCCTGTTTCTCCGACTACCGCGGCGGCTGCTACAACCCGTCGGGGATCCTCCCGGCGACGTCGGCGGGCCAGGCGATCAACACGGTCTTCACCGGCAAGGGCGGGACGACCGTAGAGTGGGACTGGGTGGACCCGAGAAAGACGGCGAAGGCCCCGAAGAAGTAGGCCCGGCCCTTCGCCGGTGCAAGTGGTGCAAGTGGTGCACGTTGCACCGCATGCACCGCGTGCACCGCTATGCGCTACGACGTTAGGCGTGGGTCACCGCCGGCTAGCGCTCCAGGACCTCCATCGCCTTCAGCGCCAGCCAGATCTCCATCCGGTCCTCCGCGCTCGCAAGGTCGCGGCCCAGCAGCTCCTCCGCCTGCCGCACCCGGTAGCGCAGCGTGTGCCGGTGGATCGCAAGCGTCTCGGCCCCCGGCTCCCAGCGACCGCCCGACTCTATGAACGCACGCACCGACGCGACGAGGTCGGAAGAGCGCGCGCGGTCGCGGTCGATCAACGGGCCCAGCACCGAGCGCACGAACCCCTCCAGCGCCTCGCGCGGCTGCCCGCCCAGCAGCACGGCATACGAGCCCAGGTCGCGCGGCGACGCGACCGAGACGCCGGGCCCCGCCGCGCGCAGCGCGAACAGCGCCTCCAGATACGAGCGTCGCAGCTCCGCCGCCGGCGACCTGCTCCCGACGCCGATGCGGACGTCGGACGAGGCGAGGGCCCACGAGCGCGCCTCTTCCAGCAGGAGCCCGGCCAGCCGTTCCGGGTCGGGCGACGTGACCAGCGCGACGACGCGGCCCTCGACGGTCGCGGTCCGCCCCGGCACCTGACGGACGCCGAGCGCGCCGTCGACCAGCCACGCGACCTCCTCCAGCGCGGACTCCGACACCGACCCGGCGTCGAGGACGAGCGCGACGACGGGCTCGCCGCGCGCGAAGCCGACGAGCTCGAGCCGGCGCGCGAGCTCGCCGCCCGCGAGGCGACCGGCCACCGCCTCCACCAGCACGTCGCCGGCGATCCTCCTCTCCGCGTCCACGACCGCTCGCCGCGACGTGAGCAACAGCCCCAGGACCGTTACCGCGTGGCGCGCGACTATCCGGTCGCGCGGCTCGATCCGGTGTCCCTTTCCGAAGACGGCCCACGCCTCGCGCCGCCCCCCGGCGTCGACGGCCAGCGCGACGTACGAGCTGTCCGGCCCCTGGTCGGCCGCGGTCGTGGCCGAGTCGCCCGGGCGCGGCAACGACTTCCACAGCTTCGCCTCGTCCGGGGGCGCGGCCGTCCGCGCCGCCGCCCGCGCGAGCACCCCCCCGCGCATGTCGAACAGCACGGCCCAGCCGCCGGCGATCGCGACGGCCTCCTCCAGGACGTCCGCCGGTCCGCCGCCGGACGACACCAGCGCGGCCAGTCGCTCGTGCACCTCGACCGACAAGCGCGCCTCGCGCAGACGGTCCTCGGCGAGCGCGCTCGACACCGCCTCGGCGATCGCTATGAAGGGGACGGGATAGGGAACCTCGACGACCGGGAAGCCCTCGGCGTCCGCCGCCCGCTTGATCGCCGCGGGGACCTCGTCGGCGCCGAACCCGACGCCGAACCCCAACCCGGCGAGGCCCGCGGAGATCAGCCTCCTTATGTAGGAGCGCTGCAGCGCGGCGGAGCCGGTGAGTCCCATGCCCGTCGTCAGCAGCAGCTCGCCCCCGGACAGCCACGGCGTGGGGTCCTGCAGCTCGGACGTGTGGGCCCAGCGGATCGGCCGGTCGAGCCCGGCCTCGCCCGCGACCACGGTGAGCCCGAGGCCGGGGAGGGCGAGGAGATCCCGCACTGTCATCGGCACCTTCCAGAGTGTACAAACGGCGCCGGCCGAACCCGCCTGGATGCACCGACTCAGCGCAGGGACCACGGCGGTAGCGTCGGCGGATGGACGAGCCGATCCCGGGGCCGGGCTCGAGGCGGTTGATCGAGCGCAGGGAGGCGGCCGTACCGCGCGCCGTCTTCAACACGCTCCCGGTCTTCGTCTCCTCGGGCGACGGGGCGAAGATGGTCGACGTAGACGGCAACGAGTTCGTCGACCTCGCGGGAGGGCTCGGCGTCCTCAACGTCGGCCGCGCGAACCCGCGCGTGCTCGAAGCGGTCCACAAGCAGGCGGACGCGTTCCTCCACGAGTGCTTCCACGTCGCGATGTACGAGGGCTACGTCGAGCTCGCCGAGGCGCTCAACCGGATCACTCCCGGCGAGCATCCGAAGAAGACGATGCTCGCGAACTCGGGGGCCGAAGCCGTCGAGAACGCGGTCAAGATCGCGCGGCTCTCGACCGGGCGCGACGGCGTGCTCGCGTTCTCGAACGCGTTCCACGGCCGCACGTTGATGGGCATGACGCT
>DATADL010000346.1:0-6170 GCA_036258555.1 Actinomycetota bacterium | reverse complement strand
CACGACGACGCGCTTCCCCTCGATCACCTCGCGCACCGGGTTCAGCTTGGTGCGGATGCCCTGCTGGCGCATCGACTGCGTGGGCTGGATGAAGGTCCTTCCGACGTACCGGTTCTTCACGAACCCGTCGCCGTAGGGGATCCCCGAGGCCTGGGCGAACCCCTGCGCGGCCGGGACGCCACTGTCGGGCACCGGCATCACGAGCTCGGCGGTGGCAGGAGCCTCGGTCGCGAGACGCTGCCCCATCCGGTAGCGCGTCGCGTAGACGTTCTGCCCCATCAGCGTCGAGTCAGGACGAGCGAAGTACACGTGCTCGAAGACGCACGTCGAGTAGCGCGCCGGCGCGAACCGCTCGCTCTCGAGGCCGTCCGGCCCGATCGTCACGAGCTCGCCGGGCTCGACGTCGCGGATGAACCTCGCGCCGAGGAGGTCGAGCGCGCACGTCTCCGACGCGAGGACCCACTTGCCGGCGCCATCGCCGGCGTCGTCCTCGAGACGCCCGATCGACAGCGGACGGAAGCCCCACGGGTCGCGGGCGCCGTAGACGCGCCTCTCGTCCATGATCGCGAACGAGAACGCGCCGGAGAGGGTCGGGAGGACGTCGAGGATCGCCTGCCGCATGTCGCCCGAGTTCGCCCTCGCGATGTGGGCCGCGACGAGCTCGGTGTCGGACGACGACGGGAGCCGGGCCGCCTCGGGCGTCGGATCCCCGCCGGCCTCCTCGAGCCGGGCCTTGAGCGCGACCGAGTTGACGAGGTTCCCGTTGTGGGCGAGCGCGACCTGACCGGCGGGCGACGACTTGAACGACGGCTGGGCGTTCTCCCACGAAGTCGATCCGGTCGTGGAGTAGCGGACGTGGCCGATCGCGAGGTCGCCGCGAAGGCTGTTCAAGACGGTCTCGTCGAAGACCTGGGAGACGAGGCCGAGCTCCTTGTAGACGACGATCGTCTGACCGTCGGAGACCGCGATGCCGGCCGACTCCTGCCCGCGGTGCTGCAGCGCGTACAGGCCGTAGTAGGTCAGGCGGGCCACGTCTTCGCCGGGGGCGTAGATGCCGACGACCCCGCAGGCGTCCCGAGCTTCCCCACTCATGCCGGGATCGTAGCCGAGAGGGGGGCGCGGCAGCCGTAGCGACTCGAGTCTTCGCTGTGCAAGAGAAAAGCTCCTACCTCGTCGGGCGGGGTGGGGCGGGGCGGATCCGGCGCCGGTCGGAACCCCGGTGTCCGAATGTCCGAACACGCTCCACGCGTTCGATCTTCCCACCCGGGGCCGCCACGGGCTGGCTTTTTCCCGGATACCGGAAGCAGAGCGGGCCGGCGTCGAAGCAAGCTCCACGATTCCAGCTCCGCAATTTGTATCCTGGCAGGAGATGGCGAAGCTCAGTCGCGGATGATCCACAAGTTCTCCGTCCGGCCCAAGGACGAGTCCGCTTCCGCGACGCTGCGCCACGAAAGGCAGGCCCTCGGGATCCCCGACCTGGTCGTGTGGCGCGAGTACTACGTCGAGACGCCGCAGCCGCTGGACGAAGGGGACAAGAAAGCCGTCTGCTCGGTCCTCGCCGACGGCGTCGCGACCGTGGCCGTGGCCGACGAGGCGCTGGTCCCGGGCGAGATGGTCCAGGTGGCGCACCGGCGCGGGATCATCGACAACGAGAGCGACTCGATCGTCACGATGTGCGAGCTCCTCGGCATCGAGGGCGTCGCCGGGAAGGCCGCCCTGACGTACGTCTCCAGGTCGCCGGAGCTGCAGGCGGTCGTCGAGGCGCGCCGTTTCAACTCGAACATCGAGGAGCTCCACACCGTCGAGCCCTTCTACGAGACGTTGCTCCCCCGCGGGACGCACGAGCCGCCGGAGCGCTACGACCTGTCGGCCCTGGACGACGAGGCGCTGGCGGCCGTCGGGACCGCCGGCGGGAGGAACCTCGACCCGCGTCAGATGCGGCAGATCAGGGCGATCCAGACCGAGCTCGGCGAGGACGCCGTCACCGACGTCCTGATCGAGGCCCTCGACGCGAGGTGGAGCGACCACTGCTCGCACACGACGTGGAAGTCGCGCGGCGACCTGCTGAAGCGACTGGTCGCCGCGTCCGAGGGCACCGGCAACCCGAACATCGTCAGCATGTTCCACGACAACGCGGGCGTGTGGGAGCTGTTCGACGGGTGGGGGATCGCGATCAAGGGCGAGACCCACAACGGCCCGTCGGCCGTGTCCGCCTACTTCGGACAGCTCACGAAGCTCGGCGGCGTCCTGCGCGACATCCTCGGGACAGGGCTGGGGGCGGACCCCATCGGTTGCTTCGAGTACACCGCGACGGGGGTTCCCGAAGACCCGCCCGCCGTCCCGGGTCGCCCGGGGGCGAGGCAGATCGCGACCGACACCATCCGCGCGATCAAGGAGTACGGCAACACGTTCGGCGTCCCGATGACGTGGTCGAAGATGACCTTCCACAGGGCGTACCGCGCGAAGCCGTTCGCGTTGGGCGGCAGCATCGGCCTGGTCCCGTTGGACAAGGCGCAGAGGGGAAAGCCGCGCAGCGGCGACGTGGTCGTCCTCGTCGGAGCCCTCACCGGCAACGAGGGCATCCACGGCGCGTCTGCGAGCTCGGCGGGGGCCCAGATGGAGGGCGCGGCCGTCCAGATCGGATCGCCCCTGGAAGAGGTCAAGTTCCGCAAGTGCATCCTCGATCTCCGCGACGCCGGCTGCATCAGCGCGATCACCGACGTCGGGGGCGCGGGGCTGAACAGCGCCGTCGGCGAGATGGGCGAGGCGTGCGGCGTCTGGCTCAACACGGCCGCTGTGCCCCTGAAGACGTCGGGGCTTCCGATGTGGCGGATCCTGCTCTCAGAGTCGCAGGAGCGGATGCTGCTCGCGATCCCGGCGGCGAAGCTGGACGAGGCGGCCGCGATCTTCCGGCGTCACCAGGTCCGCCACACCTCGATCGGACGGTTCGTCGACAACGATCGCTATTGCGTGTTCTTCGACGAGTCGCTGACGCCCGCGCGGATCGAGGCGATGGGCGCCGGCGAGGTCCCTGCAGACGTCGCGGAGCCCGGGTTCGACGTGCCGTACGCGCTTCTCGTCGACTCGCCCGAGCCGGTCGAGGTCGGCGAGCCTCCGGCGACGCCACCTCCGGCCCCCGACGCGTGGCCCGACCTCGACGTCGACGGCATCGCGCGCCTGCTCGACGCCGTCGTCGCCGACCCCGAGGTCGCGTCGCAGCACGCCGCCGACAGCCAGTACGACTCGACCGTGCAGGGCCACACGGTCTACGGGCCGGCCTACGGGACGCGCCGGCCCGTGCGCGCGTCTTACTGGGCCGGCACGCCGCTCTACCCCTCGCCCGCAGGCGTGATCCTGTCGACGGCGTTCAACCCGTGGCTCTTCGAGCTCGACCCCGTCCGCGCGTTGCGACAGTCTTTCCTGGCCGCGGTCGGCACGCAGGTCCTCGCGGGCGTCGAGCTCGCCGACGTGTGCCTGTGCGACAACTTCTACACGCCCGACCTCGCCGAGCACGCCGACGAGTGGCTGGTCGCGATGGTCGACGAGCTCGCGTCGCTGGTCGGCCTCTTCGGCACCCCGGTGATATCCGGCAAGGACTCGTCCGCCGGGTCGACGAAGACGCCGGACGGGATCGTGAGCGTCCCACCCGCGGTCTTCCTGACCGCGCTCGGAAAGATCGACGACGTCGCCCGCCTCGTGCGCGAGCAGTGGCAGAGACCCGGGAACCTGTTGGTCCGCGTCGGGCCCTCGTCGCCGTCGCCGGCGGCGACCGTCGCGGGACGCGTCCTCGACCTCGCGCCGTGCGGGTTGGACGACGCCGACGCGACCGCGTACTCCCGTTACCTGCAGTCCCTGCGCGAAGCCCGGCGGTCCTTCGTGAGCGCCACCACGATCGGGCCCGGAGGCGTGGCGGCCGGCGCCGTGGTCGGCGCGCTCGCGAGCGGCCTCGGGATCGATCTGTCCGGCGACTGCACCACGGCCGGCGCGCTGTTCGCCGAGCACCGGACCGGCGCCCTGGTCGAGATCGACGAACGCGACCTGGGCGGGCTTCCGCAAGAGCTCGAAGCGCGCGTCGTCGGCAGGCTCACCGACGTCTTCGGCGTCAGGCTCGGCGATCGCGAGCTCCTGACGGCCGAGGTCGAGTCGAGCTGGAGGAACGGCTTCGCGAGGAGGATCGCGTGAAGCCGACGGTGAACGTCCTCTACTTCCCCGGGACCAACTGCCAGGTCGAGACCATGCGCGCCTTCCGGCACGTCGGCGCGGAGCCACGCCTCGTGTTCATCGAGGCCGTCCTCGACGGCGACGCACGGCTCGACGACGCGGACGTCCTGTGCATCCCCGGCGGGTTCTCGTACGGCGACCACCTGGGGGCCGGGACGATCGCGGGCCTGTTGCTGAGGACGCGGCTGAGGGACCAGCTGGCCCGCTGTCAGACGAAGCCGATGCTGTGCATCTGCAACGGGTTCCAGATCGCGGTCCGCGCGGGGCTGTTCGGCGAGGGCGTGACGCTCGTCGACAACGACATCGGCACCTTCCACAACCGGCCCGACCAGGTCCACGTCGTCGAGGGCGACCCCGGCGTCTGGCTGAACGGCCTCGCGGGGCAGACGCTCACGTTCCCGTGCGCGCACGGCGAGGGACGGTTCGTCTTCGAGCGCCACGAGGGGTGGCGCCCGGCGCTGCGATACCCACGGCAGGCGAACCCCGACGGCTCCACCGACGACGTCGCGGGGATCACCTCGCCCGACGGGCTCGTCCTCGGGCTCATGAACCATCCCGAACGCCACCCGGGCGGAGACGGCAACCTCGCCCTCTTCGAGAACGGGGTCAGGGCGGTCGCGGCCTGAGGGCCGCGTCAGCCTGCGACCGCGTCGATTCCGAGCAGGACGCCGACGCCCGCGGCCGCGACCGCGGCGACGGACAGCACGGCCAGCGCGACGGTCGCCGCCGACCGCGCGGCGGACGCGCGGGTCGCGGCGTGCGTGCCCTTCACGAAGACGTAGACCGACCAGGCGGCGAGGCTGACGGCGAGCGCGGTCGACAGGGCCAGCCATGCAAGCGCTACCGAGTCGCCGCTGTCCGTCGCGGTGTACGCGCTCCCGCCGACGAGCAGGAGGTCCAGAGGCGCGAGCAGGAGCAGCGCGGGGACCTGCGGAAAGGCCGACAGCGCCCACACGGCACGGAACGAGCGGGGCGATCCCGCGTCGGGCCCCCCTGCCCTCGGCCCGGCGAAGCTCCACACGAGCTGTGCCAGGACACCGACCGCCGCGGCGAGCAGAAGCGACGCGACGAGGAAGCCCCAGCTGAAGTCCGACGGCGCGAGGGCGCGGAAGCCGACGAGCGCCCGCAGCTTCAGCCAGAGCAGCATCCCCCCGGCGCCTCCGAGGGCGGCGAGGACGTAGGTCGACCTGGCCTCCTCCGAAGCCTCGGCACGCTTCAGCGCGGGGACGAACCCCGAGCCCGGCGAGACGAGAACGCCGCGCACGGTCGCGCCGAATCGTGCGGACCCTCCGCGGGACGGGGCGGCCGCGCTCATCCGGCGGCGCCGGCGACCACAGCGTCCCAGTGGTCCCAGGTATTGCCCGTCACCCGTTCGTAGGCCTCGACGTAGCGCGCGCGGGTCGCCTCGACGACGTAGGGGGGAAGGTCCGGTGCGGGCGGCGAGTGATCCCATCCCGTGGAGTCGAGCCAGTCGCGCACGTACTGCTTGTCGAACGACGGCTGGCGCCCGCCCGGACGGTACCGGTCCTGCGGCCAGAAGCGGCTGGAGTCGGGCGTGAGGACCTCGTCGATGAGGATGACCTCCCCCTCGTACACGCCGAACTCGAACTTCGTGTCGGCGATGATCACGCCGCGCTGGAGCGCGCGATCGGCCGCGGCCGTGTAGAGCGCGAGCGCGTACTCCTTCGCCGCGGCGTACCGGTCCTTCCCCGCGATCGCCGCGGCCCGCGCCTCGGTGACGTTCTCGTCGTGGCCCTCGAGCGCCTTCGTCGCCGGAGTCAGCAGCGGTTGCGGCAGCCGGTCCGACTCGGTCAGTCCCTTCGGGAGCTCGATGCCGCAGACGGCGCCGTCGCGCTGGTACTCGCGCCACCCGGATCCGGACAGGTAGCCGCGGACGACGAACTCGATCGGAAGCGGCTCGGCCGCCTTGCACAGCATGGCGCGCCCGG
>DATADL010000345.1:0-5232 GCA_036258555.1 Actinomycetota bacterium | reverse complement strand
TCGAGCGTGCCGTCGAAGACGTACTCGATCCTCGCCGCGGCCCGTCCGCTGATCGCCAGCGTCGACGCGGGGAGCGAGGTCGCCCGCGTGGTCGAGGACTCGGGGGCGGGGGTCGCGATCCCGCCGGACGACGAGCTCGGCGAAGAGCTCCTCGTACGCCTCGGCTACCCGGGCCGGGGAGGCCCAGCGCTCGACCCAGCGGCGGCCCGCCTCGCCCATCGCGGCCGCCTCGGCGGGCGACTCGACCAGCCGCCTGACCGCCTTCGTGAACGCTTCGGGATCGTCCGGCGGGACGGCCACTCCCGCCCCCGACTCCTCGACGACCCGGGCGACCTCGCTGCCCACGTCCACGCTCGCCAGGAGCGGCCGGCCGGCGGCGAGGATCGAGTACGTCTTCGACGGGACGCTCGACCGGGCGAGCCCGGCCTTCAGCGGGACGAGGTGGACGTCGGCCGCGGCGAGGACCTCCGGGAGGCGCTCGGCCGGCTGCGGCTCGACGAACCTCACGTTGGGGAGGCCGGCGGCCGCCCGCTCGAGGTCGGCGCGCGCCGCTCCGCCGCCGTTGACGACGAAGACGAGGTCCTCCTCGTGCGCGAGCGCGGCCGCGGCTGCGATCACGAGGTCCAGCGACTGCGAGAACCCGACGTTGCCCGCGTACATCACGACGGTCTTGCCGGCCAAACCGTGCTCGCGCCGGTAGGCGTTCTCGCGCTCGGCCGGGACGACGGCGTCCACGTCGACGAAGTTCGGGATGACCCTCACCTTGTCGGGGGACCGCGCCTTGCCGGCGACGTTCGCGCGAAGGTCCTCGGACAGCACCGTGACCGCGTCGGCGTGGTCGTAGACCCACCGCTCGAGGGCGGAGGCGGCCGCGATCAGGCGCGGGCTCGTCACGACGCCGAGCTCGACCGCGACGTCGGGGAACACGTCCTGCACGTTGAACACGAGCGGCGCACGTCTGCGGCGCGCGGCCCCCCATCCGGCGACGCCCAGGGTCAGCGGGGGCGAGAGCGCGAGGACGCCGTCGAGCCGGCCGCCGCGCGCCGCCGCGAGCCCTGCCAGCACGCTGAACCCGCCGAAGGCCGCGGCGCGCCGCAGGACGTCGCGCTTGTCCTCGTTCGGGAACGGGTGGACGCGGGTGATGCGTCCCCACGGCGTGTCCTCGTGCCGCACGAGCCGGCCTCCGTAGTCGGGCTCGATGCGGTGGTCGCGGTACCAGGGCAGCGACGTGACGACGTCGATCCGGTGGCCGCGAGCGGCGAGCTCCTCGACGACGCGCGTGACGACGACGCCCGTGGGGGCCGTGTCGGGGGCGAAGTGGGGCGCGAGGACGGCGAGCCTCACAGCGTGGTCTCCAGCGCGTGCCGGTACGCGTCCTCGAGGATCGTCGCCGAGCTGGCCCACGTGAACTCCCGGGCGCGCTCGGGGCCGAGCTTCGCGAGGCGCTCGCGCAGGTCGTCCTCCTCGATCAGGCGCGCCATCGTCTCGGCCCACTCGTCGGCGTTGTCGGGAGAGACGAGGAGCCCGTTGTCGCCCACGACCTCGGGCAGCGCCGTCGCGTTCGACGCGACCACCGGGCAGGCACGGCTCATCGCCTCGAGGACCGGCGCGCCGAACCCCTCGAACTTCGACGGGAACACCGTCGCGACCGCCTCCTGGTAGAGCGCGTCGAGGTCGTCGGAGGGGACGAAGCCGAGACGCCGGACGCTGTCCTCGACGCCGAGCGTGCGGACCTCCTCTTCGATGCGGGCGTGCATCTGCTTCGCGGTCGCCGACTCGAGGTAGGCGCGCGCCCCGGTGAGCACGAGCAGCGCGTCCGGATGCGTGCCGAGCAGCCGCTTGAACGCCTCGAGCAGGAGCAGGTGGTTCTTGTGCGGGTACGACGCGGCGGGGTACAGGAAGATCGGCCCGTGGAGGTCGTACCGGTCGCGCAGGTCCGGGACCGGCCCCCGCGGCTCGCGCGGCGAGATCCCGTGCGGCACGACGATGACGACGCTCGGGTCGATGTTGAGGCGCTCGATGACCGTGCGGCGCGTGAACTCGCTCGGCACGAGGATCACGCGCGCGGCCTCCGCCGAGCGCGGCACCATCTGGCGCAGCCACGTGAGCTTCGTGCGCGTGAAGTACTCCGGATAGAACAGGTACTGGAGGTCGTGGATCGTGAGCACCGGCCGCGCGCTGTGGACGAGCGGCATCGTCCCTCCCGCGTGGTGCAGGAGGTCGATCTTCTTCACGCGCGCCTGCGCCGCGAGCCACGAGTTCTCGCCCGCGACGCGGAACGACTTCCACTGGCCCGTCACCGGCGCGAACGCGAGGTCGAACTCCGCGGCGAACTCGGGGTGAGCGGTGGAGAACTGCGGGAGCGTGAACAGCGTGTAGTGGAGGTCCGGCGACGAGTGCTCGGCGAGGCCGCTCAGCAGCCGGGTCGTGTACGTCTCGGACCCTCCGACCACGCCGGGCACCATCCACAGCAGGTTGATCCCGACCTTCCGCACCTACGCGACCTCCCGGTACGCCTCCACGAGCAACCGCCCCGTCCGCTCCCACGTGTAGCCCTGCGCGCGCTCCCGTCCCGCGGCCGACAGCTCGTCGCGGCGCTCACAGGCCTCGGCCATCCCGGCGGCGATCGACTGCGGGTCGCGCGGGTCGACGAGGATCCCCGCTCCTTCGGCGAGCTCCTCGGTCGAGGTGCCCGCCGAGGTGACGACCGGCGTGCCCTGCGCCATCGCCTCCAGGACCGGGAAGCCGAATCCTTCCATGAAGCTGGGGAAGCAGAACACCGATGCGCCCGCGTAGAGCGGCGGCAGGTCTGCGGCGGGGACGAAGCCCAGGACGTGCACGCGCTCGCGCGCCGCGCCGAGGCGCGCGTCCAGGTCCTCGTTCCAGCCCCGCGGTCCGGCGAGGACGAGGTCGAGATCGGCGTCGAGCAGCCGGTACGCCTCCACGAGGCCGCCGAGGTTCTTGCGGGGCTCGATCGTGCCCGTCCACAGGACGTAGGGACGCGTGAGGCCGTAGCGGCGCGTGACCTCCTCGACCCGTTGCGGGGCCGGCCTGGCGGCGTCCACGCCCAGGGGGACGACGCGGACGCGTTCCGGCGCGAAGCCCTGGCGGACGCAGTCGGCTCGCGTCGTCTCGGACGGGCACGTCACGAGGTCCGCGTCGCGCAGCGCGAGGTCGAGGCCGCGCCGGAAGAAGCTCACCCCGCGCCGGGTGAAGTGCGACGGGTCCGCAAGCCACGCGAGGTCGTGGATCGTGAGGACCACGGGCGCCGAGCGAGGCGGCATGGGGAACGACGTCGCGTGGATCAGGTCGACGCGGCCGGTCGCGCGCTCCACCTTCGGCGCGCGCAGGCGGTGCCACGACTCGTACAGGGCGGGCCTCGGCAGCGGCATCGAGCGGACCGCGAACGGCGGTACCCATGGCTCGGGCGGCGGCCGGCGGTGCCGCGCCGAGACGCCGGCGACGTCGGCCTCTCCGGTCGAAAGGACGCCGCGCGCCATGCCGAGGGCGGCGACCGCGGTTCCGCCCGGGACGTCGTGCCAGCACTGCTCGATCGTGAGAGCGACGCGCAGCCGCCTCGGCCGGCCGGCCTCCTCGAGCGGTTCCACCGGGGGATTGTCCCCTACGATGGTGCGATGACCGCTTTGGCCGGCCGGCGCGTCCTGGTCACGGGTGGCAACGGGTTCCTCGGCAGGCACGTCCAGCGCAAGCTCCGCGAGCGCGGCGTCGACGAGGTGATCGTCCCGCGCAGCCGTGCGCACGACCTCACCGACCGCGCCCAGGTCGCGGCCCTGTGGGAGGAGGCGAGGCCCGACGTCGTGATCCACCTCGCCGCACGCGTCGGCGGGATCGGGGCGAACATGGCCGCACCGGCGGACCTCTACGTCACGAACCTGTTGATGGGGACGCACGTGATCGAGCAGGCGCGCGTCTCCGGGACCCGCAAGACCGTGCTGCTCGGGACGATCTGCGCGTACCCCAAGCACACGCCGGTGCCGTTCCTCGAGACGGCGTTGTGGGACGGCTATCCGGAGGAGACCAACGCGCCCTACGGCGTGGCCAAGAAGGCGATGCTCGTGCACGCGCAGGCGAACCGTGCGCAGTACGGGCAGAACGCGATCTACCTGCTCCCGACGAACCTCTACGGCCCCGGCGACAAGTTCCACCCCGCCGTGTCCCACGTGATCCCCGCGCTGATCAAGAAGTGCGTCGACGCGATCGAGCGCGGCGACGACACGATCCCGGTGTGGGGGACGGGAGCCGCGACCAGGGAGTTCCTCTACGTCGAGGACTGCGCCGAGGGGATAGTCCGTGCCACGGAGCGCTACGACGGCGCGGAGCCGGTGAACCTCGGCGCCGACCACGAGGTCGCGATCGCGGACCTCGCCGAGATGATCGCCAAGCTCACCGGCTTCGAGGGGACCCTCGAATGGGACCCATCGAAGCCGGACGGGCAGCCGCGCCGGCGCGTCGACGCGACGAGGGCGCGGGAGCAGTTCGGGTTCGAGGCGCAGATGCCGTTGGAGGAGGGCCTCCGGCGGACGATCGAGTGGTACCGGGCGAACCGCGCCGAAGCCGAGTCCGTAGCCGTCTAGGTCTCTCTTTCCGGTGCGGGTCGGCTACGACGCGGCGCCGCTGCTCGACACGCCTACCGGTGTCGGCCGCTACGCGGACGAGCTCGCACGCGCGCTCGGCGAGCGCGGCGTCGAGATCGTGCGCTTCGCCGTCTCCTGGGGAGCGCCGCGGACCGCGGGCGTGCGCAGGTGGCGCGTGCCGGCCCGCGTCGCACGGGCGGCGTGGCGTCGCTTCGACCGGCCCCCGATCGAGCGCCTGACCGGCCCCGTCGACCTCGTCCACGCGACGAACTTCGTGCTCCCCGCGCTCGCGGAGACGCCCGGCGCCGTCACCGTGCACGACCTGTCGTTCTTCCGCGACGACACGTGGCCGGGCGGGCACCGGCTGCGCGACCTCGTGCCGTGGTCCGTCGCGCGGGCGGGGGCCGTGCTCGTGCCGACCGCGGCTATCGCCGCCGAGGTCGCCGGTCGCCTCGGCGTCCCCGAGGGACGTATCCACGTGACCGCAGAGGGCGTGGCGCCGGTCTTCTTCGGCGCTGCCGCCCTCGGCGAGGCGGCGCTCGCGGAGCTCGGGATCCGGCCTCCCTACGCGGTCGCGACCGGCACGATCGAGCCGCGCAAGAACCTCCCCACGCTGCTGGACGCGTGGCGGAAGGCC
>DATADL010000344.1:0-45087 GCA_036258555.1 Actinomycetota bacterium | reverse complement strand
CAGCTGGTCGCGGATGAAGACCGTTATCGGGATGTTGTCGCCGCCCGTGAACACGAGCCCGACCAGAAGGTCGTTCCACGTCCAGAGGAACTGGAAGATCCCGAGCGCCGCGATCGCCGGCATGCCCAGCGGGAGGACGATGCGCGTGAAGATCTGCCATTCGGACGCTCCGTCGATGCGCGCCGCCTCCAACAGCTCGTGCGGGAGCCCGATGAAGAAGTTGCGCAGCAGGAAGATCGCGAACGGAAGCCCGAACGCTACGTGGAAGAGGATCGCGGCCCAGGTCGTCCCGAAGATCCCCAGGTCGCCGAACAGCCGCGCCATCGGGATCAACGCCATCTGCAGCGGGACGACGAGAAGGGCGACGACGACGAGGAACAGGACCTCCCGGCCGCGGAACTCGATCCACGCGAACGCGTAGGCCGCGAGCGCGGCGACCAGCACGAGCAGCACCGTCGTCGGGACCGTGATGTAGACGGTGTTCAGCAGGCTCTGCACGAGGCCGTCGTTCGCCAGGATGTCCTTGTAGGGCTGAAGCGTGAGCTGCCCCGGGTCGGTGAGCGCGGTCCACCACCCGCTCGTGTTCGAGTCGGCGCCCGACCGGAAGCTCGTCACCAGCAGGCCGAACGTCGGCGTCATCCAGAACAGCGCCAGCAGGACCAGGACGACGTGGACCGGCGAGCGCGAGACGAACCGCACGAGCCTCTGGCTCGTCGTCCTCCTCTCCACGGGAGCCGCCACGGCCACTACTCGGCCCTCCTGAAGCGCCGGATGTTCAGGGCCATGACGGGGATCACCATGAGGAACAGCACGACGGCGACCGCGCTCCCCAGGCCGAAGTTCCCCGACGTGAACGACGTCTTCCACATCTCGAGCGCGATCACGTTCGCCTCGTCCTGGCTGGCGCCCGGCGCGGTCACGAGGATGATGTCGAAGATCTTCAGCACGTTGATCACGAGCGTCACGAAGACGACGCCGAGCACGGGTGCGAGCAGGGGCAGCGTCACGTGGCGGAAGGTCTGCCACTCGTTCGCGCCGTCGACGCGTGCCGCCTCGAGCACGTCGCGCGGAAGCGCTGCGAGCCCCGCCGCGATCACGACCACGGCGAAGCCGGTCCACATCCACGAGAACGCGCCGATGATCGCCGGGGTCACGAGCCCGGGAGACAGCCAGCTGATCCCCTGGAACCCGGCTGCGAACGTCGCCTCGGCAACGCGGGCCTGGAACGGCCCGGAGGACCCGAGGTCCTCGAATACGACGCTCCCGTCGGGCCCGGTCGTCTCGCTCGCCACGACCTCTCCGTCGTCGACGAGCTCGACGGTCGCGCCGGGGAGCCCGAGCTCTTCCTCCTCGACGACTCCGATCTCTCCCCCGCCGGGTCTGAAGTCGCGCCAGACGACCGCGCCGACCGCCCCCTCCGGAACGGAAGGCTCCGAGGCCTGCACGGCGTCGGACGGCAGCTCCTCCTCGGTCATCCCCACGAGCGGCAGCGCCGCGACGCCGCCGGGGGCCACCGGCTCGGTCGACACGACCGCGCCCCCTTCCTTCACGACGGGCGCGTCCGGCACGATCGTCGCGTCCGGGTAAGCGCCGGGTCCGGACACGGCGTCGGCGCCGACCTGCGCGACGGCGTTCAGCAACCCGCGGCCGGGGTCCTCTTCGTACATGAGCCTCCAGATGACCCCGGTCGCGAGGAACGAGATCGCCATCGGCATGAACACGACGATCTTGATCGCCGTCTGGTACCGCACGCGCTCCGTGAGGATCGCGAACATCAGGCCGAGCCCGGTGATGATCGCTGGCGCGGTCGCGACCCAGATCGCGTTGTTCTGGATCGCCTGCCGCACACGCCCCGTGTCGACGAGGTCCTCGTAGTTGTCGAGCCCGACCCAGAGACGGTCGGAGTCCTGGAAGCTCTGGGCGAACGTGTCGATCGTCGGGTAGACGACGACCGCACCGAGCAGCAACAGCGCGGGGAACAGGAACAGGAGGGCCATCCACCGCTTGGCGCCCCCGGGGGGCGGCTGGAGCTTGATCGCCCGCCGGGGGGCCGCGGTCGCCGTTACGTCTGCTGCGGTCGACGCCATCGCTGCTCGCTAGCTGTAGGCGCGCCTGGCTGCGGCCTCGAGCTCGCGGGTGACGCCGTTCACGTCCGACGGGTCCTTCACGAAGTCCTGGAACAGCTTCCAGAGCCCCTGGCCCGTGGTGCCGCCGAACTCCGGCGGGACGAGGTCCGACATGTCGAACCGGACGTCCTCGCCCGCCGCGACGACGGCCTCGCCGATCTCGCGCGAGATGTCGTCCGGGTACACCGACGTGTCGAGGTTCTCGTTCGGCGAGATGAAGCCGCCCTCGGACGCCCAGACCTCGGCTGCCTCGGGCGTCGTGAGGAACTCCGCGAACCGCTGCGCGGAGGGGTTGTCGCTCAGGACGACGGCGCCGTCACCGGCGGAGACGACCGCGGGGGCCGATCCGTCGATCGTCGGGAACGTGAAGAAGTTGAAGTCCTGCTCGGCCTGTGCGTTCGTGTCGGCGCTGATGATCCCCGCGACGAAGTCGGCCTCGTACACGGTTGCCGCCGCGGGCGGATCCGCGAACGTCTGCGTCACGGACTCCTCGAACGTCGTGTTCAACGCGCCGTTGGTGCCGCCGGCGAGGTTCGCCTCGTCTCCCACGAGCTCGCCCCACGTCTCGAGCGCGGTCTTCACGGTGTCGTCGGTCCACGGGATCTCGTGGTTCGTCAGCTGGTCGTAGGCCTCGGGTCCCGCGGTGCGGATGTAGATGTTCTCGAACCAGTCGGTGAGCGTCCACCCGTCGGCGCCCCCGATCGAGACGAACGGCGTGCCCGACGAGTTGACCGTCTGTGCGGTCTCGAGGAGCTCGTCCCAGTCCTGCGGCGGCTCGACGCCGGCCTGCTCGAAGACGGCCGTGTTGTACCACCACGTCGACTTGTTCGCGACCTTGAAGTAGACGGCGTAGGGCTCCCCGTCGACGGACCCGATGTCCTTCCACACCGTCGCGAAGTTCTCGTCGAGCCCGGCTACGACGTCCTCGTCCAGCGGCTGCAGCGAACCGTCGTCGGCGAGCTGCTCGACCAGCGCGGGCTGGGCCACGATCGCGACGTCGGGCGGGTTCCCGCCCTCGATCTGCGTCCCGAGGAACGCCGCCATGTCGTCGCCGGCCGAACGGTAGGACGCCTCGATGCCGGTCTCCTCGGTGAACGCCTCGAGGACCGCGGTGAAGCGCTCCTGCTCGGCGCCGGTCCACACCGCCGCGACCTCGATCGCCTCCCCGCCTTCCTCCGCCTGCTGGTCGCCGTTCTCCTCGGTGTCGGTGCCTCCGCCGGAGTTGCACGCCGCGGCGAGCAAGACCAGCGCCGCCAACAGGATCCAGAACCTCTTGTCGAGCCTCATGTGCCCCCTCCTCCTCTAGCCGCTCTGCCCGTAGATGCCGAGTCCGGTATCGATGTCGAAGAAGTGCATCTGGGTCGCGTCGATCACGAGGTCGGCCATCTCGCCGCTGCGCACGGCCGACTTGGGGTCGACCTCGGCGACGAACTGGCTCTTTCCCTGCTCCGCCCGTTGCTCGAGGTTCTCGACCTCCTCGCCCGCGTCCGCGGCGAGCTCCTTCATGTCCTCGGTGAGGACGACCGGGGTGTCGAGCTCGAAGTGCAGGAGCGTCTGCGTCCCCAGGCCCTCGACGAGGTCCACGCGGACGCGGAGCCGTGACCCGGCGGCGCCCGGGCCGGCGAAGCTCGCCTCCTCGAAGTCCTGGGGCCGGATGCCGACGACGACCTCCTTGCCCGCGTAGCCGTCGAGAGCCGGGCGCTCGTCAAGGACTGAGCGCGGGACGTCGATCGAGTGACCCGCCACGTCGACGCGGAAGCCGTCGCCGGTCTTCTCGAGCCGCGACGACGCGAAGTTCATCGACGGGCTGCCGATGAAGCCTCCGACGAAGAGGTTGGCCGGGCGACCGAAGAGCTCCTGGGGCGTTCCCACTTGTTGCAACACGCCCCTCTTCATGACCGCGACGCGGTCGCCCATCGTCATCGCCTCGACCTGGTCGTGCGTCACGTAGATCGTCGTGACGTTCAGGTCGTGCTGGATGCGCGCTATCTCCGAGCGCATGTTGACCCGGAGCTTGGCGTCGAGGTTCGAGAGCGGCTCGTCCATCAGGAAGGCCTGGGGCTCCCGGACGATGGCCCTCCCCATCGCGACGCGCTGGCGCTGTCCGCCGGAGAGGGCGCGGGGCTTGCGCGGGAGGAACTCCTCGAGCCCGAGGATGCGTGCCGCCCGCTTCACGCGCTCGTCGATGTCGCCCTTGTCGCGCTTCGCGAGCTTGAGCCCGAACGCCATGTTGTCGTAGACGGTCATGTGGGGGTAGAGGGCGTAGTTCTGGAAGACCATGGCGATGTCGCGGTCCTTCGGCGGGACGTCGTTGACGACCTTGCCGCCGATCCTGAGCTCGCCGTCGCTGATCGCCTCGAGCCCGGCGACCATGCGGAGGGCGGTGGACTTGCCGCACCCGGAGGGGCCGACAAGGACCATGAACTCGCCGTCCTCGATGCCGAGGTCGAGCGTGTCGACGGCGCGGGTGCCGTCCGGGTAGACCTTCGTGACCTGATCGAGGACGATCTCCCCCACGGTTTCTTCGGCCCCCTCCCGGAGTCGCTGGGCTCGGTTCGGTGGTGGCGGTTTTGCCCGGTTTAGCCGACGACGAACCTAGCCGCAAGAAGAGATTTCGGGGGCCGCGTAACGACTTCGTAACGGTGGTGCGAGAGCGCGAACGCGCCGGGCCGGCTAGGCCACCAGCCGGACCCTTACTCCGCAGTCCTGCAGGAACGTGCGCACTCGGACCCAGTCCTCGTACGGCTCCCCGGTCGCTACCACCTCGGTTATCCCCGAGTTCGCTATGAGCTTCGCGCACGTGAAGCAGGGCACCCCCGTGATGTAGATGCTCGCCCCCTCGCGCTGCTCCGGCGACGAATACAGGATCGCGTTCGCCTCCGCGTGGATCGCGACGCAGTTGTCGTGCCCCCAGCCACTCGGCGCGTCCGACGTGGCCCTCGGACACGCGCCCTGGTCGCAGTGCGCGTGGCCCGAGGGGGGGCCGTTGTAGCCCGTGCTCTTTATCCGCCTGTTCCGCACGATCACCGCACCGTGCTGGCGCCGGACGCAGTTCGAACGGCTCGCGGTCTCCCGCGCGATGTTCAGGAAGTAGTGGTCCCAATCGGTCGTTCGGTGGACCTCGGTCATGCTCACGTGGCGATCTCCCCCGGGCGCGCGCGGACGGCAAACCTGCGGGGAAGTGCCTCGATTCTCGCCGGGCCGCGCCGTGTGCGCAAGGAGGTGCGGAAACCGGGGCTCGTTGCCCACGCGAGGGATGCGGGGCGGCCCCCGCTATCCTCCCGGCCATGGACACCCGGCTCCTCGAGTCGCTCCCCGAGGACCTCTTCGTCGACCTCCTCCGCTCGTGCTGGCTCATCGAGACCGCCCGCGGCCAGGTCCTGGCCGGCTGGGCGGACCACGATCCTCGCTACGGGAGGTCCGCCGAGATCGCCGTCACACGTGCGGCGATCGCGGGAGACGCCCTCACGGCCCGTAACAAGAAGCCCGACGAGCCGCTCGTCCCCCTCCACGCCGCATGGATCGACGGCGTCGTAGGCCCCCTCGGCGGGGACCCGCTCGGACCCCTCTTCATGGCCCGCCTCTCCGACTGGGTCGACGGCCACCTCGCCCCGCTCGTCGACGACGGCGACCGCCTGAAGTCGCTCTCGGACGAGGACCGGCAGTCCCTGCAGTGGCCGGAGAGCCTGCCCGAGGTGCCGCCGTACGAGCCGCTGGCGGTCCCCCCGGTCGACCCTCCGGACGACGCCGTCTTCCGGTTCGGGATCCTCGGCGACCTGCACGTCGGGTCGCCCCGCGCGGAGCCTCTCGTCGAGGCCGCGATCGCGGACCTCAACCGCTCCGGCGTGGAGCTGGTGGTCCAGCTCGGCGACATCACCGACGAGGGCAAGCAGGACCAGTTCGACCGTGCGGCGAAGCTCCTCGAACGGCTCGAGATGCCGGTCGCGACGATGATGGGCAACCACGACGTCCTCGCGCTCGGCGAGAGGGACCTCACGGGACGCACCTTCTACTCGGCGAGCTTCGGCCGCGAGGCCGACGGCGTCCTCCTCGAGCACCGGGGCTGGAGGTTCGCCGTCCTCGACTCGGCGACCCACCTCGCCTCGCCGTTCACCGCGTTCGACCTCGTCACCGGCAGCTTCCTGGACCTGCCCGGAGGAGCGATCGTTCGCGGCTCCCTCACCGTGCCGCAACACGAGATCCTGGCGCAGGTGGCCGAGCCGGGTGGCCCGCCGGCCTTCGTGTTCCTCCACCATCCGCCCCAGCCCTACGCCGGCTTCCCGCCGATCCTGTTCGGGCTCAGGGACGCCGACTCGGGCAGGCTCCACGCGGTCGCCGACTCCGGCGCCGTCTGGGGCGTCTTCGCCGGCCACACCCACCGCAACGCGATCACGAGGCGGTTCGGTCGGGTGCCCTGCGTCGAGGTCGGGATCCCGCGCGACTTCCCGTTCGGCTACGCGCTCGTCGACGTCGGGCCCCGCGGCTACTCCTACCGGTTCGTCCAGGTCGCGGACGAGGAGCTGCTGCGCGAGGCCTACCGCCACGCGGGCGGGCTCCAGCGGCGCTACGCGCAGGGCCGCCCCGAGGAGCGGGCTTTCTCCTGGGCCCCGGCCGGATAAGTCCGGGGAAATCACAGACACGTCGTTCTGCGTGTGTTTGGCTACGCAGAGGATTCGGGCAGCAACTCTCCGGTTTCGGCGCTCGTTATTACGGGTAGACCCCGTGCGACAGACCGAACGGAAGGAGACGCAATGGAGATCGTCTGGCTCGTCGTCACGGGACTGGTCATCGGCATCATCGCAAGGCTGATCCTCCCCGGGCGTGACCCGATCGGCCTCCTCGGCACGCTGGTAGTCGGCGTCGTCGGCGCCCTCATCGGTGGATACCTGTGGAAAGCCGCCGGGTTCGGCGACACGGGTGGCACCGAGATGATCGGCGGCATCATCGCCGCGGTGGCGCTCCTCTTCGTGTACCGCCGTATCGCCGTGGGGCGCGGCACCGCCTGACGAATCGCACCCATACGCTTTCCGCCGGACCCGCGACCGGCAGGGAAGCGTTCCGCAGAAAACGGCCCCCATCCGCCCGGGGGCCGTTTTCGCGTCCGGGAGCCGCCTGAAATACGCATTGCCGCCCCCGGGCCCCCATGGTTGTCTCCGGTGGACCGAACCGGCGACCCGAGGGGGCTACTCGTATGGCATCTGCGCGCGTCCTGCGTCTGGCAGGAGCGGCGGCACTCGTAGCAGCGGCGCTCCCGTTGGGCGCGTCGACGCCGGCGGCGGCATCGTGGCCCGGCGGGAACGGGGACGTCTTCGCCGTCCAGTACGACGGCACCGACACGAGCATCGTGAGGCTCGACGCGAACGGTCAGATCGGCGGCACCGTCGGCGGCAACCTGACCGAGTTCTCCAACTTCGCCACCGACGCCGACGGCGAGCGCCTCGTCTACTCGCGCGGTGGCGACATCGTCATGGTCGACCTCGAGACGGCCGAAGAGACCCCGATCACCTCGGGCGAGGCGGTCGACACCGATCCGGCCTTCTCGTTCGACGGGCGCTACCTGGTGTACGTGAGCAACGCCGACGGCGACCAGGACATCTACATGAGGGACCTGACCGACCCGGGGTTCACGCCGGTCAACCTCACGAACAACGAGGCCGACGACTGGGCCCCCGCGTTCGGCAACGACGGCACCGGCCACGGCGACCTGATCGCCTACGTCAGCCTCGAGGGGTCCGACCCCAACAGCCTGGACTCCGACGTCTGGACGGTGGCGCCGGACGGGACCGGCAAGACCAACCTCACGAACAACAACGACAACGACTTCGGCCCGAACTGGCACCCGAGCTTCGACATGCTCGCCTACTCGAGCCAGGACGACGCCGGCCGGGACCAGATCCACACGATGAGCTGGGACGGGACCGGCAAGGACCAGCTGACGACGGACGCCAACTTCAACTACGAGCCGGCGTGGTCGCCGGACGGGACGAAGATCGCGTTCACCAAGCAGCCTGCCGGGATCAACTCGGTCGGTCGCATCTTCGTCATGCCCGGCGAGCCCGGCAACGAGGCGACCCCGCTCAGCCCCGCGAGCACGACCGTGGGCTTCGACCGCGCCGACTGGCAGGCCGGGCCGGGGTGCGAGGTGGACTGCGAGCCTCCGGGCGAGCTCCAGCCCGTGCTGTTCCTGAACCTCAGGAAGCACGTCGTGGTGAGCGGCGGCGTCGAGGGCCCCGGCGACACGACGGGCGGGACATGCGGTGTCGGCACGCCCATCCAGATCCAGCGGTACTCGAAGGGCCGGTTCCGGACGATCGCGGACGTGACGACGAACGAGAACGGGACGTTCTCGAGGAAGGTCGCCGACCGGACCGGCCGCTACCGGCTGAGGTCGACGCAGTTCACCGACGAGGCGAACGGCACGACGTGCCTCGCGGCGACTAGCCCCGCCAGGGTGCACCGGCACCGGCGGTAGTCGAACCTGTTCGGACCGAGGGCGGCCCCCGGGCCGCCCTCAGCGCGTAGGCTCCCTCCGTCCCTGGAACGCCGCCACTGGAGACCGCTTGAGGATCCTCATCGCGCACAGCTTCTACCGGGTGGCCGGCGGCGAGGACCGGTACGTCCGCCAGCAGCTCGACCTGCTGCAGGACGACCACGACGTCACGCTCCTCTCCGAGCGCAACGAGGACCTCACGCCGGGGCTCGCCACGGCGAGGAGGATGGTCGGGAGCGCGTCGCACCGCCGCTCGGTGGAGGCGACCATGCGTGCGTTCCGGCCGGACGTCGTCCACCTGCACAACCCCTATCCCGCCCTCGGGCCGTCCGTGCACCTCGCGGCCCGCACGCTCGGCATCCCCCTCGTCGTCACCGTCCACAACTACCGGCTCCGCTGCCCCAACGGGTTCCTGTTCACCGAAGGCGAGATCTGCACCCGCTGCACGGGCGGCAACCACGTGAACGCGGTCCTGCACCGGTGCTTCCCCAGCCGCGCGCAGGGGGCCGCGTACGCGTCGACGCTGTGGGTCCACCGGTTCGTGAGGAAGCTCGAGCGCGACGTCGACGCGTACGTGACCCCTAGCGAGCACGTGCGCGACACGCTCGCGGGCTGGGGCATCCCGGAACGAAAGCTGGTCACCGTGAGGAACTTCACCGACCTGCCGGAGGCGCCGCGACGGGGGGGCGGCCGGTTCGGCGTCTACCTCGGGCGGCTCTCCGCGGAGAAGGGCATCGACGTCCTGCTCGCCGCGCTCGAGCGCGCCGGCGACCCCGAGTTCCGGATCGTCGGCGACGGTCCCGTCGAGACCGAGCTGCGCGAGGCCGCGCGCGCACGAGGTCTCGACCGCACGCGCTTCCTCGGGCGGCTCGACCCCGACGAGGTGGCGGCGGTGCTCGCCGACGCGCTCTATCTCGCTCTTCCGTCGGTGTGGCACGAGAACGCCCCGCTCGCCGCGCTCGAGGCCATGGCCCGCGGGATACCGCTGCTCGTGTCGGACAAGGGCGGCCTCCCCGAGCTCGCCGGGGACGGCCGGGGCATCGTGACTCCCGCCGGCGACGTCGCGGCCCTGGCGCGCGGGATCGAAGCAATGAGCGGCGACGCGGCTGCGGAGATGGGCGAGCGCGCACGGAGATACGCTTCCGAGCACCTGACCCCTCGAGCACACAAGAGTGCGCTCGAAGGCGTCTACTCGGGCCTCGTCGAGGTGAAGGACATCGCATGACGCGTCCGAACGTGCTGTTCGTCGTGATCGACACGCTGCGCGCCGACTCGGTCCAGGGCCGGCACGTCGCTACCCCCGTGCTGGACTCCGTGGCGGAGCGGGGCGTCTTCTTCGAGCAGTGCATCGCCACCGCGACGATGACGACGCCGAGCTTCGCCGCCATGCTGACCGGGTGCTACCCCATGAAGCACGGGTTGCGGGGGCTGCACGGCTATCGCCTGTCGCCCGACGTGACGACCCTCGCAGAGGCCCTCGGCGCCGCCGGGTACCACACGCGCGCCGAGGTCACGGGGCCCCTCCTCCCCGAGACCGACGTGACCCGAGGCTTCGCGTCCTCGCGCCACCGCGTGTCCGGCGAGTTCCTCGCCTGGAGGGACGAGGTGCTCGGCGCCTTCGCCGATCTGCCCGAGCCGTGGATGGGGTTGCTCCACGTGTGGGAGGTCCACAACCCGTTCAGGGCGCCGCCGGACTTCCGCGAGAGGTGGGACCGCGCCGGGTACGAGCGCGTCGTCACCGCGGTAGACGAGGGCCTCGCGCCGTTCCTCCAGCGGGACGATTGCGTCGTCGTCGTCACGGGCGACCACGGCGAGCAGTTCCCGGACTCCCGCCGCGAGCGGGTCGTGACGTGGGCCGTGCGCAAGCTGTACCCGCGGCTCCGTCTGGGCGGTCGGGCGCGGGGCCTCGACCGCTGGCTCGCGCGCAACACCCTCGGGCACGGCCACGCGGTCTACGAGCACCTCGTCCGCGTGCCGCTGCTGGTCGCGGGTCCGGGCATCCCCCACCGCGTCGTTCCCGACCAGGTCCGTCACGTCGACGTCGCGCCGACGATCGCGGCCCTCTGCGGCGCCTCGATGCCGACCGCCGACGGGCGCAGCCTCGCACCGCTGTGGAGCGGTGCGGACCTGCCCGAGGAGCCCGCGTACGTCGAAGCCGGCGAGGTGGTGAGGTCCGACGACGACCCGATCGTGTGCCTGAGGACGTCGGAGTGGAAGCTCGTGCGCGAGCTGGGACGCGAGTCCCTGTACCGCGTGCCCGACGAGACGCGCGATCTCTCGGCGGAGCATCCCGCCGTCGCCGAGACGCTGCGCGGCAGGCTCGACGAGCTGACGAGCACGCGCGTGACCGGCTCGGGGATGACGGAGGACGAGGAAGCCGTCGTCGAGAGCCACCTGCGTGACCTCGGCTATCTGTGACCAAGGTCCTGTACCTGACCGCCTGGGGCCGTAGCGGCACCACGGTCATGAACCGCCTCTTCGGCGAGCCACCCGGGATGCTCGCCGCGGGAGAGCTGCACACGATGCTGGGGTGGCCGCCGCCGAACGTCCTGCATTGCGGGTGCGGCCGCGACACGAACGAGTGTCCCCTGTGGAGCGCGGTCTCCGGCGAGCTCTACGGGACGCGCGGCTGGGACCCGGAAGAGGTCTCGGCCGCGCACCGCGCCGTCACGGGGGTGGCGAGGACCCGCGCGATGCTCCGGCGTCCCCACGTGCGGTACCTCGCGCTGTGCGAGGAGCTCTATGCGGCGGTCGCCTCGGCCGCCGGCGCGCGCCTGGTCGTCGACTCGACCAAGCAGCCGTCGATAGCGGCGGTGCTGGCGAGCTCGCCGACTATCGAGGCGTTCGTCGTCCACGTCGTCAGGGACCCGCGCGCGGTCGCGTTCTCGTGGCAGAGGAGGAAGCAGAGGGCGGGGGGAGAGGGCCGCGGCCTGATGCCGCGCTTCAGCCCGCTGCGCAGCTCCCTGAACTGGGACCGGTGGAACCTCGCGGCCGACGCCGTGCGCCGGAAGATGGGTCCGCGGGCGATGCTGCTGCGCTACGAGGACTTCGTGTCCGACCCCCGGGCCGCGTTCCGCGCCGTAATGGAGCTCGTCGACGAGGACCCCGGGGTCGACCCGTTCGCGGGCGACCGCTCGGTCGTCCTCACGAGCGGCCACACGGTGGCCGGCAACCCCGACAGGTTCACCGCGGGGGCCGTCGAGCTGCGGCGCGACGACGAGTGGCGGAACGCGCAGCCGGTGCGGGACCGAGCCCTCGTCACCGCGCTCACCGGACCGTTGCTCCGGCGTTACGGGTACCGACTGAGCGCCGGGTCCTAGAGCCGGAGGTCGCGCAGGAGCGCGTCCCTGGCGTTCCGGCCCCGCGCGCCGTCCGGCGTGTCCACGGGCAGACGGGCGCGGGAGCGCTCGAGGTAATCGCGGAACCGCTCGGCGAGGGGGGCCGCGGCCAACCGCGCCCCCGCGCGGTACGCCGCCAGCGCGGTCCCGAACGGCCCGAGACCTTCCAATCCGCGCAGCAAGCTCGAGCGGTCGAGCCGGCCCAGGAGCGCGTGGCATTGCACGAACCAGTGGAAGACGTCCTCGAAAGGCGCGCCTTCCGGGTCTCCGGACTCCCAGTCGACGAGCGTCCACCCGGACCGCGTCCGGAGCAGGTTCCATGGCGCGAAGTCGCCGTGCGACGCGCCGGTCGCGGCGAACCACTCCCCCAGCGCGCCGGCGACCTCCGGGGGCAACCGCCACGGACGCGCCCGCGGCCGCCACACGGCGGCGTCGGTGACGAGCAGGCCTGCGCTCGCGTGGGACACGCGCGGCGCGAGCAGGGGGCCGGGCAACGAACGCGCCGGGCCTTCGAGCGCGTCGGCCTCGGCGAACAGGGCCGCCGCGCCCGCGGCGTCGAGCGCGACCTTCGCGACGGCGGCCGGCGAGCCGTCGCGCGTCAGGATCAGCGCCACGTAGCGGCCGGGGTGGTTCGCTCGCAGCAGCGCCACGGAGCCGTGCGGCGGCACGTGCGGGGCGAGGCGCGCGCGGACCTCTTCCGGGAGACCGCGTCCCCGCGGCCACACCGAGAGGGCGCCGGCGCGCGCCACCGTCCGCGCGACCGCCCACCCCGCCAGTCCCGCAGGCGTCACGGGGTGATAGACCGCGAGGCCCGCCGCCGCAGCGGGCGCCGGCCCCCGCGGGATCCACCAGCGCGGGTGGGACGACCTCGGGAGACCCGCCCACCCGGGGCCGAGCCGGCGGAGCGCGCGCTCGTTCATTCCGTCCAGGACCGCGGCGCGGACGCCGGCGACGACCTCGTCCAGAGAACGGTCCGCGTCGATCACGACCCTGGCGCGGGCGGGCGGAGGGTCGCGCCGCCACGCCTCGGCCTGTCGCGCGACCTCCTCTTCGGGAAGCTCCGGCTTGCGCGCGACCGCCACTGAGGGGGTCACGTCGAGGACGCAGACGAGGTCCGGTCGCGGAAGGAGGCGGCCGGCCGCTCGAACGAGCCCCGGCGGGACGTCCAGCCGGTAACGCCGCGGGTCCACCGCGAGGTCGTGCCACCCGCGCTCGGCGACGACCAGCGTCGAGCGCACGAGGCGGGCGCGACCCGTCGTCCAGCCGGCCAGGAAGAAGTCGCCCCAGTGGTACGCCGCGGCGACGAGGGACGCGGCCGTCCCGCGGGTCCCTCCCGAATGCGGCTGCGTCACGTCGCGTTGCGGCGCGCCGCTCACGTCGCCGGACCGCGGCAGCAGCCCGGGCCGCCAGTGCTGCGACTCGGTGCGGCGGAAGAACGGCGCGCACTCGCGCCGCACCGCCTCGGCGACGCTCGACTTGCCGGTGCCGTCCGGGCCGACGAGCAGGACGGTGAACCCGGTGGGCGCGAGCCAGCGGCCGAGGGCGCGGCCCCCCTTCTGGACGGCGAGGCGGACCGAGGACGCGGCGGAGCGCGCGCGCTGCCGCCGCCGCGCCTCGTCCCATCCCGCGGCGGGAAGCCCGCCCGACAGGACCTCGCTCGCCAGTGCCTCGGCGTGGGCGCCGAACGGCGCGCGCAACGACGACCGGAAGCCGTCCGGATCCTCGGCCGCGAGCGCACCGATGCGCGCCCACTCGCCGGGATCGCGTATCCCCTTGCGGATCCGTTTCGCGGTGAGGTAGCCGGCCCGCTCACCCGCCGTGAGCGGCAAGGAGTCTGGTCCGACCGGCCACCGGTACTGTCCGATCCCGCCTGGGTCGGCCAGCGCGTCGACGGCCAGCGCGTCGCCGTCCCGCTCGAGGACCCAGTACCAGGCGAGGACGTCGTAGCGGATCGTCTGTACGAGACGCCATCCGCGCGGTGCCCGCACGGGCCACGTCGGGTCGAGGTCCCACACGAGGCAGTCCACGTCTCCGCCCCCGACCCCGGCGGCCTCGCCGACGGGCATGTGGACGGGCTGCGCGGCCCCGCCGAGCAGCGGCACGAGGGCCTCGACGTCGCGCTCGGTGACCGTCATGCGCTCGGCTCGGGGTCGAAGGGGAAGCGGCCCGGCCCTCGCTCCGGCATGACGACCCTGCGGCTCGCGAACCGCTCCTTCAACCTCAGGAACGGGCGCTCGACGAAGAAGTACGACGCGCACGCGGCCGCGAACGACAGCGGGACCTGCGCGACCTCGCGGACGACCTCGGGAAGGAACGTCGCGCGCGACGCGACCAGTATCACCAGCACGTGCCACAGGTACAGCGAGTAGGAGATCTTCCCGACGAACACGAGCGCCGGCGCCGACAGGGCGCGCTCGAGCCCCGGCCAGAGCCCCGTGACGCAGACGACGACGATCACGAGCGTCGCGGCGGCCAGCACCGTGTACCCGCCGAGATGGAGGACGTCGTAGTCCGCCTGCGGAACCAGCACGATCGCGACCGCGAGCAGGAGCAGCGCGGCGATCGACGCCCGGCGGGCGAGTCCCCGGTCGATCGCGCGCAGGCGGTCGCCCGCGTGGACGTACGCGATGCCGCCGAGGCAGCCGACGAGCAGCTCGTCGAAGCGCGTGTCGAGGGCGTAGTAGAGGCGCACGAACGGCGCGCCGGTGGTGGTGAGCCCGATCCGCCAGACGACGAGCGCGGCCGTCAGAGCGGCTGCCAACGCCAGAGCCGAGCGCAGCCCCCGGCTCGCCAGCAGGACCAGCAACGCCGGCCACAGCAGGTAGAACTGCTCCTCCACCGCGACCGACCACAGGTGGCCGATGCCCTCCTGGTGGAACGCCCCGCCCAGGGCTATGACCCAGTTCGAGACGTAGAGCAGCGCCGAGAGCGCGTCGAGGAAGCGTGCGTTGGAGGCCTCCCCGCTCGCGACGAGGACGATCACGTATCCCGCGAGGAAGACCGCGAGCGCGGGGAACAGACGCAGCATGCGCCGGCTGTAGAACGCCTTGAACGACACGGCGCCGGTGGCGATCCTCTCCTCCAGCAGGATCGTGGTGATGAGGAACCCGCTCAGGACGAAGAAGACGTCGACGCCGAGGAACCCCCCGGACGGCCACTCGAACGCGTGGAAGCCGAGCACGGCGAGGACCGCGACCGCGCGCATCCCGTCGAGGGACGGCTGGTAGCCCAGCCGCCGGTCGACCGGGGCGCGCGAGCCGGGGGTGAGCTCGGTCATGCCACGGGATCGGGGTCGAACGGAAGGCGCGCCGGCCCGCGCTCCGCCACGACGACCCGGCGGCTCGCATACCGCTCCTTCAGCTTCAGGAACGGCCTCTCCACCCAGAAGTACGACGCGCAGGCGGCGGCGAACGAGACGGCTATCCAGAGCGCGGTGGCGACCTCGAACGAGCCGAACGGGATCACGTCGTGCAGGAAGAAGATCACGACGACGTGCCAGAGATAGAGCGAGTACGAGATCTTGCCGACGAACACGAGCGGCGGGAGCGCGAGCAGCGCGCGGACGAGGTCCCACTTGCCGAGGACGCAAGTGAGGATCACCGAAAGCACGCCGGCGGCTACGAGCGTGTAGCCGCCCAGGGCCAGGAAGTGCGAGTTCGGGTGCGGGAGCACGAACACGGCCACGCCCAGGCCCGCGACGGTCGCCACGGTCGCGGCGCGGTACGCCACGGCCGGTACGGCCTCGAGCAGCGAGCGGTGGCGCACGAACAGGATCGCGCCCAGGCACCCGACGAGCAGCTCGTCGAAGCGCGTGTCGAGCGCGAAGTAGATGCGCTCGAAGCCCGTTCCCCCGAGCTCCAGCGAGAGGCGCCACACCGCGACGATCGCGATCAGCCCCGTCGTGACCGCGCCGAGCGAGCGCGGGCGCCGCGCCGCGACCAGCACCAGCACCGACGGCCACAGGAGATAGAACTGCTCCTCGACCGCGACCGACCACAGGTGCACGAGCGCGTCCTTGTGGAACGGCGCGTCGAACGCGACGACCCAGTTCGCTACGTAGGTGAGGCTGTAGAACCCGCTCGCGACGCGGCGGCCGTCGAGGTCCCCGAGGACCGCCGAGGCGACGAGGTAGACGGCGACGAGAGCCGCGAGGGCGGGGAACAGCCGCAGGAAGCGCCGCATGTAGAACCGCCGGAGCGAGACGCCGCCGCGCTCGTCCCACTCCTGGAGGAGCAGGGTCGTGATGAGGAAGCCGCTGAGGACGAAGAAGACGTCGACCCCGAGGAACCCACCGGTCGGGAACTCCGACGTGTGGAACGTCAGGACCAGGAGCACCGCGACCGCGCGGATCCCGTCCAGCGCCGGGTGGTAGCCCAGCCGGCGGTCCACGGGCGGGGCGTCGGTCAACGAGCGGCACCTCCTCGCGTCGAAACGGCTGCGTCTGCCCCCGTCAGCTCTGCGGCGAGGCAGACGAGAGGCGCCAGGCTCCCCCGGCGCATGGTCTCACAGCCCACCCGGCCGCCGCGAGGTCTTCGACGAGCCGGCCGGCCGCCTCGTCGGGGTTGCGCACGCCGAACTCCGGCGCCACCACCGTCGGCCGGAACCCCTCGAGGAAGTCGCGCCGGTCGGCTACGGACAGCTCCTCCCAGTTCGAGGGGACCAGCACGATGCGCCACCCTTCGAGGGCGCCGGCCTTGAACGCGAGCGTCTCGTCCGGGAGCAGCAGGACGTCCGACGGCGTCCGGCAGGCTTCCACGGCGCCGGCGTCGAGCCCCTCGGTCGGGTCCTCGAGCCTGATGTCGTGGCTGCTGCCCGCGGCTCCGAGCACGATGCTCGCGGGCGTGCTCCCGAACGCGAACGCGCCCGCCGCGACCAACGCGGCGGCCAGACCGACCACCGGCACCGCGCGGCCGAAGCCGAGGCGGGAGGTCCCCAGCGTCCAGGCGACCAGGAGCGCGACCGCGAGCCACGGGACGACGTACCGCAGCTCCGCGTATCCCGTGAGGCCCACGGAGACGACGTTGCCCGCCAGCAGGGCCGCGCCCAGCCAGACCAGCGCGCGCACCCCGTCGGGCGGTGGCACGCGCTCGCGACCGTTCCCGCGGCGGAGCAACCACGCCGCGACGAGCAGGGACGCGCCGAAGGCCGCCAGGACGACGGCCTCCACGGACGTCTCGGCGAGCTCGACCAGGTGGTCCAGGACCTTGCCGGCCCACCCCCCCGGGTCGTCGGCGATCGTGGGAGCGTCCGGAGGCAGGTAGTCGAGGACGAAGGCCTCCTCGGCGGCGGTCGCGATCCGAGCGTTGTCGGTCGCGAACGGCGTCCCGAAACGGTCGAGCGAGTAGACGACCCAGGGCGAGACGGCGACGGCCAGGCCGGCGCCGAAGACGAGCAACCCGCGGAACGACAGCCGCCGCGTCGCCGCGAGCGCCACGGCGAAGAGCGCCATCGGCAACAGGAGGTCGAAGCGCGTCATCACGAGGGCCCCGGCCACCAACCCCGCGACGGCGGCCCCGCCGAGCGAGCGCGTACCCCGCATGACGGCGAGAGCGAGAAGCCCGAGCAGGCACAGGACGAGAGGCATGTTCCCCCCCGCCGCCAGGTCCTCGACGAAGGGGTCGTAGAGCAACAGCCCGGTCACGACGAGCGCGCCGGTACCGGGGAGCGCGCCCGCGCGGCGGCCGGCGGCTTCCAGCACCATCGCCGCTGCGCCCGTCGCCGCGAACGCCGCGACGAGCCCGGACCGGAAGCCGAGCCCCGTGACGGCGTCCACGAGCGCGATCACACCCGGCCACGCCGGTGGGAACGCCGCGCTGAACGGCTCCTCGGTGACGAACGAGCGAAACGTGTCGATGCGATAGAACCCGTCGCCGAACGTGCGCGCGAGCTCGAGGTACGACCACGAGTCCGGCGTGTACGGCGGCGCGTCGTACACGTAGGCCAGCAACGCGGCCGCGGCGACCGCGACGCCGGCGTGCGGCAGCCACCACGACCGCGCTCGCGCCCCGTCGGCTGACATGCCGTGACTCTCTCATGGCCGATACTTGCGGCGTGAACGGCCTGATAGGCAGCACGGGCTTCGTCGGAGGGAACCTCGCGCGCCAGGGTCCGTTCGACGTGACGTGCCACCGGCCCGACGTCGACGTCATCGACGGCCGGAGCTTCGACCTCCTCGTGTGCGCCGGCGCGCCCGGCGAGAAGTGGCGCGCGAACGCCGCGCCCGAGCCGGACCTCGCGAACCTGGAGACCCTGATGTCGCACCTGGACAAGGCGTCGGCGCGCAGGTTCGTCCTGATCTCGACCATAGACGTGTATCCGTCTCCGGCGGGGGTGGACGAGACGACGCCGATCGACCGCGACGCCGGAGCCCCCTACGGGCGTCACCGCCTGATGCTCGAGGACTTCTGCACGTCCCGGTTCGCGCGCTGCCTCGTCGTGCGCCTGCCCGCGCTGTTCGGGCCCGGGCTCAAGAAGAACTTCGTCTTCGACCTGCTGGCCGGCCGCAACCAGCACCTCACGCACCACGCGAGCGCCTTCCAGTACTACGACGTCCGGCGGCTGTGGGAGGACCTCCGCGTCGCGATGGACGCAGGCCTGACGCTCCTCAACGTCGCGACCGAGCCGCTGCGCGCCGATCGGATCGCCGCGGAGCTCACGCAGGACCCGTTCGACAACGTCACCGACGCCGGTCCCGTCTCCTACGACATGCGGACGATCCACTCGTCCGTCTGGGGCGCCGAGCCGCCCTACCTGCAATCGGCCGGCGAGGTCCTGGAGCGCCTCCGTACGTGGGCCGCCTCGGAACGAGCGAGCGCGTGAAGGTCGCGGCGTCGAACCTCGCCTGGGACGCGGCCGACGACGAGGACGTCGCGCGGTTGCTCGACGGCGCCGGCGCGGAGGGCGTCGAGCTCGCCCCCTCCAAGGTGTGGCCCCGCCCCGACGAGGTCACCGAGGAAGACGCCGTCGCCGTGCGGGAGGCGTGGCGCCGCAGGGGGTTCGCGGTCGTCGCGCTCCAGTCGCTGTTGTTCACGCACCCCCACCTGAAGCTGTTCGGCACCGCGGCCGACCGCACGGAGCTCGGGACCGTGGTGCGCTCCGTCATCGACCTCGCGTCGTGGCTGGGCGCGCACGCGCTCGTGTTCGGGTCGCCGAAGAGCCGCGTCCGCGGCGACCTTTCGGTCGACGAGGCGACGGAGATAGCGACCGAGTTCTTCGCGGGGGCCGGAGCCCACGCCGAGTCGCGCGGCACGTGTCTGTGCATCGAGCCCAACCCTCCCGAATACGGCTGCGACTTCGTCACGAACGCGGCCGAGGGCCGCGCTCTCGTCGCCCGGGTGGGGAGCCCGGGGTTCGGGCTCCACCTCGACGCGGGCGGGATGACGCTCGCCGGCGACACCGCCCCCGAGGTCACGGCGTCGGTCCCGGTCCTGACCCACTTCCACGCGAGCGAGCCGGGCCTGAAGCCCGTGCACGCCGCGGGAGAGACCCCGCACGCTGCGTTCGCCGGGGCGCTCCGGGACGCGGGCTACACGGGCTGGGTCTCGCTGGAGATGCTCCCTCCGGCAGGCGGGCCGGCCGTCGTCGCGCGCTCGGTCTCGGCCATTCGTGCGCTCTATGGCTGAGCGGGCGCGGCAGGTCCCCGCGTTCACGGCGGACGTGTTCGCCGCTCGTTCGACCCGCTACTGCGTCGTCGTCCCGGTGATCAACGAGGGCGACCGGATCCGCCGGCAGCTCGGCCGCATGGAGCCGCGCGCGGGCGAGGCCGACATCGTGATGGCCGACGGCGGCAGCACGGACGGCTCCCTGGATCCCGCGTTCCTTCGGAGCAAGGGCGTCCGGGCCCTCCTCACGAAGACCGGTCCCGGGCGCCTCGGCGCGCAGCTCCGGATGGGGTTCTCGTGGGCGCTCGACGAGGGCTACGAGGGCGTCGTCACCGTCGACGGCAACGACAAGGACGGCGTCGAGGCGATACCCGCCTTCGTCCGCGCGCTCGACGAAGGCGTCGGGTTCGCGCAGGGGTCGCGGTTCGTCGCGGGGGGCCGCCACGCCAACACTCCGGCGGTGCGGCTCGCCGCAGTGCGTCTGATCCACGCGCCGTTCGTGTCGATCCTCGCGCGCCATCGCTACACCGACACGACCAACGGCTTCCGGGCGCACTCCCGCGCGCTCCTGGAGGATCCGCGCGCCGGCGTCTTCCGCGACGTCTTCGACGGCTACGAGCTGCTCGTGCACCTCTCGCAGACCGCGCCGCGCCTCGGATACCGGGTCGTCGAGATCCCGGTCAGCCGCGTCTACCCGAAGGGCGCGAAGGCGCCGACGAAGCTCACGAGGATCGGCGGCTCAGCCGAGCTGCTGGGGGTGCTCCTCCGGGCTGCGCGCGGCGACTTCCGCGTCCCGGACCAATGACGGCGGCGGAGGAGGCGGCGGGGCCGCGCCGTCGTCGAACGGGGGCCTCTCGCCGGGAGCGAGCGGGAGCGACCTCGTCCGCCGCGCGGCCCCCGGGAACGTGGTCGCCGCCCGCACGACGTAGTCCGGCCTCTGCCGGACCTCGATGAGGATGCGCGCCAGGTACTCGCCGAAGATCCACAGCAGCAGGAACAGGCCGGTGAAGCCGGTCGAGGCGAGCAGCATGATCGTCGTCCAGCCCGTCTCGAGGTACGGCCGGAAGAAGACGTAGGCCGTGGTCGCGTACAGCAGGACGAACAACGAGAACCCGGCGAACACCAGCGACAGGACCCTGGCGAGGCGCAGCCCCACGTCCGAGAACGACACGATGACGTCGAACGCGTGCGTGAGCCCCTCGGAGCGCGTCCCGGTGGGCGTCGCGGGGGCCGTGCGCGAGGGGGCGTAGAACACGACCGCTCGCGGCATCCCGATGACGGCGTACAGCGCGCGCCGGTACCGGACCTTCTCGCGCAGGTCGAGGAGACCGTTGACCGCGCGCCGGGACGCGACCCGCACGGTCTCCTCGTGCTCGCCGAGGTCGAGGAAGCTGAACCGGTTCACCGCGCGGAAGAACCTGCTGCGCGACGGCGACGTCCGACCGTTCGACCCCGCGACGACGTCGACGCCCGACGCCGCCCGCTCGTACAGCGTCGCGAGGAGCGAAGGCTCCCAGTCCGCCCGGTGCAGCTCGGCCTCGAACACGAAATCCCCCATCGCGCGCGCCAGGCCCGAGAGGAGCGCCACCTCCGGGCCGTGCCGGCGCGACAGCTCGAGGAGCACGAGGTTGCCGTGCAGCCTGCCCTGCAGCGCCGCAATCTCCCGAGGCGTGCCGTCGGTGCTGGCGTCGTCGACCACGACGAGCTCGTGCATCTCGAACCGCTCGGCGAGGAACGCGTCGACCTCGGCGACGAACTCCGCGGCCCTCCCCGCCCCGTTCGCGACGTACAGGACGAAGGAGACGAAGACCCGGTGCGAGACCGCCGTCACCAGAGCGCCTCGAGGTCGTACACCGTGTTGATCTTCCCGGACAGCACGGTCGTGAGCTGCGGGCCCTCCGAATGGCGCAGCAGCAACGTGGGGCGGCTGTCGTCGACGTTCGACATGACGAGCACGGGGCGGATGCCGAACAGGGAGCTCCGGGGCTCGAACGTCAGGTCCGGGCGCAGGTACCGCCCCATCAGCTGCTGCATCTCCACGTGCGCGGTGCGGGGATGCGCCGGACACGTCGCGCAGTTGTCGAGCTGGCGGGGCGTGCAATAGGGGTTGTGCGCCTGACACGGGAAGCGCGGGAGCGCTTCGTCGCATTCATAGTGCGGAGTGTAGTCAACGGCCGAGAGCGAATGGAGGCCGGTCAGCCCGAAGGGCATCACGGAGAAGAACGGTCCGTCCATGACCGTGATCCCCACGTCGGCAAGGTCCGCGGCGACCGTCCCCAGCACGAGCTCGCACAACTCGTACCTGACGCCGAGGAGGTCCATGCCGAACAGCGTGAGGACCTGGTTGCAGCTGGCGTAGGTCGCGTTCAGCACCCGGGGCGCGACGAGGGTCGTCCCGTCGTCGAGCGTCAACAGCCAGTCGCCTCCGGTGACGTCGACGCCGGCCGGACGGCGGCCGAGGAGCCACTCGACCCTGCCGGTCGCGCCGGCGCGCGCCTCGAGCCTCGCCGCTATCGCGCGGGAGTCGAAGCTCACCTCCTCTCCGAGGAACGCCGCCTCCACCGAGCCGTCCACGAACCAGCGGCCGGGGTCGACCTCCTCCGCAGGGATGTCGAGGTGCTGGCAGAACCGCTGGAAGTTCACCTTGCTCGTGAGGCTGTCCTGGCGGGCGATCGCGTAGACCTTCGCGAACGCGCCGTTGACGCAGTCGGAGAACTCGGCGACGAAGCGCCGGTAGTACTCCGCCGAGCGAAGCGCCGTCCCGACGCTGCGCGGATAGTGGTAGCCGAGGTGCACGCGGGCCTGGTTCGCGTAGCTGGCGCGCGCCATCGTCGCGTCGTCGGGGGCGACGACCGCGACCGTGTTCCCCCGCTCGGCCGCGATCGCCGCGGCGTACAGGCCGAAGATCCCCGCGCCGAGGACCACCTGGTCGACTCGCCGGCTCATCCCAGCGGCTCCTCCGCGGCAGACGGCGTCGCCCGGCCCCCGGATGCGGCGTCGACGGGGCCGGGCGCGACGTGTTCGAGGCGGAACAGGCGCCGCCACATGATCACCGAGCTGATCCCCATGACCGAGCTGTATCCCCAGGCCGCGCCTACGACCCCGAACGGGATCACGAGCGCGAGCGTGATCGCGACGCGCGCCGCGACGAGGATCCCCTGTATCGAGGCGAGCCCCCGCCCCTGGCGCGCCGACCGGAGCCCCACGGCGGCCCCGGAGGCCGAGCCGCTCAAAACCGTCCCGACCGCTATCGGAAGCATCAACGACGAGAACCGTTCGAACTCGGTCCCGAACACGCCGCCCAGGACCCAGCGACCCGCCACGACGAGCGCGAGGCCGTACAGCGTCATGACGCCCGCGACGAACGCCGAGTACGCGAGCGCGATCTTCCTCGTCCCCGCGATCCCGGACGTCGCCAGCGCCCTGGTCGCCCGCGGGAGCACGACGTTCTCCGACGCGTCTCGCACGAGCTGCGCCGGGCCGAAGAGGTTGACGATGCTGCGCAGCCCGCCGATCGCGGCACGCCCGTCCACGACCCCGACGACGACGAGGCTCGCCTGGACGCCCGCCGTGTACAGCACGTTCGACAGGGTGAACCAGCCGCCGAGCCCGAGCACGCCGCGCGCCCACGCGGCCGTCGCCGTCGTGAACGCCGGAGCCACGCGGTGCTGGCGCATCCCGTAGAGGGCGCCGGCCGCGGCTCCCGCCGCCCACGCGAGGAACGCGACGGGCGCCGTGAGCTCCATCGTCGCGGCGACTCCCGCGAAGGCGGCGACCTGCACGACCGCCCACAGCCCGTCGTTCGCGGCGGCGCCACGCGCGTCACCTCGCGAGAACGCGGCGAAGCGCCAGAAGTCCTGCAGCAGCAGCGGCACCGAGCACGCCGCCATCGCCAGGAGGGTTGCGCCGGTGGGATCGTCTACCCCGACGGCGACCGCGACGACCGCGATCACGGCGCCGGCAGCGGCCCCCAACAGCGCGACGGACCCCGCTGCCGCCTTCGTGGCCTCCCGCCACTCGTCGCCGTCGAGCGCCGAGGCCGTCACCTGGAACGGCTGGACGAGCAGCGACCGGCCGATCCCCATCAGCGCGATCCACGCCGTATAGGCGTAGGAGAACGATCCGAAGTCCGCGGGGCCGAGGAAGCGAGCCACGAGGATCGCTACGGCGAAGTTCGTGCCGGAGGACAGCGCCTGGTCGACGAGGGCCCAGCCGCCCTGCCGCACGAGCCCGCGCGACCGGCCGGAGCGGAGCGCCCGGCCCGCCCGAGCGAGGCTCACGGCGACGGAACGGGCGACTCGGACCGGTCGCGCGCGGCCGCGCCGAGCGCGAGCCCCGTGAGGACGGCGAGCGTCATCGAGAACGGCGGCTGCTCCCACCAGTCGTACACGTAGCCGAGCAGCGCGTACATGCCCCACCCGGCGAGGGCGGCGACGGCCTCCGCCGAATGGACCTTCCGCAGCGCGTGCACCACGCGCACGAGGAGGAACAGGAACGCGGCCACGCCCAGCGCGCCGAGGTCGCCGAACACCCCGAGCGCGCTCGAGAGCGCGCTGTTGAGGCTCGTCCTGCCGCCGGACAAGGCCGTCGCCTGCCTAGCGGCCTCGGTCGCGATCTCCGACGGATGCAGGCCGAACGCGCGCAGCGGCGACTCCTCGCCGAGGTAGCGGTCGGTGGTCATGAACGCGGCGCGGCTGACGGTCTCGGCGGGACCCTCGCCGAGCAGGAACGACGGCGGGTCCTCCGTCACCTCGTCCCAGATGAGCCTCGTCGCCGCGGCCTTCCCACCCTCGCCGCGGTTCTGCTGCTCGAGGAAGTCGAGGGCGGTGCCGCTCGCGCCGTAGAACCGGAACATGATCACCGCGAGCAGCCCCACGACGCCGAACAGGGCCACCTTCCGTCCCGCGCCCCGGCCCCAGTGCTGGAACACGAGAGCGGCCGGCGTGGCGAACAGCACCTGCTTCGCGTCCGACGCGAACGGGATGAGGAACAGGGGCAGCGACGTGAAGAGGCGCGTGCCGAAGGGACGATCGCTCAGCATGATCCACGCCCCCCCGATGATCACGACCGCTCCGATCGCGTGGTGCCCCGCGCCGGCGCCGTGCAGCGTCCCTTTGACGTCGTCGGTGAACCCGTAGACGGCGATCTGCGCGAGGACGACGGGGATCTGCACGACCAGCAGCCCGAAGAGCAGACGGCGGAGGCGCGCGGCCCCCCGGCGCGTGGGCGGCTCGACGAGCAGCGCGGCGACGACCGCGAACGGCTCGCCCAGCAGGAATAGGTAGAGGACGGGCCGGGCGAGCTCCGATGGGTTCAGCGCGAAGGACGCGCCGACGGCGAGCGCGAGCATGCCGATCCCCCACACGAGGGCGCGCGCGGCCCCGGTCAACGGGCGCGCCTCGCCGAACGTGTGACGCAGCAGGGCGACGCCGAGTGCCCCCCAGGCGAACGGGATGTCGAGGAAGCTCGCGGCCCCCGGCAGGATCCCCAGCGTGACGACCCCGCGCGCGACGAGCGCGGCGAAGAGCGCGGCGGCGACCCACGACGACGCGGGGATCGCCAGGCCGAGCAGCGCCAGGACCGCGACGGCGACGGCGAGCGCGACCTGCGAGTTGACCGGCACGAGCACGCCCAGGAGCAAGCTCGTGCCGAGGAGCACGAGGATCCAGGACGGCGAGAACCTCTCGACGCGCTGCATCAGCGGACCGGGCTCATATCCCCAGGCAGTTCCCGTCGCGATACAGGATCGACGTCCTGCTCTTGTCGCGGCTGATCGGGCCGAGCCCCGAGAAGTCGAGCTCGCGGAAGCCCTGCGACTCGAGCCCGGGCCACGTCTCGCGGAACTCCTGCCACGCCGAGTCGTCCCACACGAGCACGCCCCCCTCCGAGAGCGACGCGACCGCGTGGAGCGCGCATCTCCCCCGGTCGAGGCCGTCGACCACGACGACGTCGAACTTCCCCTCGCCGTCGATCGCGGTCACGTAGTCGTCGCCCTCGTCCGCACGGACGATGCGGACGTTGTCGGGGGCCGAGCGCCCGACCTCCTCGGCCCACCCGGGATGGTGCTCCACCGCGACGACCTCGCCGACGAACCGCGCGAGCCACAGCGTCGAGTTGCCGCACCCGTACTCGAAGACGCGAAGGTCGCGGCGCAGCCGGCGCTCGAGGAAGTCCTTGCACGCGTACGTGTACCAGGGGATCGGGCGGCCCTTCCCGTCCACGGACCGCCGCGTGCGGTAGCTGAGCCCCCAGCCCTCGTCGCGCAGGTTGCCGAGGAGGTGCAGGTCCATGGGCCCCTCGAGGCGCAGGACCCGCAGGACGCGCCGCATCAGCTTCGTCGTCCTGCTCCCCTGCCAGCGTTCGTCGACCCCGCTCGCGCGCCGTGCCTCGACGACGTCCTCAGGCTTCACGCCGTTCACCCCTCGCGTCGCGGACCCTGCGCGCTCTTTCGTACGCCTCGTCGAAACGGCGCGCGCACGACTCCCACGTGTTCTCCGACGCCCAGGCACGCGCCGCGTCCGACGCGGCGCGCCGCCACCCCTCCTCGGCCGCGGTCTGACGGATGGCCGCGGCGAGCTCGCGGGGCTCGAGCTCGACCATCTTCGCCGCGCCGACGTCCACGAGCAGCTGCGCGTTTGCCTCGGGCGTGACTATCGACGGGATCCCCAGCGGCGCGGACTCCCGCATCACGCGAGTGATCCCGTCGAAGCGGGACGGGTGGATGAGCACGTCGAGGTCGGCCAGCGCCGCGAAGCGGTCCGGCTCCGCGAACGGCCCGACGGTCCTGACGAGGTTCGCGATCCTGTGGTCCCCGAGGAGATCCCTGATCCGGTCCCACTCACCGGGCGAGCCCTTGCCGGCCAGCACGAACGTGACCCCGTCGTCCTCGACGAGGTCGCCGCACAGCGCGAACGCCGCGATCAGGACGTCGAGGCCCTTCTGGTACAGGTCCATGCGCCCGAAGAACCCGACGATCACCTCGCGCTCGTCCACGCCACAGGCGGCGCGCAGGGGGCCGGGCCCGTCCAGCTCGGGGACCTGGGGCGTCCCGAAGGAGAAGACGAACGCGGGCCCCACGAACCCGAGGGCGCGCGCGTCGGCCTCCTCCTGGGGAGAGACCGCGTGCAGCACGTCGACCCACCGCCGCAGCGAGGGCGCCGTCCCCGCCGTCCGGTACAGCCGCTTCGGGAGCGCGCGGCCGGTCTCGTAGAGCTTGGGCGACAGCACCCCGTGGGGCGTCAGGACCGTCGGGACGCCCGCCCTGTGCGCGCTGCGCAGGATGATCTCGTTGCCGGGGTTCAAGGCGCTCCACACGGTGAGGACGTCGGGACGACGGGGGCCCTCGACGATGCTGCGCGCGAGCTTCCACACCCCGGCGGGCGAGCGCTCGTCGAAGACGTAGTCCATGCCCTCGGGCGGCCTCAGCCCGTCCTTCGGCGGGCCGAGCCCGAAGCCGACCACGTCGTGTCCGAGCCCGAGCTGGGCCGCGATCAACGAGCGCGCGTCGGCGGGCAGGCCCCCGGGGTGCATGAGGTCCGAGTAGTAGTGGCCTATCCGCAGCCGCGACGAGCTCACCGGCCGGCCACCTTCAGCACGAGGTTCTCGTACGCGCGCGTGACGGTCGCCGCGTCGAGGTCCCGCGCGCGGACGCGGGCCGCCTCGGTCAGGCGGCGCACGAGCGCGGGGTCGTCGAGCAGCCGGTCGAGCGCCCGCGCCAGCTCCTGCGGACGCCCGGGCGGGACGAGCAGCCCGGTCCGTTCGGCCTCGACGACGCGGTAGCGGGGGGAGTCGGTCACGACGACCGGCGTACCGCACGCCATCGCCTCGACCTGCGAGATGTCGAAGCCTTCCGACGTCGCCGAGGACGCGAACGCGTCGGCGGCCGCTACGTACTTGAACGGGTTCGCGCGGAAGCCGTAGAAGTGGACGTCCGCGGCGACCCCCAGCTCCGCCGCCCGCGCGCGCAGCTCGGCCTCGAGCGGACCCTTGCCGATGACGACGAGGCTGCACTCCCGCCGCGAACGCACGTCGGCGAACGCCTCGAGCAGGTCGCGCTGCGACTTGTGCTCGTGCATGTTGCCGACGTTGACGATCACCGGGCGACCCTCGCCGAACGGCGGCTCTGTCGCCGGCTCCGTCGCGCCCTCCAGCACGGCGGCGTCGACGCTCGGGTGCGGGAGGACCACGACGTCGTCGCGCGCCAGCCACAGCTCGCGCGCGACCTCGTCGGCGACCACGTCCGAGGGACAGAGCACGACGCTCGCCAGGCGGTGAGTCGCGGCGGTCACGGCGCGGCGCAGCGCGTACCCGCCCTTGTCGCCCTCGACCCTGCGGAACGGGTCCGGCTCCCAGCAGATGACCGGGGTCCGCGGGCGCGTGAGCCGAGCGAGGGCCACGAGCCTGCTCGGCGACGTGTGTATGCCGAGGACGCAGTCGGGCTTCTCGCTCGCGACCAGCCTCACGACCTGACGGAGCGCGCCCGACGTGCGCTGCGCGCCCGGGGCGATCTCCCTCACCGGGACGTCCGCGGGGACGTCGGCGAGGAACTCGCCCCGCGCGTGGACGAGCGCGAGGACGGGCTCGACGACCGAGCGGTCGAAGTTCTGCAGCAGGCGCACGACCGATCGCTCGGTCCCCCGGCCGTGCAGGTCGTGCCCCACCAGCAGCAGCCGCACCGGCCCGTCCGGCGCGCGGCGCCGTGCCTCCGGCCGTCCGAGGCGCGTCGCCCCCGTCACGACACGACCCCGCTGCGGATCGCCAGCGCACGCTTCCACACGTCGAAGAGCCGGTCCGCGATCGCGGGGCCCGAGTAGCGCTCGATGGCGCTGGCCCGGGCGCGCCGCGAGGTCTCGGCCCGGTAGGCGGGGTCGATCGCCCGGTTGAGCGCGCGCGTCAGGTCCGCTCCGTCCTTCTCGTCGAACGTGAGCCCGGCGTCGAGAACCATCTCGGGCAGCGCGCCCGAGCGGGCGACCACGACGACGCAGCCGCTCATCATCGCCTCGATGACGACGCGCGGGCTCTGCTCCTCCCACGACGGCGTGCTCCACGAGGGGACGACGAGCACGTCGAGCGCGCGGAAGTACGTGGAGACCTCGTCCGGGTAGGCGAGCTCGTTCAGGAAGAACCGCGACGGCGTCGCAGTGCGCTTGCGGACCTCGTCCTCGAGGGGGCCGCGGCCCCCGAGGGCGGCCCACACCCGGATGCCCTTCCCGGCTGCGGAGACGTCGACCGCCTCGAGCGCGTCGAGGAGCAGCAGCGGGCCCTTCTCCGGCACGAGCCTCCCGAGGAAGCCGATGCCGACGCCGTCCTCGGGAAGGCCGAGGAGGCTCCGCGCCGCGGCGCGCTCGCGCTCGTCCGCCGCCGGGATGAACACCGACGGGTCGCGGGGGTTCGTGTGGATGGTCTCGGTCACCGCGCGCGGGTCGAGCCCCGCGGAGCGCGCCTGCGCTATCGCCATCTCGTTCTCCGCGACGTACGCGTCGATGCGCGGGACCGACCTCCGGACGAGCGCGCGCCGCGCGGCCTGCTCCATCTTGGACCCGTGCCACCAGATCGTGTCGCACGCGTGCACTACGAGCGTCGTGCGGTGGCGGTCCTTCGCCCACCGGTGCGCCTGCATCGCGAGGAACCCCCACGGCTCGGAGATGACGTGCAGCACGTCCGGCTCGTCCTCCGAGAGCGCGCGCCCGAGGCCGGGGTAGACCCAGAGGATGTGCCCGCGGCCCGCCGGTCCGATGCGGCGGAAGTCCCGGTAACGGCACTCCTCCGGCGGCGTCGTCTCGTAGAGGTAGCCGGGGTTGTGCGACGTGCCGTACACGGTCAGGTCCGACATCTCCGCCAGCGGGGCGAGATGGCTCGTGTCGGCGGGGAACGCGCCCATCAGGACGACGGCCTTCATCCGACCGCCTCCACGGCGTGCAGCCCGAGGGGGTCGAGCGCCGTCAACGCTTCGACCCTGGCGTCGAACTGCAGCTCGGCCGCACGGGCCTCGACCGCCTCCGCGGCGGGCCACCGCCGCGCCCTCAGCGCCTCGGCCAGGCCCTCGACCGCGGCCCCGGGCGTGGGCGCCGGGACGACCACGGCCGCTCCCCCGGCGACGACGCGCGCTCCGCTGGTGTCGGTGCAGAGCACGGGAACGCCTGCCCCCACCGCGTCGGCGACCGCCGCGGGCGACTCGTCGTGGAGGCTCGGGAACATGAAGACCTCTGCCTCGTCGCGCAGCGCCCTCAGCACCTCGGCACGCTCGACCCACCCGCGCCACTCGACCCGGTCGGCGACGCCGTGGCTCCGCGCGACGCCCGCGAGGCGGTCGCGGTCGGGGCCGTCGCCGCACACGATCAGGCGCCATCCCGGCGCGCCGTCGAGCGCGGCGATCGCGAGCGCGACGCCCTTGAGCGGGAGGAGCTTCCCGGCGAAGAGAGCGCGCCGCTCCGCGGTGGCCGGAAGGCCGCGCCGCGGGCGTTCCGCCCCTTCGAGGAGCGCGTTCGGGAACACGACGCACTTGTCGCGGAAGCGGCGCGGGAGCCAGGCGCGGCCCTGCTCGTTCTGCACGAGGATCAGCGACGCACGGGACCACGACAAGCGTGCCAGGGGGTTCAGGTAGCGCGCGCACGTACGCACCAGGGCGCGCCCCAGCTCGAACACGATCCCCCTCGCGCCGAGGCCCGGGAGGAACCGCCACTCCAGGTCGATCCCGCCGCCCACCGGGCCGAACACGAACCGCGGCCCGACGAGGCTGCCGGCCGATCCCATCCAGGCGTTCGCGAGCGTCACGTGCCACACGGCGTCGAACGGCCGCGAGCGGTGGAGACGCCGCGCCGCGCGCAGCGCCGCGGCCTGCCAGAGCAGGTAGTAGAGGCGGACCCCGCGCTCGCCCCTCTTCCAGAAGCGCATCCAGGCCGGCAGGTCGACGTACACGAACTCCGCGCGCTCCCCGGCGGGGAGGCCCCCGACGCCTCCGCGGATCGCGTCTTCGTTGTTGGCGCGCGTGACGACGCACACGTCGCCCATCCGCGCGAGCATGCGCGCCCACGTCCAGCCCGCGCCGGGCTCCGAGCCCTTGCCGGGCTCGCACGCGTACGCGAACACGAGGATCCGTCGTGGCACCGGGTCACGGTACTCCGCGCCGAGGACCGCGCTCATAGGTATCCGAGGTCCTTCAGGTGGCGTTCGACGACGGCCTCCTCCTCCTCGGTCAGCGGCTCGGCGGTCGCCGCCGCGTCGCCCCCGGCGAGCGCGGCCTCCATGTACGCCTGCAGCTCCCGGACGACGTCGGGGTGCCGGCCGGCGAGGTCGTGTCGCTCGTCGGGCCGGACGCCGTCGAGCGCGTAGAGCCGGGGCGTGCGCCGCCAGTCGACGAGCAGCTTCCACGCCGGCGTCCGCACGCCCGAGATCAGATGGCCTCCCGCGACGTTCGAGCACTCCATGTACGCGGGCTCCAAGGGTAGCGACGCGCCCTCTAGCGCGGGGACGAGGCTGCGTCCGTCGACGCCTTCCGGGACGTCGAGGGAGAGCAGCTCGCCGAGGGTCGGGAACAGGTCCACGTGGCGGACCTGCTCCTCGATCGTTCGGTGCGGGACGTCCGGGCCCGCGAGGATCAACGGGACGCGCACGAGCTCCTCGTCCAGGGTGAAGCCGTGGCCGACCGCGCGCGCCGCGAGCTTCCGCTCGAGACCGGGCGCCCATCTGCCGACGCGCAGCCTGCGCCTTCCCTCGCGCGCCGCGGCGGCGAGGCGGTCGCCCACCCACGTCTCCGCGTAGACCTCCCCGTGGTCGCCGGTGACGATCGTCGTTCCCCCGTCGCCCGCGAGCGAGAGCACGGGCTCGAGGCCGGCGTCGAGCGCCGCGACCGCGGCTTCGTAACCCTGGCGGGCGTACGTCTTCGCGTACGCGGGTGGAGGGCGGTAGGGCCGGTGCGCCTCCCAGACGTGGAGAAGGACGAACCACGGCTGCGGGAGCGCGCGGATCCGCGCGGTGACGTCACCGACCCAGTCCAGGAAGCGCGCGTCGTGCCCGCGCCGGTGGTGCACCCGGTCGAAGCCGCGGAACACCCCGGTCTCCTCGACCAGGGGGCCCGTGACCTCGGCGGCCGTGGTGTAGCCGGCCGCGCGGAACGCCTCCGGCATCGTCGTCTCGATCGAGCGCGACAGGGTGTGCCCGCGGAGCGCTCGGATCCCGTGCTTCGGCAGGTAGCAGCCGGTGAGCATCGACGCGAACGACGGCGTCGTCGACGTCGCCGTCGCGACGCACTGCCGGAAGACGGCACCCTCGTCCGCGAGCGCGTCGAGGACGGGGGTCGCCGGCACGGGTTCGTGCACGGCGTCCGCCCGCAGTGAATCCACGACGAGCAGCAAGACGTTGGGTGGCGTGACGCGCTCCCGGATCGGCGGTTGTCTGGACGGGACGGGACCTAGTCGTCAGCAGCCGGGCGGGTCGCCGTAGCCTCCCGTGCAGGTCGGATTCGGGCTCGGAGTGGGCGGAGGCGTCGGAGTCGGCGGAGGCGTCGGAGTCGGCCTCCCCGTCGGGGGGACCCCGGTCGGCCTCGGCGACCCGGTCGGCGGGACCTCGGACGGCCTCGGCGACCCCGCCGGCTTCGGCTTAGGGGTCTGGTTGCAGTTCCCCTGCGGCGCGCAGCTGGGGGTACCGGCCGCGGCGTCGACCTGTCCGACCTCGCGGTCGAGCACGAACCACGTGAACATCGCCAGGAAGACCGCGAGCGCGATCGCCCCCGCGGGGAACAGCCTGTGACGAGCGCCCGAGCGCCCGGAAGCCTTGCGTGGCGGCATGCATGCTCCTCTATCTCGCTGTGCTGCTCGCTCCCCAGGCGCCGCAACGAGTCTATATGCTCGCTTTTTTCGACGCATGGGTGGAAGGTCCCGCATCCCTGCGCGATTGTTTCCGGAATTTCTCAGGGGCGAATGCGCCGAAAGCCGACAAAAAGGCCGCGGAATGCAAGCTGAGCACGTCGACAAGACACCCGACCTGCGCGACTACTTCGCAATCCTGAGGACGCGCAAGTGGACCGTCGTCCTCGTGATCGTCGTGGTCGTGGGCGCGGCCCTCGGAGTCTCCTTCGCGCAGACCGCCCGGTACACGAGCACCGCCCGCGTGCTCGTCGACCCCGGGCCGGGCGAGGGCAGCGACTTCCCGATCGACTCCGTCGACCCCCTCACCGAGACCGAGGTGATCTCCTCCGATCCCGTCGCGGCCCTCGTGCGCGACGACCTGGGCATCGACACCCCGATCCCCGAGCTTCTCGCCGAGCTCGAGGTCCTCCACGTCCCCGAGACCCTCGTGATCCAGGTCGGCTACACGTCGCCCGACCCCGAACGGGCGCGGGCGGTCGCGCAGTCGTTCGCCGAGAACTACATCGAGTACCGCCGCGCACAGGCGCTCGAGAACCTGAGCGCGGCCCAACAAGCCGTCGAGGACCGCATCGAGGACGCGACGACGCAGCTCAACCAGCTCACGGACGACGTCCGCGCGGCGCGGCGGGCCGGCGACGAGACCCTCTTGCAGACCCTCGAGAGCTCCCGCAGCGTGCTCCTGTCGCGTCTCGGCTTCCTGCAGGAGCGGTTGAACGACCTCGAGCCGTCGGACTCGATCCAGCTGATCGGCGGCGACGTCATCCAGGCCGCCGAGACGCCCTCGCGGCCGTCGTCGCCGAACTACCTCCGCAACGCCGCGCTCGCGGCGTTCCTCGGGCTCACGCTGGGGATCGCCATGGCGTTGCTCAGAGAGCGGCTCGACGATCGCTTCCGCGGCCGCGACGACATCGAGCACTCCATGGGCGCTCCGGTCCTGGCGACGGTCCCGAAGTTCACGGGGGGCGCGCGCAAGGGACCCTCGCAGCTCGTGACGATCGCCGAGCCGCGCGGGCTCGCCAGCGAGTTCTACCGGACCGTCCGGACGAACCTCGAGTTCATCGCGTCGCAGCGCAGCCTGAAGTCGATCCTGGTGACGAGCCCGTCGGCCGCGGAGGGCAAGACCGTGACGAGCGCGAACCTGGGCGTCGCGTTCGCGCAGGCCGGCTTCCGCGTGATCGTCGTGTCCGCGGACCTGAGGCGTCCGACGCTCGAGGGCATCTTCGGCTTCCAGGGCTCGCCCGGGCTCGCGTCGTGGCTGCAGAACCCGACGACCGATCTGTGGACGTACATCAAGGACCCGCAGATCAGGAACCTGCGCGTGCTCCCCAGCGGCCCGGTCCCGCAGCGCCCGGCCGAGCTCCTCGCGTCCCCCCACCTCAAGGTGATGATCGAGGCGCTCGAGGTCAACTGCGACTACCTGATCTTCGACTCCCCGCCCAGCCTCGTCGTCGCGGACGCGTCGATCCTCGCGTCGCGCCTCGACGCCGCCCTCCTCGTCATCGACGCCGACAAGACCCCGCGGTCGGCCGCGATCCGGGCGAAGGAGGAGCTCGAGCGCGCCGGCGGCGTGATCGTCGGCAGCATCCTCAACTCCTTCGATCCGTCGGCGTCGCCGTACTACCGCTACGAGATCCCCGCGTACTACGAGTACCCGCAGACCGCGGGGAACGGCGCTCCGCCACCGCCGCCGGGAGGCCCCGCGGAGCCCGCGCCGAAGCGCCGCTCCCTCTTCCGCCGCTGACCGAGTTGTCCTGGCGCGAGGAGGAGAAGGGCAGGGCGCGCGAGGGGCTCGCGGCCCCCGCCCCCGAGCCACGGATCTGGAAGGACGACGAGGGAGGCGGGCCGGACGAAGAGGCCCGTCGTAGCGCCGCCGCCCCGTTGTGGCGCGAAGAGGAGGGCCGCGCTCCCGAACGCCGGCACCGCCGACGTCCCCCGCCTCCGCCGCCCGCGCGGCGGCGGCGCGAGTCGCACGCCACGGGCCGCGCCCGGCGGCGCTCCCGCCGGTCGGCGTGGCGGCACGTCCCGCTGGCCCTCGTCCTGCTGCTGGTCCTGCTCGCGGGCGACGGCGCGTACTCCGCGCTCAGCCTGGAGCGCTCGCTCCGTTCGATGGCCGCGGACCTCGACGACGCGGCGGATGCGCTCGACGACCGCGACGTCGACGCGGCGCGCCGCCATCTCGTCGACGCGGTCGAGCAGGGCCGCCGCTCCGCCGGTCTGATCCGTCATCCCGGTTTCGTGCTCCCCGCGTTCCTGCCGGGCATCGGCCGCGACGCGAGAGCGCTCAGCGCGCTCGCCGAGGCCGGCCAGGCCGCGTCCGAGGGTGGCCTCGACGCGGTCGAGGCGGCGGCCCGGCTCGGAGTGGGAGGTGACGGCCTCGGAGAGACGCTCTACGACGGGGGCCGGGTGAGGCTCGAGACGGTCGCCGCCGTCGCGCCGCTCGTGTCCAGCGCGGAGGCGAGGCTGGCGGAGGCCGCGGGATGGCTCGCCGCCGCGCCGGATCCGACGACGTCGCTCGTCGGCGACGCGCTGGCGGAGGCGCGCGAGCGGGTCGGCGACGCGCTCGCCACCGCCGCGCGCGGCGACGACCTCTTCTCCGTGCTGCCCGGTCTCCTGGGTGGGGACGACCCGCGCCGGTACCTCCTCGTCTTCCAGGCGACGGGCGAAGCGCGCGCGACGGGCGGAGTGGCCGGTCTCTACGGAGTACTCGAAGCGGAGGACGGCCGGCTCGATCTCACCGAGATCGGGCCGTACGGCGACCTGTTCCCGCGCGACGTCCGGCCGGTGGCGGCCCCCGACTGGTTCACCGCCTCCTACGGACCGCAGGGCGCGCTCGTCCAGTGGCCGCAGGCGAACGTGTCGCCGAACCTCGCCGCGGTCGCGGGCGTGCAGATGAAGATGTACCGGCAGGCCGCGGGCCGCCCGGTCGACGGCGTGATCGCTATGGACCCGCTCGCGCTGGAGGAGCTCATGGGCGCGACGGGCGCGCTGACTGTGGCCTCCGGCGGCGGCGCGCCGGTGCGTGTGACGCAGGCGGAGGTAGCCGAGCTGCTGCTCGTCGACCTGTATCTCGAGGCGCCGGACCCGGACGAGCAGAACGCGTTCCTCGCCGGCGTCGTGCGCGCGTTCTGGGACCGTCTCTCGGCCGGGGACGTCGACGTCGAGCGTCTGGCAGATGCGTTCGGCGAGGCGGCCGCATCAGGGCATCTGAAGGTCTTCACCGCGGCGAACGCCGAACGAGCCGCCCTCGGCGGCCTCGGCCTGGACGACGGCTACGACCCGGGCGTCGACGCCGTGCAGATGGTGTTCCACAACAACTACGGCGTGAACAAGGTCGACTACTACCTGCGGCGCGCGCTCGACACGGACGTGAGCCTGGGCGCGGACGGGGCCGCGACGGTGACCACCTCCGTGAGACTCGACAACCGCGCGCCCGACGGGCCCCCCTCGCCCCTGCTCGGCCTCGCCGGAGGCGCGGTACCTCCCGGTACGAACCGCATGACGCTCTCGTTCCTCCTGCCCGCGGGGGCGGTGCCGGAAAGGCTCGAGGTCGACCGCCGCCGCCGGACGCCGCTTGTGCACGAAGACGAGGGCCACCCCGTCGTGTGGTCGGTGCTGTCGATCCCTCCCCGTGCGGTCTCGGTCGCGACCGCGGCGTACGTCTGGCCCGATGCGGCCTCGCTCGCGGAGGACACGGGGACGTTCTCGATGTCGTTCGTGCCGCAGCCGGCCGTAACGCCGGACGAGCTCACCGTCACCGTCGAGCCGCCGCGCGGCTTCAGGTTCGACTCGGTGGACGGAGCCGACGTCAGGCCCGACGGGAGCGCGCTCTTCACGGGGACGTTCGACCGCCCGGTCGTGATCGCGGGAACGCTCGTCCGGCGCTAGGCGAGGTCGGAGCGGCGGCTCTTGACGAGCAGCCAGAGAAAGCGCGTGTTGCCGACGACGTAGCGCTTCGCGAGACGCCGCGGCTCGGACAGCAGACGATGGAGCCACTGCAGGCCGCTCCTCTTCATCCACTCCGGGGCCTCGCGCTTCGCGCCCGAGAGGAAGTCGAACGCGGCCCCCACGCCCGCGAGGACCGGCGCGTCGAGGTGCGGCTGCATGACCTGCATCCACATCTCCTGCTTGGGGTGCCCGAGGCCGACCCACACGACGTCTGCGCCCGCGGAGTTCAGCAGGTCGATCGCAGCGGTGTCGACCTCGCCCGCCGCCAGCCCGTACGGCGGCGAGTGCGCGCCGGCGACCTCGAGCCCCGGGTAAGTCGCCGCGAGATCGCGGGCCATCTTCTCGGCGACGCCCGGTCCTCCGCCGTAGAAGAAGTGACGCAGGCCGGGCCTGCGCGCGAGCACCTCGCGCAGGAAGTCGGGGCCGTACACGCGCTCGACGGGGCGCGTCGCGCGCCTCTTCCCGAGCCACACGAGCGGCATCCCGTCGGGCGTGACCACGGTCGCGTCCTCGATCGCCCGAGCGACCGCGGGGTCGTCGGCGGCGCTCACGAGGGAGCTGACCGTGCAGAAGACGAGGTACCCCTTCGCGCGCGTCCGCACCATGTCGTCGAGGCGCGCCAGCGCGTCGTCCATCGTCACGGGATCGATGCCGACCCCGAGGACCTTGAAGCGGCCCATCAGCCGTCGCCGTTGCGGAACCCGCGCGTGTCGACGACGACGAAGTCGGAGCCCCGGACGTCGCCGAGCGTGTGGAGCGCGTCGTTGTCCCAGTGGCGGTTGGGCGCGCCGCTGACGAACCAGTCGGAGCCGTTGTCGGCGACGATCATCCCGTAGCGCTTGAGCGCGATGAGCACGACGCGGGCCTGGCGCGGGAAGTCCTTCACCGGGAAGCGCTTCTTGAGCCGCAGGCGGAGCCCCATCGGCGGGAGGTCGGGGTCGTCCGAGTCGCTCGCCTCGTGCCGCGCGGGATAGACGTACCTCGACCGCGTCCGGCTCACGGTGAACCGCAGCGCGTGGTCGATCACGCCCTTTCTGACCTCGTCCCAGCGCGCGAGGCCGGGCAGGATCGGAAGGCCGGCCGCGTCGGCCGACGTCCATCCCTTCGGCCGGAGCTCGTTGGAGTCGAGGTCCCAGATCGCGCCCGATCCGGCGCGCCAGCGGCCGTCGCGCCGCCGCAGCGCGAACAGCTCGTAGAGCCTGCACTCGTCTTCGTGCAGCAGCAGCGCGTGGCGGTCGCCGTCCGAGCGCCGTCCGCCTTCGATCTTGACGTCCTTCGGGATCGGGTACGGCCCCCTGTCGCTCTCGTCCGCGTACCTGAAGCGCACGCGCGACTTGCGCTGCCCGTCGCCGACGACCGTGATCGGGATGCCGATGGGACCGCCGTCGTAGCGGCCGGAGCCGAAGTCCGGATGGAGGCCCTCGTTGCGGCCGATGCTGCGGATGATCGCGCGCGACCGGGGATGCACCGGCAGCCGGTCCACGCGCCGGTTCCACACGTTGCTCTCGGGGAAGATCCGGCAGTCGGGGGCCGCGGGAAGCGGCGTCGCGGTGGTGACCGGGACGGTCGACGCTCCCGCCAGGACCGCGGCCACGAGGATCTTCAGTCGGGTCATCGCTCGCCCCTCGCCTGTCGCTCGAAGTGGTTGTCCAAGTATGCGTTGCCGCCGCGCAGCTTCGCCCACAGCGACGCGAGTCCGTACGCGGGCCACAGGAAGATCCCCCATCGCTCGTACTGGCGGACGTGGACGAGCTCGTGCTCGAACAGGGAATCGTCGAGGTCGCCTACGCACAGCACGACGTGGCCGAACGTGATCGCGCGGTACTTCCACCCCAGGCGGCGGGGCCACGACGAGCCTTCGCACAACAGGACGCCCCGCGTGACGCGCCGTCTCTCGAACACGGGCGCGAGCAGGAGCCCCAGCAACGACGCGGGCCCGGCCCAGACGAGCCGGGCGACGCGCCCTAGAGAGGTACGTCCGAGAGCACCAGCACCCGGGTCTCGGTCATCTCCTGCATCGCCCATCGCAGCCCCTCCCGGCCGGAGCCGGAGTCCTTCGTGCCGCCGTACGGCATCTGGTCGGCGCGGAACGCCGACACGTCGTTCGCGATCACACCGCCGACCTCGATGTCGCGGAAGGCGAGGAACAGCCTCTGCACGTCCGACGTGAAGACGCCCGCCTGCAGCCCGTACTTCGACCCGTTCACCTCGGCGATCGCCTCTTCGAAGTCACCGTAGGTGCCGATCGTCGTTACGGGGCCGAAGATCTCCTCGCAGCGCACCTTCATCTCGGGACGCGTGCGGCCGAGCACCGTCGGCGCGTAGAACGGGTCCTCGCGCTTGCCGCCGGTGAGCACCTCGGCCCCCGCCTGCACGGCCTCGTCCACCCACGCGCTCACGCGCTCTAGCGCGTCGTGGTCGATCAGGGGGCCGACCTCGGTGTCGGGATCCAGGGGGTCGCCGGTCTTCAGCTTGGCGACCTCCTCGACGAGCTTGTCCGAGAAGGCGTCGGCGACGGTCTCGTGGACCAGCACGCGCTGGACCGAGATGCACGACTGGCCCGCCTGGTAGTAGCCGCCGAACGCGATGCGCTGCGCGGCGTTGTCGAGGTCGGCGTCTGAGTGGACGATCACGCCGGCGTTGCCGCCGAGCTCCAGGGTCACGACCTTGCGCGGGTCCGCCGCCTTGAGGTTCCAGCCGACCTCTGACGAGCCCGTGAAAGAGAGCTTCGCGAAGCGCGCGTCCTTGGCGAGCTCGCCGGCTTCCGAGCCGCCGATCGGCAGCACGGAGAGCATCCCGGGCGGCAGGTCGGTCTCACAGAACAGCTCGCCGAGCAGCAGCGCGCCGAGCGGTGTCTTGGTCGCCGGCTTGACCACGATGGGCGCACCTACGGCGAGGGCCGGGGCCACCTTGTGCGCGACGAGGTTCACCGGGAAGTTGAAGGGCGTGATCGCAAGGACCGGGCCCAGCGGGAACCTGCGGACGATCCCGGCGCGGGACCCCAGGGCGGCGTCGGCGTCGAAGCGCATAAGCTCACCCCCGTCGCGCCGGCACTCCTCCGCGGCCCACCGGAACGTCGACGCCGCGCGCGCGGCCTCGACCTTCGCCCACTTGAGCGGCTTGCCGCCCTCGCGTGCGATCAGCTCGGCGACCTCGTCGGCGCGCTCGACGAGGCGCTTCGAGACGTGTGCGAGAGCCTCGGCTCGTCGGTGGAGCGGGAGCACCCGCGTCTCGTCGAATGCGGCCGCCGCGGCCGCGACCGCGTCCTCGACGTCGTCCTTCGACGGCGACGCGACCGAGGCGACGACCTCGCCGTCGTAGGGGCTCTTCACGTCGAACGACCCCTCGCCGTCCCGCCACTCCCCCGCTACGAGGAAATGCTCCATCGCTACTCGTCTCCGGCCACGACGTAGTACCAGTCCTTGCGCGGGACGCCCGAGAGCTCGGCCATCACGTGCTTGGTCACCGTGTACTCCTCGAGCGACTCCAGGCTCATGTCCTTCCCGAACCCCGACTGCTTGAAGCCCCCGTGGGGCATCTCGGGCGTCAGGGGGATGTGGTCGTTGATCCAGACGGTGCCGAACCGCAGGGCCTTCGCCGCCCGCAGGGACTTGAACGAGTCGCGCGTCCAGACGCTCGCTGCCAGCCCGTACTTGACGTCGTTGGCCTTCGCGAGCACCTCGTCCTCGGTCTCGAACGGGAGCAGCGTGGGGGCCGGGCCGAAGACCTCGTGCTGGACGATCTCGGCCTGCTGGTCGGCGCCCGAGATCAGCGTCGGCTCGAACCAGAACCCCTTGTCGAACCCCTCCGGACGGCCGCCGCCCATGAGGACCTTCGCCCCCTGCGAGCGCGCCCGCTCCACGAAGCCCTCGACGCGGTCGCGCTGCGCCTCGTTGATCAGCGGGCCCATGTCGGTCGTGCGCTCCATGGGGTCTCCGAGCCGGATCTCGGCGGTGAGGTCGGAGACCCGCGCGACGAACTCGTCCCACACCGCGCGCTGCACGTAGATGCGCGTCGCCGCGGTGCAGTCCTGGCCGGTGTTTATGAACGAGCCGACGATGCACCCCTGCGCGGCGGCCTCGAGGTCGGCGTCGTCGTACACGATGAACGGGGCCTTGCCACCGAGCTCGAAGTGCAGGCGCTTGATCGTCGGCGCGGCCGCCTCCATGATGCTCGTCGCCGTGTCGGTCGAGCCCGTGAGCGAGACCATGTCGACCTCGGGATGGCTGACCAACGGTTGGCCGCACTCCTTGCCGCGTCCGGTGACGACGTTTAAGACGCCGTCGGGCAGCCCCGCGTCCTTCGCGATGCGGGCGAGCTCCAACGTCGTGAACGGCGTCCACGGCGCCGGCTTCAGCACGATCGTGTTGCCGGCCGCGAGCGCGGGACCGATCTTCCACACCGCCATCATCAAGGGGTAGTTCCAGGGCGTGACCTGCGCGACGACGCCGACGGGCTCGCGGCGCAGCCACGACGAGTAGCCGGGGAGGTACTCCCCGGCGGCGGCGCCCGCGAGGGCGCGAGCGATCCCGCCGAAGTACTTCAGCTGATCCGCGGCCATCGGGACGTCGCCGTCGGCGACGAGCTTCATCGTCTTGCCGGAGCACTCGATCTCGAGCCGGGTCAGCTCCTCGGCGCGCTCTTCTACGAGCTCGCCCATCTTCCAGAGGATCGCGGCGCGCTCGCCGGGGCCGAGCTCCGACCAGCGTCCGTCCTCGAAGGCCTCGCGTGCCGCCTGCACGGCGCGGTCGACGTCCGCCTCCTCCGCGCGCGGGACGCTGCCGCACACCTCCTCGGTCGCGGGGTTGAGGACGTCGTCCGTGCGCCCGGAGGCGGCCTCGCAGAACTCCCCGCCGATGAACATGCCGTTGGAATACATGGGCGCCTCCTCGTGGGTCTCCTCGGAAGTGATGCTAGCGAGGGGCGGTATGGGCACGCGGGCCGCCGGGGCCCAACCCGGCCGGCCCGGTTGTACAGAGTGGCGCATGGAACCACTCGGGCGCTTGCTTCGTCATCCTGAGCAGGCGGACGACACGAGAGGCGGGACGGCCATGATCCGGGGCACGGCACGTACGGTCTTCGTCCTGCTCGGCCTCACCGGCGCGCTGGTGGTGGCCGGACCTCCAGCATCGGCGGCCCCCAACTGCCTCGGACGGCGCGCGACGATCTACGAGCCGGACGTCCGGTGGCTGCGGGGCACCGGCGGCGACGACGTGATCGTCGGGACCGCCGCCAACTGGACGCTCGACGGCCTCGGAGGCGACGACGTGATCTGCCAGGCGGACGCGGACCAGGTGGAAGACGTCGACGGCGGGCGCGGCGACGACCGCATCGTGGGCACGCACCATCTCACCGGCGTCGTCGGGGGGCCGGGTGACGACGTGCTCTCCGCGCGCGTCCCCGCCGGGCTGTCGGGCGGACCCGGCGACGACGTGCTGCGCGGCGGAGGAGGTCAGTCGGGAGGCCCGGGCGACGACGTCATGGTCGAGCTGCGCGACTCGAGCTGGGTCACGTACTTCGGCCCCGGACCGGGCCGCGACCTCGTCGACAGCAGGCGCGGGATCGGATCCGTCTCGTTCGGCGGGGCGCCGCGCGGCGTGCGCGTGCGCCTGGCGAACGACTCCGCGCGCGGATGGGGACGCGACCGGCTGATAGACGTCGAGTCCGTCGCGGGCACGGCCCACGACGACGTGCTGATCGGGACCGACGAGGTCCATCTCGACGCGGTCGGGAACGACGACTCGAACCGCATCGACGGCTTCGGCGGGAACGACACGATCGCCGGACGTGGAGGACCCGACTGGTTGGAGGCCGGCGAAGGCGTCGACGTCGTCCGCGGCGGCGCGGGCGACGACGTCCTGCGCACGTCGGGCCTCGACCCGTTCGGCCTTCCCGGCGACCGGTTGCTCGGAGGTGCGGGCGACGACGCCCTTACCGGCGGCAGGGGCTCGGACGTCCTGGACGGGGGGGCCGGCGACGACAGGCTGCACGGCCTCGGGGGGCACAACTCCCAGTCCGGCGGCCCCGGGGACGACCGGCTCCATTTCGGCGGACACGTCGAGAACCTCGTCGGGGGCGAAGGCGTCGACACCGTCGCGTTCACGGTCTTCGGCCCCGTGCGCGCCGACCTGCGCGAGCAGAAGGCGTACCTCGGGAGGTTCGTCGTCGAGCTGGACGGCATCGAGGGCCTGTGGGGCAGCTTCTACGGCGACACGTTGATCGGCGACGACGGCGCGAACTTCCTCTTCGACGGCGGCAACTACAGCGCCGACGGCCAGCAGGACGTGCTCGCCGGTGCGGGTGGAGACGACGTCGTGGCCGTCCGCGCCGACCCGTTCGGTTCGGCTACGGGCGACACCTTCGTGGCGGAAGGCGGCGACGGCGCGGACGCGCTGACGTTCTTCGCGGCGACCGACCCGGTCGTCGCGGACCTGGCGGCCGAGACCGCTGCCGCGGGAGACTCGCCCGGCGCGATCTCGGGTTTCGAGAACCTGATCGGGGGTCCGGACGACGACTCGCTCGCAGGAGACGGCGCCGCGAACCTCGTGGCCGGCCTCGGAGGCGACGACGCGCTGTCGGGACGCGGAGGCGACGACGCGCTCAGCGGGGACGAGGGCGAAGACGCGGCCGACGGCGGCGACGGGACCGACGCGTGCGACGCCGAACAGGAGGTGTCCTGCGAGCGGGACGCGGGCCGGCTGTCGGTGCTGTCGCGCCTCCTCCGGATCCTGCGGGCGCTCGACCTCCGTTAGCGGCGGGGCTTCCGGCCCCAGGCCCCGAACCTGAGCGGGGAGAACGACGCGTGGCCCGGCTCGGTCACGACCTTCATGTAGCGCGCGCGGTCGTCTTCGGAGATGAGGCCGGCGTCCGCCGCGATCTTCGTCACGCGCTCGAGCGAGAGCCGGCCGAGCTCGGACTCCTCGGAGCCGCTCCACATCAGGTTCGTCCGGCCCTCCGCTCCGACCTCTTCGAGACCCGCCTCGATCAGCAGCTCCGGCAGGCGGCGGCCGAGCTCGGCCTGGATGCCGCGCAGCTGCGCGAGACCAGCGAGCCGGGCCGTCAGCTCGGCCGCGGTGGCGACGCTCTCCGGGGGGTGGCCCGGCCTCTGCTCGGGGTCGCCGAAGATCGCGACGGCGAAGTCGACGTCCTCGACGACGATCCACCCGCCGGGCGCGAGCGCGTCGACCATCTTCGCCAGGGCCTCCCGATAGCGGGCGAGGTGCTCCAGCAGGAAGCGCGAGTGGACGAGGTCGTACGCCTCCCGTTCGAGCTCGTCCTCCAGGACGTCGTGGCGGCGCACCTCGAGGTTCGGCGCGTCGATCTGCTCCAGGAACCGGACGTCGAGGTCCGTGGCGACGACCCGGCCTTCGGGCCCGACCCGCTCGCAGAGCCACCGCGCGATCGACCCCGCGCCGCCGCCGACCTCGAGGCAGCGCCAGCCGTGCGACACGCCGGCGGCTTCGAGGTGGGCGATCGTCGCCGGGTCGTTGAGCTCCTCGAGCTTGCGGAGCCGTGTCAGCTCGTCCTCCGAGCTCGGGTCGTAGATGTAGTCCTTCGTCTGTTCGGTCATGCCCGCATAGTGCACCAGGGCGAGCGGGCCGGACGCGAGCTTGATCCGGTTCGGCGGGCCGTGCCTAATGGAGGCGTGAAGGACCTCGACCTGCAGGGCCCCGTCCAGCCGGGGATGGCTACGGACCCGATGGTGCCGCCCCCCGGCTTGTGGGGGCTCGTCTTCGCGCTCGTCCACCTGGCGATCGGCTTCGTCGCTCTCCGCCTCGCGTTCGACGACGGGTTCGCCGCCGGAAGGGCGACGTTCGCGGCGGGCGCGTGGAAGACGGTCCTGGGCGTCGCGGGGGTCGCCGTCGCCCTCCTGGCGGTGCGAGCGCTGGTCCGGGTCGCCGGGGGTCAGCCGATACCCCTGACGCCGGCGCTCCGGCGGCGGACCCGGGTGTTCGGCGTCGTCTTCGGGGTGCTGGGGGCATGGCTCTTCGCCTGCGCGAACGTCGAGGCCGTCGCCCGCGAGACCGTCTCGTTCGACTCGTGGACCAGCCCCTTCTTCGCCGCCGGCGGGATCTTCCTCGTGCTCCTCGGCCTCTCGTTCCAGCTGAACGTCACGAGGACCCTCAGGAAAGCGGCGGTCGCAGAGGGACGAGGCGTTCCCGGGATCGCCACGATCGCGGGCGTCACCGAGCTGGCGACGAGCACCGACGCCGGTCCCGTGGTCGAGCTCGACCTCCGGATCGACGTCAACGGGCGCGTCTACGAAGCCACCGAGAGGACGGTCATGGACGAGAAGGCTGCGGCATTGCTCGTCCCCGGAGCGACGCTGGACGTCCTGGTCGACTACGTCGACCCGCAGGTCTTCCGCCTCGACTGGAAGAGCTGGCAGGCCCCGGCCACGTAGCCGTCGGCGCTCCGCCACGGGCAGATCGGCTTGAAGGGACGGGTCGGGCCGCGCCGAACCCCTGTCCACATGCGAACCCGTCGATTTGCCGCGCTCGCGGTCGTCCTGTGTCTCGCCGCCGTATCCCTTGCCGCAGGGCCCGCCTCGGCCCGCAAGAAGAAGCGCTGGTCCACCGAGAGGTGGAAGGCGACGCTCTCCCAGCCGAAGTACTCCGGTGTCGACGTGTCCACGCACTACCTCGAGGCCGAGGACGGGACCCAGCTGTCGCTGACGCTGCACCTGCCGCAGGGCCTACCGAGCGGCGCAAGGATCCCGAC
>DATADL010000343.1:0-4570 GCA_036258555.1 Actinomycetota bacterium | reverse complement strand
CCCCCCCCACCAGGATGCTTCGGGTCTTCGAAAACTTCATTCATTGCCTCCTATCAGGAAGGAACGTCATTGGTCCTCCCGCCGCCTAGTGCTGGGCAAATCCCGTCCCGCCCTCCCCACACGAGGGCGCCCGCTGGACGGAGGCCGGCCGCGCCCCAGCGCGGCGACCCGGGACCTGTATTCGTCTCGCGATGTGACATTCCTTCAACGACGCTGAAACATCTTGGAGAGCCCTCTTGCCGGCGCTTACACGAGCGGCCACGGGAGGGGCCGGTCCGCCGGGGGCGGCGGGAAGTGACCCTCGACCAGCAAGGCCTCGGTCCGGGCCAGCGTCGCCGCCACCTCGTCCGGCGTGAGCAGCTCCTCCAGCCTCGTGCCGAGCCCCCCCGGCTCGGCGAGCGCGGCCCCCAGCGTCTCGAGCGCGGCAATGGTCCCCTTGTCCAAAGGCTGTCCTGCGTAGGTCCAGATCACGGTGCGGAGCTTGTCCTCTAGATGGAAGGTCACTCCGTGGTCCACGGCCCACAACCGCCCGGAACGATCCTCTATGACGTGACCCGATTTGCGATCGGCGTTGTTGACGACGACGTCGAAAGCCGCGAACGCGATCAGGTCGTCCGCGCGCTCCTCCATCAGAGTGAAGTAGTGGACCTCGGGATCGTGCTCGACGAACAGCTGCAACGACCCCGGGCCCAAGGGTGCGTCCTCCCGCAACACCGTGGGAGGCACGATCCTCCACCCCGCGGCCTCGCTGACGAGGTAGGCGGCGACCTCGCGGCCGGCGAGGCTCCCGTGGGGGAAGTCCCACAACGGACGCTCGCCCCTGCGCGGCTTGTAGACGGCCAGGGTCTCCGGGTCGACGCGTGCGAGGAACGTGTAGTTGGACGAGTACGGCAGGAGGCCGAGGACCTCGATCGCGCCGGTCCGCAGCACCCCTAGGGTCTGCTCGTCATCCACTCGGTCTGTGGCCATTGGACGCAGGACAAACGTGCCCGTCGGGGTCCATCGGCAACCCGCACAACTGGCACAGGGGGCGGCCTTCGCCGACCGCCGCGAGCGCGTGGAGGACGAGCGAGCGCACCTGGTCCCTCCGCAGGAAGAACCGGTAGCCCGAGTCGTCCTCGTCGTCTTCGTCCTCCTCCGAGCGGACCTCCTGCACGACTATCACGACGACGTCGCGGTCCTCGTCGTACAGCAACCCGATCGTCCCGATGCGCCACTCGGCCTCGACGGGCTCCTCCAGCGCGAGCGCGGGGTCGCGCTGCGGGGCGGCCGACTTGATCGTGTCGTCCGCGTCGATCATCAGGAGCATCTCCTGGAGCTTCTCGGCGAGGATCGCGACCTGCTGCTTCTCGAGCAGGAACGAGTGGACGCCCGAAGACCCCCGCGCCTGCAGATAGAACGTGCGCTCGCCGGGCGCGCCGGTGAAGTCGGCCGTGAACACGTCGGGCGTCACGTCGAACTGCATCAGGCCATCCTCGCGACGAGCCCCGGGGACACGTTCATCGACAGCACCCTCGGCCCGTCGGCGGTGAGGTGGAGGCCGCTGACCGACGCCGGCGCGATCACGATCCTCTGGAAGAGGTCGATGTGGACCCCCAGGTGGTGCGCGAGCACGAGCTTGATCACGTCGGCGTGGGAGACGACGCAAACCATCGCGTTCGGGTGGGCGTCCGCGATCTTGTCGATCTCGTCGAGCGCTCGGCTCTGCACCTCGCGCAGGGTCTCGCCGTCCGGGAACCGCACCGACGACGGCCAGCGATGGAGGACGGCCCACGCCTTCTGCCGGGCGAGGACCTTGAAAGAGCGGTTCGTCCACTTGCCGTACTCGACCTCGCCGATCGTGCGGCGCGTGCGGACGGGCAGCCCGTGCCGGGCCGCGATGGCCGCCGCCGTCTCCCGGGTGCGGTCGATCGGGCTCGAGTAGACGGCCTCGAGGTTCATCCCGGACAGCATCTCGGCGGCCGCTTCGGCCTGCGCGCGGCCCTCGTCGGTGAGATGGACGTCCGGCAGCCAGCCCGACAGCCTGTGTCCGGTGTGCGAGGTGACGCCGTGCCTGACGAGCCAGAGAGTCGTCATGCGAGCGACTTCTTCACCGCTTCGAGAGCGCTCGGGTTCTCGAGCGACGAGAGGTCGCCGGGGTCTTCGCCCAGCACCTGCGCGCGGATCGCACGGCGCAGGATCTTCGCGGAACGCGTCTTCGGCAGCTCCTCGACGAAGCGGACGGCCGCGGGCGCGAACGCCTTGCCGAGCTCGTTGGCGATCGTCGCCTTGACCTCCGCGGCGAGCTCTTCGGTGGGATCGACCTCCGGCCGCAGGATGCAGAAGCACCACACGGCCTCGCCCTTGACCGCGTCCGGCACGCCGACCGCGGCGCACTCGACGACGGCGGGGTGGTCGACGGCCGCGGACTCGAACTCGGCGGGCCCGATGCGCTTGCCGGCGATGTTCAACGTGTCGTCGCTGCGCCCGTGCAGGAACCAGTAGCCGTCTTCGTCGACCGACGCCCAGTCACCGTGCACCCACACGTCCTGCCACCGCGACCAGTACGCGTCGAGGTAGCGCTGCGGGTTCTTCCAGAAGCCGCGCGTCTGCGCGGGCCACGGCTTCGTGCACACGAGCTCGCCGACCTCGCCTCTCACCGGCTTGCCGTCGGGGCCGAAGACGTCGATCGCCATGCCGAGCCACGGAGCCCCCAGCGAGCAGGCCTTCGTCGGGATCACGGGGGCCTGGCCGAGGAAGCACGCGCCGATCTCGGTGCCGCCGGAGATGTTGATGATCGGACAGCGCCCGCCGCCGACGACGTCGGAGAACCACCGGTAGGGCTCGGGGTTCCACGGCTCGCCCGTCGACCCGAGCAGGCGCAGCCTCGACAGGTCGGCGCGCTTCACGGGCTCCTCGCCCGACGGCATCAGCGCGCGCACGAGCGTCGGCGAGATCCCGAGCACCGTCACGCCGTGGCGCTCGCACATCTGCCACAGCCGCCCCGCGTCCGGGTGGTTCGGGGCCCCCTCGTACATGAAGACGCACGCTCCGTTCGCGTGCCCGCCGACCATCTCGAAGGGCCCCATGATCCAGCCCATGTCGGTGACCCAGTAGAGGACCTCGCCCGGCGACACGTCGAACTGGTACGCGGCCTCGGAAGCGATCTTGACGAGGAAACCCCCGTGGACGTGCACGCTTCCCTTCGGCTTGCCGGTCGTGCCGGACGTGTAGGCGATCATGAACGGCGTCTCCGGGTCGAGCTCGGCCGCCGCCCGGTCGGCGGACTGCCGCCCGCACAGCTCCTCCCACTCGACGTCACGCTCGGTCAGCGTGAGCTCGTCGCCGGGAAAGCGCCGGAAGACGACGACGTTCTCCACCGTGGGAGACGCCGCGACCGCTTCGTCCGCGGTCGCCTTCATCGGCACCTTGGAGCCCCGGCGGTAGAAGGCGTCGGCGGTCACGAGCGCCTTCGCCCCGGCGTCCTGGAGCCGCGTCGCTATGGCCGGGGCTCCGAACCCCGAGAAGATCGGCAAGTAGATCGCGCCCAGCTCGGCACACGCGTACATCGCGACGACGGCCTCGGGGACCATCGGCATGTACACGCCGACCGCGTCGCCCTGCCCGATCCCGAGCTCCGCGAGGCCGTTCGCCGCCCGCTTCACGGCGTCGCCGAGGTCGGCGTACGTCAGCGTCCGGACGGCGCCGTCCTCGCCCTCCCACACGAGCGCGCGCTCGCCGGCGCGCTCCGATGCGGCGTGGCGGTCGACGCAGTTGTACGCGAGGTTGATCCGGCCCCCGATGAACCAGCGCGGCCACTGCGGACCCTCCGTCGCGTCGAGCAGGGTCTCGTACGGCCGGAAGAAGTCGATGCCGACGTCTTCGACCACGGCCTCCCAGAACCACTCGAGGTCCTCGGACGAGCGCCGGACGAGGTCTCTGTACGTCTCTATCCCGTGCCGCCGCATGAGGCGCGTCACTGCCGCGCGCTCGACGTAGTCGGGCGTCGGCGTCCATACGTAGTCGGTCATGCACGCAGGCTATCGCGGCCCCCGCGGCGCGAAAGAGGCGGCCCCGGAGGACCGCCTCCTCTTGCTCGAGCTCGCTAGTCGACGGCTACCGTTGCGTCCATCGGGTGCAGGAAGCAGAAGTACTTGAACGGCCTGTTCCCGCTCCTCGCGCCGAACCTGACGTCGAACGACTTGTCGGGGTTGGCCGGCGGCGCGAGGTGCTCCGCTTGCACGCCCGCGATCCCGGAGTGCTCCACGTCGTTCAGGCCCGAGAGCACACCGTTGCCGGTGCCGCCCCAGAACTCGTGCGATACGTCGGTCTCGAGGGTCGATCCCTCGGGGCAGACGGGCTCGCCCGACTGTGGATCGGACTCCGGGGGTGTGTCGGGTCCGGCGCCCTCGTCACCGTCCGGGTCGCACGAGAACTCGTCGAACTCGAGGCGGAAGAAGAGCTGCGGGTCGGGCATCGAGACCGTGTGGTCCTCGTGCACGAGCGAGCCGAAGTGCCACCGCACCACGTCGCCTCTCTCGATGGACAGCCTCTTCGGATAGAACGCGTACAGCGAGACGAAGCGGCTGTC
>DATADL010000342.1:0-6081 GCA_036258555.1 Actinomycetota bacterium | reverse complement strand
CGCTCGAGGTCCATCTTGTCGAGGAACTGCTCGCGCATGTCCCTCTCCGAGACCGTGCCGGTCAGCTGGAGGAGCCGGTCGGAGAGCGTGCTCTTGCCGTGGTCGATGTGGGCGATGACGGCTATGGCACGCTGGTGGGCCTGGTCCATACGACCCCCAAGTTACCGGCAAGTTTGGTACTCTCTCGCCCGATCCCTACAAGGAACAGGTGTTTTCGGCATGGCCAACATCAAGAGCCAGATAAAGCGGAACCGTCAGAACGAAGAGCGCCGCCAGCGCAACAAGGCGACGCGCTCGGCCCTCAAGACGCGCATCAAGCGCTTCACCGAGTCGGTCGAGTCCGGCGACAGCGCGGCGGCCGAGCAGGCGTACCGCGAGGCCGCCCGGGCGCTCGACAAGGCCGCGGCCAAGGGCGTCCTCCACAAGAACACGGCGTCGAACAAGAAGTCCCGGCTCGCGAAGCGTCTCTCTCGCTCGAGCTAGCTCACGCGATCAGCGACGTCTGACCGGTGACTATCTGAACCACCGCGCGCTCCAGCGCGGCCTCCGGCGGTAGGTCGCCGCCCTTCATCTCGACGTCGGTGGCCGCGAGGACGCCGAGCGCGTCCACCAGCTCTTCCTCGCGGTACGACCGACACTGTCTTTGCAGCCGCTCCGCCCTCCACGAGGGCAGGCCCATCGCGTCGCCCACGGCCTTCGCGCTCACGTCGGCGCTGCGGCGCGCCCGGAGCATGCGGCGGATCTGCGAGGTCAACGCCCCGAAGACCATGAGCGGCTCGTCGCCCTGTTCGAGGAGCCTCCGCAGCGCGGTCATGGCGACCGGCAGCCGGCGTTCGCCGACCGCGTCCTGGAACGCGAACACCCGCTCGTCCGCGAGCCTCGGGAACGCGGCGCGGACCTCGGCGGCGCCGACCGTCGCCCCCTCGCCGAGTGCCGTCGACAGCTGCTGCAACGCGTGGTCGAGGTCGCGCAGCTCGGTCCCGACCGAGTCGAGGAGCGCCCAGCCGGCGCGGTCGTCCACGCGGAGCCGTCGCTCGCGTCCCCGCTCCCGGATCCACGCGACCAGCCGGCGGCCCTTGGGGGCCTCCAGCGTGATGCGCGCGGCCCCCTTGATCGCCGAGTCGAGCTTCGTCCGCCCTCCGGCGACGAGGACGAGCACGGCCGACGGCGACGGCTCCTCCACGTAGCGGAGGAGCGCCTCGACGGCGTCCTTGCCGAGATCGTGCGCGTCGCGCACGACGACGAGCCGGCGACCCCCGAGCAGCGACGGCGTCTCGAGCGCGCCCAGGATCTCTGCGGCCGCAGCGTCGGGGCCGAAGGACCCCTCGGACAGCGGGTCGGTCCCGGCCTCGCGCCGGATCTCGTCGATCGCCTCCTCGGCGAGGAAGGTCTCGCCGCTGAGCAGGTAGACCGGCTCGCTCATCCCTCGCGCAGCCCCATCCGGTACAGGACGTCGCCGTCGCGGACGAGAGAGACCGTCTCGGCCCCCTCGTCGAGCAAGGACGCCCACTCGGCACCCATCCACGCCTCGGCCTCGTCCTTCGACGCGAACGGCTCGGTCGCGCGCAGGTCCTCGCCCGACGGACCGTGCAGCTTCCAGACGAACTCGGCCATGGCGGCGACCCTACGTCAGCGCGCGACCTCGAACAGGACCAGCCCCGCGCCCAGCAGGATGCCGCCGACGACGACCCCCCATACGGCAAGCTCCCACGACGAGACGTCTTCGATGTCCGGGTGCTCGGTTGCGATCCGGGCGACGATGCTGCGGCGGCCGAACTGGCCCCGTCCGGTGCCGCGGCCGGTCATCCACCCCTCTGCGGGCTCGGTCGCGCCGAGCAGTCCCCCGCCGAGGACGAACAACCCCGCGACGAGGAGGCCGGTCGCGACCCCGTACGTCAGCGTCTGGTCGGCGATCAGCGCGTAGACGACGCCGAACCCCGCGCCGAGGACCCCGGCCACGAGCAGGGACACCGCGATCGACTTCAGGTGGTAGAGGGTCATCCGACCTCCCGGCGCCCGAGCGGTCCGTCGCCGGTCAGCTTACGCGGGGGGCGCCACATATGGACGAGCGCCCACGCGGCCGCGACGACCACGGGCGCGGCCAGCCACGCGCCGAGCGCCCGCGGCACCGGCGGGGCCCAGCCCGGCCCCCCGAACGCGCCCCCTATCCAGAGCACCCAGGCCGCGAACGGCGCCGCTGCCCGCGCGAGCGCCGCGGCGGCGGGCTCGGACCACGGAGACACCGCGCCGGCCAGGAGCCCGAGCATGGTCGCCGGAGCGACCGCCGGGAGCGCGAGGAGGTTGGCCGGCAGGCCGCCGAAAGGGATCGTCCCGAAGACACCGGCCAGCAACGGCGTGACCGCGGCCTGGGCGGCGACGGTCGCCGCGAACGGCGTCGCGACCGCTCGCGGGAGCCGCCGGAGGTGGGCCGAGACGGGACCGGTCCACAGGACGATGCCGAGGGTCGCGGCGACCGACAGATGCAGGCCCGTCGAGAACACGATCCCCGGCCTCAGCGCGACGACCGCGACGAGAGCGAGACCGAGTGCGTGCAGCGGCTCCGGCCGCCGCCCGGTCGCGAGCGCGACGAGCGCGACGACGCCCATCCCCGCCGCGCGCAGCACCGACGCGTCGGGACCGACGACCGCGACGAAGAGCACGAGCGCAGCCGCGCACGCGGCGACCTTCGCGACGAGCGGCACCGTGCGGAGCGCGAACGCGACGGCGCCGAGGAGCAACGCGACGTTGCTGCCCGAGACCGCGAGCAGGTGCGCGAGCCCGCTTCGCCGCAGCGCGTCCTCCGTAGCCGGATCGATCCCGGAGGTGTCCCCGATCGTGAGCCCGCGCAGGAGGCCCCCCGCCCGGCCGAGCGGCGCGGCAGCGGCGGCCAAACCCTCGCGGACGCGCCCGGCGAACGAATGCAGCCCCGGCAGCGGGCCCTCGTCGCGGCCGGTCACGGCCCGAAACGCCGCCCCCGCGCCGGCGCGGGCCCGCGCGCGCTCGAAGGGCTCGTCGCCCAGCGGGATCAACCATCCCTCGGCGGTGAACCGCCGCCCGGGCTCCAACTCCAGGTCGTCTACGAACACGACGCCGGCGTCGGCGACGGGGGGACGGCCGCGGCAGCCCGCTGCATCGACCGCGGCGAGGAGGCCGAGCCCGCCGGCTTCCTCGAGCGTCCGGCCGGCGACGCGGCACGACGGGATCGTCCGAGCGAGCGCGGCCACCGGCTGGCCCTCGGGAGCACGCACGGCTGCGGCGACCGCGCCCGCCGCGAACGAGAGCGCGACCAGCCCGACCGGACGCGCGAGGCCGCGCCTGCGCAGGGCGAGAGCGATCCCGGCAGCGGCCACGAGCACGACGGCGCCGGGCCGGACCCGCGTCGAGCAGACGCCCGTCACGAGCCCCGCGAGGCACAGCCAGACGCGGGCGAGCCCGCCCACTCAGAGCGAGACGTAGGGGCGGATCGACTCGAGCGTCGCCGGCCCGATCCCGGAGACCTCCATCAGCTGCTCGACCGACGTGAAGGGCCCGGCTTCGTCGCGGTACGCCACGATCGCCGCAGCGGTTACCGGGCCGATCCCCGGGATCGTCTCGAGCTCGGCAACCCCCGCCGCGTTGAGAGAGACCGCGGCCGGCGCGGCGACGCCGGCCGGGACGCCCTGCGCGGGCTCCGCGCCGCGGACCAGGACGTCGACCTTCGTCCCGTCGGCGAGGGGGGCCGCGAGGTTCAGGAGGTCGAGGTCGGCCCGGCCGAGCGCGCCGCCCGCGGCTTCGATCGCGTCGGCCACGCGGCCTCCCGGCGGGAGCGCGTACAGGCCGGGCCTGCGCACCGCTCCGGCGACGTGGACGTAGAGCTGCGCGCCCGGAGGAGAGGCCGCGGGTGCCGCCGGAGCAGAGGCGGCGGTGGCAGGGGGTGCGATCGCGGCTGCAGGCCGCCGCCCCCAGACCAGCAGACCGCCCACGACCAGGACCGCCACGAGCGCGACGACGACGCCGGTGTCGATCCGGCGTCCCACGATCTCTTCGAGCCGCGCCCTCACGCCGCCGCGGATGACGATGTCGTCCACGGCATCAGGCTCGCGGGGGTCGCGGGCTCGCGCGGTGACGCGCACCACACGTGCGAGAAGCCGACCACCGCTCCCGGCGTGACATCATCGGTCGCCATGGACATACGGCTGCGGGCGATGGAGCCCGGCGAGGCGCGGCGGTTCCTCGAAGTGACCGAGACATCGTTCGGCGCGGGGCTCCCGAACGACGTCTTCGAGGACCTGCGCCACGTCGTCGAGACCGATCGCGCCCTCGGCGCGTTCGACGGCGACGCGCTGGTCGGCACGGCGGGCGCGTACTCGTTGAGCCTGACGGTCCCCGGCGGCGAGGTCCCCTGCGCGGGCGTCACGATGGTCGGCGTCGTCCCGACGCACCGTCGCCGCGGCGTGATGAGGGCGCTGATGACGCACCAGCTGCGCGAGATCGCGGAGCGCGGCGAACCGCTGGCGGCGTTGTGGGCGAGCGAGGACGCGATCTACGGACGCTTCGGCTACGGCGCCGCGACGATGCAGGCGTTGATCGACGTGCCGCGGGCGCGCGCCCGCTTCCTCGACGACTCCCCGATCGAAGGCCGGTTGAGGCTCGTCGACAGGGACGAGGCGATCGCGACGTTCCCCGCGGTGTACGACCGTGTGCGCGCGGTGACCCCTGCGATGTTCCGCCGCTCCGAGACGTGGTGGCGGCACCGGGTCCTGCGCAACCCGACGAGCGACGAGGAGGGCCCGTTCTTCCGCGCGCTGCTCGAGCACGAGGGAGAGCCCGCGGCGTACGCCGTGTACCGGGTGCACCAGAAGTGGGACCGGGGCGTGTCGCGCGGCCACGTCGACCTGCGCGAGGTGATGGCCGCGACCCCAGGCGGGCAGCGCGACATATGGAAGTTCGTGTTCGGCATCGACCTCGTCGACGCCGTCCGGTCGAGCAGCTTCTTCCTGCCGGCCGACCATCCGCTGCAGCTCATGCTGGCCGAGCCTCGCTACCTCGGCTTCCTGCTCTCGAACGGGCTGTGGCTGAGGATCGTCGACGTCGCCGCAGCCCTGGAGGCGCGCTCGTACGAGGGGGACGGCACCGTCGTGATCGAAGTGCACGACCCGCTGCTCGAGGCGAACTCAGGCACTTGGCGCCTGGAGACCGCAGGCGGCCGCGCGAGCGTCGAGAGGACGGACGCACCCGGCGACCTGCGCCTCGGCATAGCGGAGCTGGGAGCGGTCTACCTGGGCGGGTTCGGCTTCACCCAAATGCTGCGGGCCGGCCGCCTCGAGGGAACGGTCCAGGCCGCCGCGCGGGCCGACGACGTGTGGCGCACGCGCGCCGCGCCGTGGTGCCCCGAGATCTTCTGACCGCTTCCGCGGCAGCGACAACTTTCTGTAATTCCACTCTTGACATTCTCTTGCGACCGGCGCGAAACTCGCGCGCCTAACAACAAGAAAGGAGCGAAGACATGCCGGGGAAGCGTGGACGTTCGGCAGCGACGGGCCGATTCGTCAAGCAAAGCACCGTCAAGCGCAGTCCGAAAACGACGGTCAACGAGACCGTTCAGCGAAAACGCGCCGGAAGCGGCAAGAAGAAAAAGTAGCCAGAGGAGGGAGTGAACAACTTGGCCGATAGGGCAGTCACTAAAACGAAGAAAGAGGACGGAGACATCACTGCGCTGTGCAGCGATGGAGCAAGCTGGTCGCCGAGGTCCAAGGCTGATGCGATCAGCGACATCGAAAACAAGGTTCACACGTACCACGTTCCGTGGAACTCGGGAAAAACGGCGATCAGGGTCGCCAACGGTCCTACAGGTAAGTACCTCCGCACTGATCGCGACAACACTTCGCGCAACAACCTCGACGACCTTCCCGACTGCTAGCGCGGACTCTCCCCGCGGTAGCTGGTCCGGCCGCCGAGTTCTCTAGCGGGGCGCTACCAGCGACACGAGCTTCGGCGGCTTCACGATGATCTTCTGCGGCGCGTTCCCTCCCAGGTGCGCGGCCACCTTCGCGGACGCCAGCGCGAGCTCCTTCATCTTCTCCTCGGTCACGTCGAGGGGCA
>DATADL010000341.1:0-2773 GCA_036258555.1 Actinomycetota bacterium | reverse complement strand
AGGTGTCGCGGGCACAAGAGGGTAAATGCACCCACGGTCTACCGGATCGAAGTCCGAGCAGTCGCCCCCTCCATACGCAGTCGCCATCCACCGATGATACTATTTTGCCCGTGCAAATAGTGTAAAGGTTCCCGCTTGGGCTGTAAGCGAGGATGGGCGCACGTGGCATAGAAAAGCTCACCGGCCTAACCCGAGCCGCCTCGTCCTTCGATCTTGCAGAGGCGGACAGCCCCATCCGCTAGGCCCTCGATGGACGCCCCGCGTTCTTTACAGGAATCACTGCATCTGCCGACTTCGGCTCGACCGGGTAGCGGTCTCGCCAGGCGTCGTACCCACCTGCCAGGGGGCGTGCCTGGAGACCCCGCCGGAGCAGCTGGAGCGCCACACGGGCGCTCGATCCTTCGTTCGGTCAGGTGCAATAGGGGACGATCAACCGCCCCGGGTCCTCGACCGACCACGATGTGACCTCGTCTGCCATGACGCGGATGCTGCCAGGGATCTGACCCTCGTCGTGGTCGTACTGCGAGCGGCTGCGGACGTCCAAGACCAACGGAGCGTCCGCTCCTTGAAGGAGCTCGTGCAGGTCCACGACACTGATCCGCTCGACGTCCTCGGGCGACGACACGAAGAGCCCCGTCGCGGTCGCCTCGCGCTCTTCGGCGAGGGTCTCCCGCTCCAAGCGGCGTGCGTAACGGTTTACGAGCGGCGTCGCGGAGCTCCCGTGGGCTACGACCGACACGGCGACGACCAGGCCGACCGTCGCGAAGAGCATCTCGTTCCCGGGCACTCCGGCCAGCACGACCAGCAACGCGAACAGCATCGAGTTGAGACCTCGGGGGCCGAACCACGCGATGAACATCTGGGCGCCGCGGCTCAACCGCACCGCACGGACCCTCAGGACGCCCCCTATGGCCAGCGGCCGGATTACGAAGATCGTCAGCACGGCGAAGGCGAGAACGGGGAGTGGGTCGAGGATCGAGAACGAGCTGGAGATGACTACGCCGAACATCACGAACGCGACGAGCATGAGCATCTCGGCGGTCGCCTCGCCGAACTCGAGGAAGCAGTCGCACAGCTCCCGGTCCAGGATCGTCACCGCGAAGCCGGCGGCGAAAGCAGCCAGGAACCCGTCTCCTCCGACGGCCACTCCAGACGCGTACGCGCCGAGGACGAGGCCCACGCCGTAGAGCGCCTGGTACTCGCGGCGGATACGGAAGCGAGCGTCCGCACGCGCCATCAGCTCGGCCCCGAGCCCCCCGACGGCGAACCCCGCGGCGGGGCCGATCACGAGGAGCTTGAACGCGAATGCGACCCACTCCCCGGCCCCTCCGACCTCCTCGTTCCCGATAGCGATCAGGACGAGGAGCAACGGCAGAACGATCACGTCGTTCGTTCCCGCCTCGATCTTCAGCGCTTGCCGCACCGACCCGGGCAGCCGCCTGTCGCGGACGACGTCCCTGAGCACCACCGGATCGGTCGACGACAGGATGGCTCCCAGCAGGAAGGCGATCACCGGCGAGACGTCGAGCAGCAACGAGGCCGAGCCCGCAACCATCAGAACGATGAGCAACGTCCCGGGGCCAAGGGAAAGAGCAGGGACGAGCCATTCGTGGCGCTCTCGCGCAAACTCCAGGTTCACGGCGTCGAGGAAGAGGACGAGCGCAAGCGTCAACGTTGCGACGATCTCCAGAAGCGGGTCGTGGATCCCGATGCCGATGGCTCCGAGCCCGCCTTCACCGAGCGCGAAGCCGAGACCGAGGAACAGCATCGGGAACGACAGGGGCGCACGTTCCACGAGCCCCGCCGTCAGCGCGGAGATCGTCAGGACTGCCGCCATCAGAGCGAAGCTCGGCACCAGATCCATGCGGCAATTATGGGGCTGCCGCTAACAAGGGGAACTTCTCACCGGTCAATCGCGCAGCCGCTTCACGAAACGCCTGATGTCGCCGAACGCCGAGCGAGGAACTCGCCCAGCGTGTCCGCGAAGCGCACCAGGACCGGTCCCGCAATCGCGAGGACGAAGACGTAACTGATCGCTAGGGCTTCGAACTCGGCAACGACACCTGCCGCGGTGGCCAGCCCCGCTATTGCGATCGAGAACTCTCCGCGGGCCGTCAACATCGCGCCGGCGCGGCACCGGCCCCGCAAACCGACACCGGAGCGCGCTGCTCCCATCCAGCCGGTTGCGAACTTCGTCGCTATCGTCAGGACGCCCAGCACGATCGCCGGTGCCAGGACCGGAGGGATCGAGGACGGATCGACGGATAACCCGACGAAGGCAAAGAACATGGCAGCAAACAGGTCGCGCATCGGCGTCAGTAACCCCTGAGCGGCTTCGGCCGCCGGTCCCGACAAGACAATGCCGACCAGTAGCGCCGCAACGGCGGCCGAGAGGCCGAAGACTTCGGCAGCACCGGCGACGAAGATGGTCATCCCCAAGATCGTGAGGAGCAACGACTCGTCGGAGCGGCCGAAGACGAGGCGGCTGATGCCCACTTCGATCTTGGTCGCGGCAGCGAGCACCAGCGCGACGACTGCTACTCCAATGAAGGCGGGCGCGAGGCTCGCGAGATCACCCTCTCCTACGAGCAGTGCTGCCGCGACCGGCAGGTACAACGCCATTACAAGGTCTTCGATAACGAGAGCCGAGAGCACCGCCGGTGTCTCGCGGTTGCCGGTCCACCCCTGATCGGACAATATCTTCGCGACGATCCCGGAAGAAGAGACGTACGTCACACCCCCCAGCACGATCGCCAGCACCATCCCCCACCCT
>DATADL010000340.1:0-9423 GCA_036258555.1 Actinomycetota bacterium | reverse complement strand
CGCGTCCGAACGCGTCCAGCGCCGTCGCGAGCAAGGACTCCGCTGCCTCTACGGTCCCGATCGCGTCGGTGTTGATCTCGGCGCGTCCGCCCTGAGAGGAGATCTCGTTCGCGGTCTCCTTCGCCGCGTCCGCGTCGACGTCGTTTATCACCAGATGTGCGCCTTCGGCGGCGAAAGCAAGCGCGACCGCGCGGCCTATCCCGCGGCCCGATCCGGTGACGATGCAGACCTTGTCCTGCAATCTCTGCGACATCGCCGGCGATCCTATGCGACTAGGATCGACGCATGACCGATCAGAAGAAGGTCCCGCTCACGAAGCAGGCCCTCGCGCGCCTGCAGGAGGAGCTCGACTATCTCCAGGGCGAAGGCCGGACGAAGATCATCGAGGAGATCGCAACAGCACGCGCGCACGGGGACCTCAGCGAGAACGCCGAGTACCATGCGGCACGCGAGCAGCAGGGGCTCCAGGAGGCCCGCGTGCGCCAGCTCCGGCAGATGATCGAGAACGCCGAGATCATCGAGACCGCCGACGACGGCGTCGTCCGGCCGGGGATGATCGTGACGCTCCGTTACGAGGGCGAGGACCCCGAGACGTACCTGTTCGGGTTGCGCGAGGAGAAGGGCGGCGAGTTCCCCGTGCTGACGCCGGACTCGCCCCTCGGCCAGGCGCTCAACGGCCATGCGGCGGGCGACACCGTGGCGACGAAGGTCCCGGCCGGCGAGCTGAAGATCGACATCGTCGAGGTCCGCGCGCCCTAGCGCGTCACGCGGCGCGCCGCCCTTCGCGCCACACCATCCTCACGTCCGCGAGCGCCTCCGGACGCTCCAGCGCGTCGACGGGGACCGCGACCACGTCTGCGTCCATGCCCTCTTCGATCGCGCCCTTCGAGTCGAGCCGCAGGTGCGCGGCCGCGTCGACGGTCGCGGACCTCACGATCTCGATCGGGTCGTAGCCCGCGTCGGCCATCGCGCGCACCTCCGTGCGGTCGATCCCGGGCTCCGGGCCCTCGTTGCCGAGATCCGTCCCGTAGACGACGCGACCTCCGGCCGCGCGGAAGCGAGCGAGATTGGACACCGCGAGCTCGCGGTCGCGCCCGAACCGGATCGCCAGCGTCGGCACGACCGTCATCTCCGAGTCGACCATCCGCCGGATCAGCGCGTCGGGGATCTCCTCCTCGCTCATGAGCATGTGCGCGAGCTCGCCGGCGCCGCAGTCGAGTGCCTTCGCGAGCTCGTCTGTCCCGTGCACGTGACCCGTCGCGACGAGGCCCGCGCCGGCCGCGGCTTCGACGAGCGCCCGCAGCGTGTCGTGGTCGAGGACTGGCCCGACCGGAGGGTTCAGCGCGAACTTGACCGCCGCGGCCCCCGACCTGGCGACCGTTCGCACCGCCGCGCGCGCCTCGTCCGGATCGGAGACCTCGCGGCCGGTGCCGGGCGGCGCCCACGCCGCGCGCGTGGGGTAGCCGCCGGGGGCCGTGACGATCGGGCCGACGGCCAGGACGCGCGGGCCCTCGAAGCCCGGCCGGGCGGAAGCGGACGCGAGCGGGAAGACCTCGCTCGGGGGCCAGCCGAGGTCGCGCACGGTCGTGACGCCGCGGCGCAACACGTCGCGCGCGTCGGCGAAGGCGATGTGCACGTGCGCGTCGACGAAGCCCGGCACGAGCAACAGGCCCGAGGCGTCGACGGTCTCCGACCCCGCGGGAGCGCGGGCGTCGCCGACGGCGGCTATGCGGCCGTCGCCGAGCACGAGCGTCGTCGACTCGACGGGGCGAAGACCTCTTCCATACAGAACCGTGGCGTTGCGGATCAGGGTCATCGACACCGATATTCGGCCATCCCCGGCGCCTGCGGGTAGACTCGAGACCGCAGTGCACCCCAGCGCCGGCCTCGGCGCATCCCCGCATCGCCTAGGCGATGCGCCAAGAGAACCCGAGCATCGCCTCGGCGATGCGCCAAGAACAGGTGCGGCAGGGCCCGTCCCTCACCGCGCTGGGAAGGTGACAACCCTGGACGAAGCAGCGACCACGGCCGAGCAGGTCTCGTTCGAGTCGCTCGGCATCCCCGAGGACGTCCTGGCGCGCCTGCGCAAGCGCGGGTTCGATCGCCCGTTCCCGGTGCAGGCCCGCGTGCTGCCGGTGGCGCTCGAGGGCCGCGACGTCTTCGGCCAGGCCCAGACGGGATCCGGCAAGACGCTCGCGTTCGCGATCCCCATAGTCGCCGCCTCGCACAAGAAGACGAAGAACCCGTACGCGCTCGTGATGGTCCCGACCCGCGAGCTGGCGGCGCAGGTGGCCGAGGAGATCGACGCCATCTCCGGCGGCCTGCGCGTGATGGCGGCCTACGGGGGGCGGCCCGTCGCGAAGGACGTCGCCAAGCTCCAGCGCGGCATCGACGTCGTCGTGGCGACGCCCGGACGGCTCGCGGACCTCTACGAGCGCGGCGCGATGGTCCTCGACGCCGTGTCGATCCTCGTGCTCGACGAGGCCGACCGAATGCTCGACCTCGGTTTCATGTACGACATGGACTGGCTCATCCGCCGGCTCCCGTCGGAGCGCCAGACGATGTTGTTCTCGGCGACGCTGGCGACGACGGTCCGCCAGCTCGCCCGCCGGTACATGACCGATCCCGAGCACGTCGACGTCGCCGCCGAGGGGACGCTCGTGGAGGACGTCGACCACCGGTTCTTCCTCGTCCACCCGATGGACAAGTTGCAAGTCCTCCTGGCGCTCGTCTCCAAGCAGCCGCTCACGATCGTGTTCACGCGGACGAAGCGATACGCGGCGCGGCTGAACGACGAGCTTCAGCGCAACGGCATCGCGGTCGCGGCCCTCCACGGCGACATGCCCCAGCCGGCGCGGACGAAGGCCCTTGCGAACTTCACGGAGGGCAAGGCGAAGATCCTCGTCGCATCCGACGTCGCCGCCCGCGGGCTCGACGTGGCGGGCGTCGAGCAGGTGATCAACTACGACCCTCCGGACGACCCGACGTCCTACACCCACCGCGCCGGACGCACCGCGCGTGCGGGCGCGACCGGCCTGTGCGTCACGTTGTGCACTTCTGGAGAAAAGGGGCACGTCGAGCTGATGCTGTCGCGGCTCGGTCTCGACGCGACGATCGAGGAAGTCTTCTCGACGTCGCCCGTGCTCAAGGAGATGGCAAGTTGAGAAGGGGCTGAGGCGATGGAACCGGGCGAAGTCATCTGGGAAGGCAAGATCGGCACTACGACGCTGCGCGTCGGCGTGCCGCACTCCGAGGCGATCATCGCCGAGTGGGACACGCCGAAGGGCAGCCGGCACAAGGTGTCGGACTCGATCCAGGAGTTCGAGCGGGCGGTGCTCTTCCAGCTCCTGCTGACGAGCGGCGACGTCGACGAGGGCGCGACGGCGGACGTGATCGCCGCGGTCGAGAAGGCCCAGGCCGAGCGCCCCAAGCGCGTCTCCGAGGGCGACGCACCGCGGCGCCGGAAGAACCCGAAGGTCAGGCAGCACCGCCGCTCGCGGCGCCCGCCCCGCCGCCGGTAGCAGACGCGCCCGCGCGGGTGTAGGAACTCCTCCTAGTGAGCGCGCCCGCCCCCTATCCGGCATCCACCCGCGCCGTCCTGGCCGCGCTCGGCCGCGGCGTGCTCGGACGCGAGTTCGAGCCGGGCCTGGTGACGCGCATGCTCCAGGTCGCCGACACCCTCCCGACCGAGGGCCAGAGGCGCGAGCTCGTCGCCGCGTTCGCGGTCCTCGACTCGCGTGCCGGGGCGCTCGCGCTCACCGGCCGTCCGGTCCCGGTCTCGTGGCTGACGCCGGCCGAGGCCGAGGCGTTGCTGCAACGCTGGAAGGCGAGCGCGCTGCCGGTTCTCCGCGACCTCGCGAACGTCGTGATCTCTCTCGTGCTCTCGACCTTTTACGGCACGGTGCCCCGGACGTGGGGGCAGATGGGGTACCCCGGCCCCCTGAGCCCGGCCCCCGACGTCCCCAAGCGGCTCGATCCCCTCGAGATCGCCGAGGACACCGTCACGGCCTGCGACGTCGTCGTCGTGGGCTCGGGGGCGGGCGGAGGCTGCGCCGCCGCGCGGCTCGCGGCCGCGGGCCTGGACGTGGTCGTCGTCGAGAAGGGCTCCTACGTGAGCGAGAGCGACTTCCACCACCGCGAGTTCGACGCGACGCGCGAGATGTACCTGTACGGGCTGACGCTCACGACGAGCGACCTCGGGTGCCGCATCATCGCCGGGTCGACGCTGGGGGGCGGGACGGTCGTGAACTACACGACGTCGTTCAAGACGCCTCCGCACGTCCTCGCGCAGTGGAGGGACGTCTCCGGGATCGACGCGTTCGTCTCGGGCGAGTTCGAGGAGTCCCTGGACGAGGTCTCCGAGCGTCTCGGCGTCAACACGGACTCGAGCGCCGCCGGGCGCCGCGACGTCGTGCTCGAGGAGGGCCTGAAGAAGCTCGGCTGGCACGTCGACGCGCTCCCGCGGGCCGTCAGGGGGTGCACGCAGGACGAGGCCTGTGGCTACTGCGGGTTCGGTTGCCGGATCGGCGCGAAGCAGTCGACGATGGTGACCTACCTGCAGGACGCGGCCGCTGCCGGGGCGCGCATCTTCACGCGCGCAGACGTCCGCCGGGTGATGATCTCGGACGGCCGGGCGACCGGCGTCGAGGCGAGGGTGGGCCGTCACCGGCTGTCGATACAGGCGCGGGCCGTCGTGGTCGCGGCCGGAGCGATCGAGACGCCCGTGCTGCTGCTCCGGTCGGGGCTGCGCGGTCAGGTCGGGCGCAACCTCCGCCTGCACCCGGGGACCGCGGCGATCGGCGTCTTCGACGACGACGTCAACATGTGGGAGGGGACGCTCCAGGCGCGCTACTCGGCAGAGCTGCGTCCGATGGACGACGGATACGGGCCCATCTTCGAGACGGTGCCGGTCCACCCGGGATTCGGATCGGCTGCGCTCCCGTGGATGTCGGCGCGGCAGCACCAGGACCTCATGGCGCGCTTCGGGAAGCTGTCGCTGTGTGCGGTCCTGACGCGCGACCGGACGGCGGGGCGCGTGCGCCTGTCCCGCGACGGCGGCCCGATCCTCGACTACAAGCTGACGCCGTCGGACGAGCGCCGGATCGCCGAAGGCGTCGTCGGGGCGGCCCGGGTGCTCGAGGCGGCCGGCGCGACCGAGGTCTTCTCCCAGCACCACTCGTTGATGTCGTACCGGCCGGGCTCGCCCGGCGCCCACGAGGAGTGGGCGGAGAAGACGCGGCGGGCCGGATACCGCAAAGCGAAGGTGCCCTTCTACTCGTACCACCAGATGGGGTCCTGCCGGATGGGCGTCGACCCCGGCACCTCGGCCGTCGACGCGGACAACGAGTCGCACGAGGTCCGCAACCTCTTCGTATGCGACGCGTCGGCGTTCCCGACCGCGTCCGGCGTCAACCCGATGCTCTCGATCTACGGGATCGCGAACCGGGCCGGGCGCCGGATCGCCGAGCGTCTCTCCTAGCCGGTTTCGTCCTTGTCGCGCTCGGGATGGTCGAACGCGATGTGCTGGTTCAGGTCGGCTCGCGACGCGAACTTGAGGTCGCAGTGAGGGCATTGCAGGACGTCGTCCACGGGCGCCTCCTCGGGATAGGGGACCGGGCCCATCGTCGCACGGCGGGCCTCCGTTGAGGCAGACGCTCCACGACCTGATCGAGGCGGCCGACCTCAACGCGCTGCTCCGCGCCGTCGACGGGATGTGCGCGGCCCGCGAGTGGGACGAGCTCCTCGACCTCGCGGACGCGTGCGACGACGCGCTCGACCGCGGCAAGCAGCTGTGGCCGATCAGCGCGCACGTCGACTACCGGATCGCGCTCGAGGCCCCGGGGGAGTACGCAGCGTCCGTCCTGACCCCCGACGTCGGTCGGTTCGCTCACGGGCCGCTGACGGAGGTGGCGGCGTCGACCCATTCGTGGGAGGAGCTGGCGCCTCACCTCGACGACCCCGTGACCGCGTCGTACGTCGCTCAGGAGAGGGTCTTGCGGGGTGAGGTCCTCGACACCGACGAGCGCGCCCATCCGGATCTCGTCGACGTGCCGCTGCGGATCGCGCCGTGGGAGCCTCCGTACGCGCTCGCGACGTTCCGGTCGAACCTCGTCGAGGTGCAGGAACCGTGGGAGCCGCGCGGGCCGTGGCGGGAGCTGACCGCGGACGCCGGCGCGCCGATCGACGACGACGAGGTCGTCGACGCGCTGCAGGAGCTGGTAGCGCCGTGGACCGCGGAGTCGAACGGCGCTGCGAAGGCCGCGGTCGCGGAGGGCGACGCCGCGGCCGCGATAGCCGCCGTCACCTACGGGCCGTTCCGGCTGGCGCCCGCGAGCGTGGCCGAGGCGTTCCGCGGGATCGCGTGGGCCGCGGCGAGCGGAGGCGCGCACGGGAGGCGCAGGGGGGCCGCGCTCGGCCGCTTCTCCGCGTGGTACACGACCGCGCTGGTCGCCGACCTCGCGTGGCCGGCGCCCGCGGAGGAGCTGGGACGGGCGGCCGAGCGGCTCCGGTGGTTCTTCTGGGACGAGGACGCGGGCCCGGGAACCGCAGAGCACGAGGGCTGGGCCCTGCGGATCGCGATCGAGGACCCCGACGGGGGCTGGGCCGCGGCGCTCGGCGCGACCGACGTGCTGTCGGACGACGCCGTTGGGTGAGAGCCCGGAGCTCTCCGTGCTGATCCACGAGCTCGGCGGCGCGCTGTCGAGCGTCCAGGGCTTCGCGCACATCGCCGCGGAGAACCCCGCGCACCCCGACCGCGAGCGGTTCATCCGGCTCACGGCGTCCGAGGCGCGGCGCGCAGCCCAGACCGTGAAGGACATACACCTCCTGCGGTCGTTCGACCGCGGACGCATCGCGACCGATCCGCCGGCGGTGGAGCTGGCGTCCGTGCTGCTGGAAGCGGCCCGCCTACGGAGCGGTACCGGTCTCCGGCTGGTCGCGGGGAACGAGGTGATGGTCAAGGCCGATCCCGCGAAGATCGCGGGGCTCCTGGCCCGTTGCCTCGACGCGGCCGTGGGCCCGTGCCGGGTCGCGCCGGGTCGCGCCGGGACCGCGGTCGTGTTCCCGATCGCGCCCGCGAGCGAGCTCACGCGCCGCGACGAGGCGCTCGACGCGCCCTATCCGGACATGGTCACGTGGGCGATCCTGCGGAGGCTGCTGCGCCACTGGGGCGGCGACGTGACCCTGGCCGTCGAGGGTGAGTGGACGGTGGCGCGGGCCGTGTTCGCACCGGCCTAGCCGATCGTCCCTCCCGGCTCGAGGTCCACGACCTCGAGGCCCTCGACGTCGGAGGCCTCGCGCCTCAGGTCCTCCGGCCGTCCCGTCAGGACCGGGAACGTCCCGAAGTGCATGGGCACGACGGACTTCACGCCGAGGAGCCGCACGGCCTCCGCCGCCGAGCGCGGCCCCATCGTGTAGTGGTCGCCGATCGGGAGGATCGCGACGTCGGGCTCCAGGAGGCGGCCGATCAGGGCCATGTCCGAGAAGACCGCGGTGTCGCCGGCGTGGTAGATGCGGTAGCCGCCGGGGAGCTCGAGGACGTACCCCGCGGCCTCGCCGCCGTAGACGATCCGGTCCCCGTCCGTGATCCCGCACGAGTGCACCGCGTGGACCATGTGGACGCGGCAGCCCGCGGCCTCGACCGTGCCGCCCTTGTTCATGTCGATCACGTTCTCGACGCCCTTGGACTCGAGCCAGTGCCCGGTCTCGGCGATGCACACGGTCTGGGGCGACGTGCTCCGCGCGATCTCGACCGCGTCCGAGATGTGGTCGAAGTGGCCGTGCGTGATCAGCATCGCGTCCAGGTCGCCGACGTCCTTCAGGTCGTCGGGGCAGGCCGGGTTCCCCTGGACCCACGGATCGATCAGGATGCGTGCGCCCGGGGTCTCGACGACGAACGTCGAGTGGCCGAGCCAGGTGATCTTGGTCCCGTCCGGAAGCTGTGGCATGGCGACCTCCTCGTCGTGTGGGATCGCCCGGATACTAGGGGGCGGCTACGAAGATGTAGAAGCAAAGATGACCCGCACGCGTCATTAACTACGGCTCGGGTTTTCCCTACCGTCCCCTCGGGGCGCTTCGCGGACCGATCCGCGAAGCCGTTAGGCGAGGGGGTCCCACATGGATGCAAGTGGTCGCGCCGCGACCGTGCGGTGGTGGATCGTGGGCGTCGTCGCGGTGGCGAGCTTGTGCGTTCAGACGGTGTGGACCGCGCCGCCGCTGGACGCGGCGCCGACGCCGACGGACAGGGTGAAGATCTGGACGGCGAACCTGAACCAGTACGAGAACTCGCCCGAGAAGCTGATCGACAACATCCAGGCCCAGTACAACCGGCCGGACTTCGTCGCGCTGTCCGGCCTCGACGCCAACCAGCTGAACGAGTTCAAGCACGAGCTCCAGAACAGGTTCGACGGCGCGGACAGCCGGCCTGTCTACCTTGCGCTTCACGGCACGACGCCGAACAACACGAGCGACGCGCGCTCAAACGTGGGGCTCATCTGGGACTCCGCGCGCTTCACGCGCACCGCCGAGGTCAGGTGGCTGGACCTCCTTCGCGAGGACTCGGCCGGCAACTGCGAGATCATCGACGACGCGGCGGAGACCGCCGCCGACGACGAAGACTCCAAGTACCAGCTGGGCGTCAAGTTCAAGGACACGAAGAACAACGACCGGTCGACGGTCGTCGCGAGCATCCACATCAACCGTCACGGTCCCGTCGAGTGCGACGAAGAGAACGTGGCGCGGATCCACAACCGGCTCGAGGAGCTGTCGCCTACGCGGCGACTCACGCTCGTCGCGGGCGATTTCAACATGTCCCCTCGCAGGGACGACAAGGACTGTGCCGACCAGGACGCCGACAACAAGTGCGACGCGCTCCCCGAGGCGACGCAGGACTGCTGGTACAGGAACTTCTCTGCGGTCGGAGCGACCTGCGACCCGGATCCGAGCCAGGAGCACTCCTACGTCGACACCGTCGCGGTGGAGGCGAAGGCCACCTCGGCGACGGCGATCTGCGCCCAGTGGACGCGCGCCCGGGACAGCCGCGACGTGTCCGGCAACCCCGGCGTCTACGACACCCATTCGGGCTCGGACTACTGCCACGACTATCTCGACGACGACGGCCACGCGCCCGGGTCGGCCAACTACGACGCCCCCGGGACGGAAGGCAACAAGCGCCGGCGCGACAAGAACCGCATCGACTACATCTGGGTCCGGTGGGAAGACGGCAGCGGGAACGCCGTCACGGCGCCCGTCGACACGATCGCCGAGGCGGCCGCGAAGGTCGTCCAGGCGTCGGTCGACACCAGCGCGCCGAACCCCGGCAACCCCGCGGTCCGCTATTCGGACCACCGGGGCGTCCACGCGGCCGTGCCGATAGCGATCCCTTAGCCCAGGTCGTCTCTTGGGGAGCGCCGCGTCCGGTACCGG
>DATADL010000339.1:0-1951 GCA_036258555.1 Actinomycetota bacterium | reverse complement strand
CTTGCGCGCGGTGACGCGGATCGTCCCGCCGGCCTCGATCGACCCGACCTGCATCAGCACGCGGTACTTCGCGCCGACACCGCGCCTCTTCTTCGAGCGCGGCTCCCACTTGGTGATCCCGACGAAGAACTCCGGGTAGCGACCGGGATCGTCGACGAGGTCGAAGACGCGGTCCCGCGGCGCGTCGATCGCGATGCTCCTGCGGATCGTCTTCACAGCAGGGGGGGCAGCAGCCGCCCGGCGGCCAGCGCTGTGAGGCTCTCCTGCATGCGCGACACGACGTACTCGTATGCCTCGTCGGAGTCGGCCGCGTCGCCGAACCGCTCGACGACGTCGATGGGCTCGAGGACCTCCATCCTGATCTTCGCCGGAAGCGGCACGTGGCCGAGGAAGTCCCCGACGTTCAGTCCCCACGGGAGCGCGAGCGAGACGGGCAGCACCTTGAGGCGTGCGACCTTGTCGAGCCGCAGCAGCTCCGCGATCCGCCTGCCGTCCGTCAGCGGCAGGTAGGTGTCCTGACCCCCGACGGACACGACCGGGACGATCGGCACGCCTGCGTCGCGTGCGATCCGCAGGAAGCCCTTGCGTCCGTCGAACCGGATCTCGTGCCGCGCGGTCCACGGACGATGGGTGTCCACGTCGCCGCCGGGGTAGACGAGCACGGACGCGCCGCGGTCGAGCGCCGCCCGCGCCGCACGCGGCCCGGCAGTGACGATCCCCCATTTCTTCGCGAGCCTCCCGAGGACCGGCCACGAGGTCACGAGCGAGTGCGCGAGCGCGTACACGGGCCGCTCGACGCCGAAGTACGTGTTGAAGGCGAGCATGAACACCATGCTGTCCGGCGTCATGTTGCCGCCCGAATGGTTGCCGACGAACAGCACGGGCCCGTCGGGGACGCGGTCGAACCCCGACACCTCGGCGCGGAAGTAAAGCGTCGAGAACAGCCACATCCCCGGGAGCTGGTAGCGGATGAACTCCGGGTCGCGGGCGTCCAGCTCGGCCGCCGCCCCCGCGATCAGCGCCTTGCGCTCGGCCTCGATCGCGCTCACGCCGCGAGGAACTCCCTGACGATGCCGTGCGTGCGGTCGGGCAGCTCGAACTGCGGGACGTGGCCGCAGTCCGAGAGCACGACGGACGTCGCGTCGGGTATCGCACGCTCGACGTGACGCGCGAAGCGCGGCGGGACGAGCCAGTCTCGCGCGCCCCACACGAACAGGGACGGCCGCGCGAGGGCCCGGAGGCGATCCCAGAAACCGCGGTCCCCGTACGGCTCCTCGAGGTAGATCTGACGGGCCGCCGAGAAGAACGCTATGCGGCCGCGCGGAGACGAGAACACGCGCAGGAACTCGTCGGCCGCGGCCTCGTACCACTGGTCCGGCAGCCGGTGCGGCCGCGCGAACAACGCCTTGATCGACCCGACCACGCGGCGGTGGGACATCGGCAGCGGCACGAGCGCCAGCTCCGGGCGGAGGAGCCTCGCGAGGCGCACGAGCTCGCGGCGGCGGATGAACGCCGGTGACGGCGTCAGGAGCGCGAGCCGGTCGACGCGCTCCGGCGCCTGCAGCGCCGCCTCGATCGCCACGCGGCCCCCGAGCGAGTTGCCCACGACGTGAGCGCGCTCGACCCCGAGCTCGTCCATGAGCTCGAGGAGCCAGCGGCCGTAGAACGGCGCGTCGTAGGAGCGGAGCGGCTTCGCGGAGTCGCCGAACCCCGGCAGGTCTGGCGCGATCACGCGGTGGTCGCGCGCGAGGTCCCACAGCGTGGTCAGCATCGACGCGTTCGTCGCGCCGAGCCCGTGCAGCAGGACCACGGCGGGGCCCTGTCCCGCCTCGAGGTAGAACGTCCCGCCCGCGGCGGCGGCCTCGTTCCCGCGCGGGAACCGCGCCGGGGCGGCCGTTCCCGGCAGGCTTCCGCTCAGCCGCAGCGTCAGCGCGAGGTCGCCGCGGACGCG
>DATADL010000338.1:0-5677 GCA_036258555.1 Actinomycetota bacterium | reverse complement strand
GCCGAAGTCCCACTGGTAGGCGACGGGCCTGGCCTCGGCGGTGACGGTGAGCCCCCGAACTCCGGCCGTCGCCGTGACGGGGTCGAGGTCGTTGCGGACCCAGAAGTAGGACGTGAGGCCGGTGAGGCCGACGCGCGCGGGCGCGACGCCGAGCTCGGGCCGGGCGGCGAGCGAGACGACGCGGTCGTAGGCGGCGCTGGCGAGGGCTTCGGGGGAGGGCCGTGGTGGCCGGTTGCGTGCGTTGCGGGGCGAGGGTTCGGCGGGGGCCGGGGAGACGAAGCTGACGCAATCGGCGACCCCGCTCTCGACGAACGTATAAGCGAGAGAGACGCCGCGATCGTCGGTGCGTGGGATGCAGTTGTGGGCCGAGAGAGCGATAGCCACGGGGGCCGCTTCAAGGCTAGCCGGAGTTACAACGAGGCCTTGCGACGGCCTTCCACGAGACGCGACTTCGTGAGCGGGCGCAACGTAAGACGCATACGCCCCGACGCCAGCAGGATGGCGACGAAGGAACCCGTACGTTCTTTCCTCGTCCGCGATAGCAGAGGCTGCGGGCCCGAACAAAGATATGGCTGCAGCGGCGATCGATACAAAGGCTCTCAACGCACTCTCCTCGAGGACAACACTTCGGAGTCGTGCACCTTCCAGACAGAGTCCTCAAGTGCAAGCACCCACGCAACCCTCTGACGAAGCGGAGGACCTGCCGAAACAAGCCGGCCGGTGTCCTCGGTACGGAAAACCGGGTGGACCATGACCACTTGCTCGATCTCTAAGCGCGTAGGTGTGTTCGCGGTGACCGCAACATGCACGTCTTCGAACTTGCTTCGATCAATCACACGATCTCGGATCAGTTGCTGGATCTGCCTCCGAGCCGGGGCATGAAGAGGGCTATTTCCCGTCAGCATCACGCCCAACAACGAGACGTCTCTGCTCATTGAAGCTGTCCGAAAAAGGTCGTGGAGTTCGGAGAATCGTGCTATCGCTTCGGCGTCCGTCAGGCTGTAGTCCGGGCTCCTCACCGGCCCCCGGGGGGGCTCCGACGGCGACGCGTCACGGGTCGCGAAGAATGCAGCCCCTAGCGCCGTCGCCAGCACGGCCACCAGCGCGAAGGCGCGCACCGGCGAGAGACCTCGCTCCTCAATCTCGCGGGGGCGCGGCCGCCCACTTTCTCGATCCGCCATCGCCGCCTTCGTCTTCCGCCCGTTGCCCGCACAACTAACTACCCCACCCCCGGAGCCCTCCGCAACCCCCCGAACGGACGAACTTTGTGCCGCGAACCTCGCTCAGCGAAGCTGCAGGCGCAAAGTTGGACCCGGGAACGCCGAGGCCGAGGCCCCCGCGAAGTGCGTCAGAGCTTCCGGGCAACCACCAGCGCGAACGACAGCAGGTCGCCCCCGTCGGCCTCCAGCATGTCGATGCTGGTCCCGATCGCACCCTCGGCGTCGTCGGTGCACGACTGCAGAACGCGCGACCACAACAGCCAGCTCTCCCACGCCCCCGGTTGGTGCCTCGCCGAGACGACCTCCACCAGTCCGGTGAGCTCCCAGTGCGCACGCCACCAATCCGGCGTGTGCCAGGCGAGCGCCTCCCACCCCACACACCTCGCGACGTGGTCCGGGATCCCCCCGAGGCCGGCGACCTCCTTCGTCAGCGACGGCGTGGCGACGCCGACCCGACCGCCGGGCTTCAGGAAAGAGATCAGGTAGGGCAGGTAGTGCACGTCGGTCCCGAAGTACTCGAACGCGTCGACGCTGACCACGGCGTCGAAGTACCCGGGCGCGAACGGAAGGGACCGGGCGTCGGTCCTCACGGCATGCACGCGCTCGCCTACGCCGGCGTCGTCGAAGACCCGTTGGGCGTCGCCGGCCTCGACCCACAGGTCCGCGGCGAAGACCTCGACGCCGAACTCCCGCGCGAGGAACACCGACGTGGCGCCCCGGCCCGATCCGAGGTCGAGCACTCGCATCCCGGCCTCCAAGGTGAGGTCACGGCACAGGTCCTCGAGCAGCCACAGCGGATGCGGCCCCATGTCGAGCGACACGACCCACGCCGGGTCGTAGGTCGACGAGCGCGGGTACTCGGACGGACGGACGAGGTCGTCGAGCGAGGCCATCGTCCGTACTCAATCACCCCCGGGGCGCACCCGGCCCCGGCCCCGGCCCGGGCCCTAGATCGTCTCGCAGACCACGTCTGCCCGTTCGGCCGCGACCGGCCGCCGCCCGATGTCGACCCGCTCGCGCACGGTGTACGGGTAGTCGTCGAGCTCGCTCGGACGCCACAGCTGGTCGACCTTCACCCATCTCTGCCAGACGGTCCTGTCCTTGCGGTCGAGGAGCCTGACACGACACCGCGCCCGCGCCGTGAACCCCTCGTCGCCGCGCCACACGACGTCGAACGCGACGCCGGAGACCCTGCCGCGGTGGAGCGTGCTGGCGACCGAGTCGACCTTCCAACCACGTCCGGTGTACTGGCGGCAGCGAACGGTCACGGCGGCGACGCCGGACGAGCTCTCGGCCTGAGACCCTCGCGCGCCTCCCGCGCGTTCGAACTCGCGGTTCGGAGCCTCCTCGTAGAAGCGCTGGAGCACGCCCATCGACTTGCCCCGGGAGTCGAAGGCATGGACGACGCAGGCGCTGCCCGGCGCTGCCGTCGGATAGGGGCCGACCCAGACCCCCCACATCTCGATGTAGGGCGCGTCGCTGCCCGGCCACACGCCTGTCGCGGTGAACTCCCAGTGCGGCGGCTCCGGAATGGCGGGGAGTGAGTAGCCGGCGAGGCGTTCTCTCTCCTCGTCCGGCATGTTTCCCTCGACCGCGACGACGCGCCACCGTTTCGCTTCACGCGCGACGACGACGTACGTGTCCGTCAGACCGTTCCCCGCGCGGTCCTCGCCGGAGATACCCCTGCACCCGAACGACATTCCCTCTCCGGTGTCGCGCGGCGCGCAGTCGCCCGCAGAGAACCCGACTCGCCACCCGTCCGCCGTCTGCGTGGTGTCGTCCCCGCCCGTGAAGAGGTAGCTGCGGGCTCTGAACGGCTGCGTCAGCCCGGTCGCCGCCAGGGCCCGGATTGCGAAGACCTCCGCCTGCTCCCGCTCGCTCATCGCCTCGACGACCTCGCCGGGCCGCGGACGCTGTGGACGAGGCGGACGGGGCGAGGCCTGGGGGGCCGGGGTGGCGTCGCCCGGCGCGACATCCGGCGCGGGATCCTCGACGCGCAGCGCCACGGCCCCCGCGGTGACCGTGCCGGCGAGGAGCAGCGCGCTCGCGGCAACGGCCGCGCGCCGGAGCACGCGGATCCGTCGCCCCCGCCTCACGACCCACGACAGGTCGGGTGACTTCGTCGTTCTCTCGCTCTCCACGGCCGCGAGCAGCTCCTCACGCATGGCGTACCTCCAGCAGCTCGTACAAGACGCCGCGCGCACGGTGCAGGTGCGCCTTCACCGTTCCCTCCGACAGCCCCATGAGGTCGGCGACGGTCGCCACCGGGCAGTCGGCGAGGTAGTGGAGGACGACCGCCTGGCGCTGGCGGCGCGGCAGCGAGCGGAGCGCGGCGAGCACGTCGACGCGCTCGGTCGTCGGGCCCGGTGCGCTCGGGCCCGCGTCGGGAGGAAGCGGCGAGGTGGCGCGGCGGAAGTGCCGGCGGGTGAGGTTCATGGCCGTCCTCGTGACCCAACCCTGAGGCGAGCGGGCACCCCGTACACGCGCCCACCGACCGTACGCCCGTGCGAACGCCTCCTGCACGGAGTCGTAGGCGACGTCCTCGTCGCCGCAGAAGGCCCAGACCGCGCGGAGCACGCGGTCGAACGACGACGAGTAGAACCCGCTGAAGTCATCCCCGGCCACGCGCGGCCCGCCATGGAGTCATCACGCCTAGTAGAGCCTGCAGGGGGGCGGGAGGTTTACAGAGGGCGTGAGGTTTTCAGTGTTGATCGGCAGTTATTCAGGTATCCGTCTGGAAGGGGGCACTGTTCAGGAGGCAACAATGCCTGGGCAAGGAACACGGTCGGCATGTTGTCGTTCTTCACGGCCGAATCTCGAGAACACTACCCGTAAGCTCTCGCCGACAGCGGTGGGAAGAAGAGCGCCGTGTGCTGCCCGTCCCAGCAGCGGAGGCGACGGGGCCGACTACACCATTGCGCTTGCGCTTGCGTTCGGCGCCGTTCTGGGGGTCGTGACCTTCGCGCTGAACCGGTCGGTCGGCAACCGAGATCGCCGGAGACGCCAAGGCCGCTGATCGAAGTGCCCCCGGTGGGATTCGAACCCACACTGTGGGGTTTTTAAGACCCTTCTCTCTGCCGGTTGGAGTACGGGGGCGGGCCTATCTTCCAACGGCCCGCCCCCGGCCGCACGAAACTAGACGCAGTCCCGCGGCGTGCTCGCCGTCGAGCCGTCTACGTACAGCGCCGTAGCGGCGTAGCACAGCTTGACCGAGCCGAGCGGGACGTCGTGCCGGCCTGCCGAGACGGTGGCGTTGCCCGAGGCCGCCCTGGGGAAGTCGGCGTACTCGACGCCGTCGACCCAGATCGAGCATTCGGTCAGCATCGTGCCGGCCGAGTCGGGCCCGGACACTCCGACACACGCGAACTCGACCGCTTGCGTTCCGTTCGCGTTGAGCGAGGTCGTGAACTCACCCGCCGCGCGCACGAACCGCGTGGGACGGTCGGCCGAGGCGCCGGCTGCGGCCGAGATCGGAACGGACGTCAGGCCGGCGCAGACCAGTACGGCAATGACTCTTCGCAACATGCGCGGATCTCTCCTCGAGTGCTAGAAGTGAGTGGTGGAAGGTCGTCAGTCGACGGGCATGTCGACGGCGACGTCGAGGGCCTGCGCGGCGTCGATGACGCCCGCAGCCTCGTAGAACGTGCCCACGGTCCACTTGCCGGGGTCGAAGATCGTCTGGGCGTAGTGGTCGATCCGGAAACCGTCGGTGCGTACTCCGGCGTCGACCTCGGCAATGCTCAGGCCGCCGGGGCACTCGGGGGCGCTGTACGCGACCTTCGGCGGCAGGATGGGGTCCTCCCTGTAGATGCAGGTCCCGTAGCGGCCCGCCGCCCACGTCTCGCCCTGGATGCTGAGCACCCGGAAGTTGAAGCCCTTCACGCCGTGGAAGTCGTACTGCCTGCCGTACGAACGTGCGACGTTGGCCGTTGCCGAGATCGCCGTCTCGGGTTCGCCGACGCTCGCAGGCAGCGGCGTCTTCGGCGTGATCGTGGTTCGCCCGGCGAGCCCGTCGAACCGAAGCCTCACGGACGCGGGAGCGCCGTCGTTGACGAAGAACAGGCGATACTCGCCGGCCGGGAGCACACCGGCCTCGTCCATACCGCGGCTGATCAGGAACTGCTGTGGATCGGTCGGTTCGCACGCGGCCTCGCCGCAGAACGAATAGCGGCCGACGAACAGGCTCTGCCCTCCCGGTTGCAAGCCCCCGCCCGTGCGGACCAGGAGCACGCCAACGAAGCGGCCGCTCCCGGCCATCTCGAAGTACGGGTTCTCGCCCGTCTTGGGGCGGTAGTGCGCGTCCTTCGGCAACGTCACGGTCGTGTAACCGGAGTACGAGGCCGTCACCAGGTTGTCGGCTTTCAGGACGACACGTTTGGCGACCGCCGCGCGCGGAGACGCAGTGGCGGAGCCGACCAGTGAGAAGACGAGGGTTGGGGGGGGGGGGGGGGGGGGGG
>DATADL010000337.1:0-6714 GCA_036258555.1 Actinomycetota bacterium | reverse complement strand
ATGCCGATCTCGGCGCGCCCGTAGGCCTCGCTCACGCCGAGCTGTCCGACGATCTCCCCGCCGACGTCGGCGACGAAGGAGGTCCCGGGCGTCGCAGGGTCCATCGTCTCGAGCCACGCGGCCCTCCGGCGCTCCCGGTCGACCGGCGCCTCGCCTCCGATGTGGATCCCCTCGGCGGCCACCGCCTCGTACCCGTCGAGGAGCTCCTCCAGGTCCTCGGGCAGGGCCGGCCTCACGCGCAGGTCGGCCACCCGGTCAGGCCTCGGGCTGGCCGGCCGCGAGCTCCTGCGAACGCTCCATCGCGGCCTGGATGGCGTTGAGGAACGCGGCGCGGACGCCGGACTGCTCCAGCACGCGGATGGCCCGGATCGTCGTCCCGCCCGGCGAGGTCACCATCTCGCGCAGCTCGACGGGGTGCATGTGCTCGTCGCGCAGCAGCTTCGCCGACCCGAGCATCGTCTGGATCACCAGCTCGGTCGACATCTCGCGCGCGAGCCCCAGCAGGATGCCGGCCTCGATCATCGCCTCGGCGAGCAAGGCGAAGTAGGCCGGCCCCGACCCCGAGATCGCGGTGACGGCGTCGAGGTAGCTCTCGGGCACGACCGCGACCCGGCCGACGTGCGTGAGCACCTCCCGTGCCAGCGCGATGTGCTCCTCGCCCGCATGGCGGCCGCCGGCGATGCCCGCCATCCCCTCGTGGACGATCGAGGGCGTGTTCGGCATCGCGCGGACCACGGGGACCGGGGCGGTCACTCGAGCCTCGATGAACGACGTCGAGATCGCGGCGACTACCGACAGCAGCGTGTGATTGGTGTCGAGGTGAGGCGAGACGTCGGCCAGCAGCCCGTCGGCGTCCTGGGGCTTGACTGCCAGGACGACGACCTTTGCGTCGAAGACCGCGTCGGGGTTGCTCGTCGTCGTCTGGATCCCGTACGACGCCGCGAGCGCGTCCAGCCGCTCCTGCGTCCGGGCGGTCGCCACGATCTCCTCGGGCTTCCTCCACCCCGACGCCACCAGGCCCGCGATGAGTGCCTCGCCCATCTTCCCGGCGCCGAGCACAGCCAGCTTCGCCATGCCCGACATAATGGCAGCAACACCCGACCCACCCGCGACGAGAAAGGGCGTGCGTGCTCGGCCGAGCGCTGATCTGGGCCTCCGAGAAGAACCGGATCAAGGACTTCGTCACGCGCGGCAAGCTCGCCGGCGTCGCGCACCGGTTCGTCGCCGGCGACCACCTCGAGGACGCGATCCAGGCGATCAAGGACCTGAACTCGAAGGGGATCGGCGGGATCCTCGACCTGCTCGGCGAAGGCGTGACCGAGCCCCGGGGGGCCGAGGCCGCGGCGGCCGAGTACCTGCAGTCGATCGAGCGCATCGACGCCACGGGGATCGACACGACCGTCTCGATCAAGCTCACGCAGCTCGGCCTCGCGTTCGACAAGGGCGCGTGCATCGACTACGTGCGGCGCCTCGCCGCCGAGGCGGGGGCGATCGGGACCCGGATCGAGATCGACATGGAGCAGTCCGAGTACGTCGTGGACACCCTCGACGTCTACCGGCTCCTCACCGCCGACTACCCGGACCTGCGCGTGGCCGTGCAGGTGTACCTGCGCCGGACGCCGGTCGACCTCGAGACCCTGTCCGCGCTGAAGCCGAGGGTCCGTCTCGTAAAGGGGGCCTACGCCGAGCCGGACGAGATCGCGTTCCAGAAGCGCAAGGAGATCGACGCGCAGTACCGGTTCCTCACCGAGTGGCTCTTCGAGAAGGGGACGGACCCGGGCATCGCGACGCACGACTCCGCGCTCGTCGAGCACGCGCAGCGCGTGGCGCGCGCCACGGGCGTCGGAGCGGACGGGTTCGAGATCCAGATGCTGTACGGGATCCGGCAGGACTACCAGGAAGCGCTAGCGCGGCAAGGTCACCGCGTGCGCGCGTACGTCCCCTACGGAACGGACTGGTATCCGTACCTCATGCGCCGGATGGCGGAGCGTCCTGCAAACCTCCGGTTCTTCTTGAGGGCGCTCGCCGGGAAATAGTTAGGCCCCAAAAACCTCGGCCGCTTCGCGTCCCCGTGCACTTCCCCACACACGGCGATGCGTCTCGACGTTCGGACTTTTGGGGCCTAGCGTCCCGGGCAACCTTCGGGGCGAGCCTTCCGGCTGCCAGGGACTGCGAGAAGATAGCGACGCCTCCTGGGCGCGTCAACAACGCGAAACCGCTGGTAGACCGTTAAACATCCTGGTCAGCGCGTCGCGAGAAATATTCGCGAGCCGCGCGCCGTCGCTAACACGTGCACGCTTCGGGTGACTGCTCCCGCATCAGACACTCGTACAACTCCTGCAACGACGCGGCGGTGCGCTCCCACGAGAACGCCGACGCCTCGGTGACCGCGGCCGCGCCGAAGCGCGCGCGCAGCGCGTCGTCGGCGAGCAACGTCTTGAGCCGCGCGGCGAACACCGAGGGATCGCGGGTGTCGACGAGGAAACCCGAGCGTTCGTCGGCGACTACGTGCGAGAGCCCGCCCACCGGGGTCCCGACGACGGGGGTCCCGCAGGAGTGTGCCTCGAGCGCGGTCAGGCCGAACGACTCCGAGTGCGAGCACACGACGAGCGCGTCCGCGGCGCGGTAGTAGACCGGGAGCTCCGCATGCGGGACCGGGCCGACGAAGCGGACGACGTCTTCGAGCGCGAGCTCGGTCACGAGCGCGCGCAGGCGCGCCACCTCCAGGTCGCCCGCGGGGCCGCTCGCCCCGCCGGCGACGAGGAACCGGAGCGGACGGTCGAGCGCGGGGACCAGCTGCTCGGCCGCGCGGACCGCGAGCTCGATCCCCTTGAGGGGCTGGATCCTGCCGACGTAGAGCATGACGGCGTCGTCGCCGAGCCCGAGCGCCGCGCGCGCGGCCCCCCGGTCACCGGGCGAGAACACCGAGTGGTCCACGCCCGGATGAAGCGTCTTCAGCTTGTCGTGCTCGGCCCCGTAGAGACACGCGAGCTGCTTCCACTCGTCGTCGGTGCTCGCCACCAGGACGTCGGCGGCGTCGATCACGCGGGCCTCCCCGGCCAGCCTCGAGTCGGGCTCGGGCCGGTCCCCCGGCGCGAGGAAGCGGTTCTTGACCTTCCCCAGGGTGTGGTGGGAGTGGACCAGGGGGACGTCCCACGCCGCGGCGAGCGGGATCGCGGCCAGACCCGACTGCCAGTAGTGGGAGTGGACGACGTCGTAGCGCACCCTCTGCGCGAGCGCGAAGGCGCGGACGCCCTCGACGAACTCGCCGAGGTGCTCGGTCAGGGCCTCCTTGGGCAGGCGCTCGCGCGGCCCCGCCGTGATCGAGATCACGCGCACTCCCGGTCCGAGGGACGTCACGGCGCGGCCCGGCGAGCCGGCGCGGGTGTAGACGTCGGTGTGGACGCCGCGGCGGGCGAACGCGGCCGCGAGGTCGCGTACGTAGACCGTCATGCCGCCCGAGTCACCCTCGCCGGGGGGGCCGAGGGGCGACGAGTGATACGCGAGGACCGCGAGGCGCCGGACCATGGGGGAAGCGGCCGTCACCCGTTGGCCGGCGGTCCCGCCGAGGCGGAGCGGATCACGCGGACGTTGTTGAGCGGGACGGCCTCCGACCCCAGCTGGTACTTGTAGCGCTCCGGCCCCCTGAGGAAGTCGAAGCGCTCGAAGCCGCGCTCGATGCAGCCCTCGACGAGCGACGACACGAGCATGAGCCCCGGGGAGAGCCGGCCTGCGTCGGGCTCGTACGCGGAGTTGTAGAGGTAGAACACGCGATCGAGCTCGAAGCCGAACGTGCTCGCGACCGCGCGGCCCCCGACCTCGAGGAAGTCGAGCCGCAGCCACCCCAGCGGCATGAACGTCGTGGCCATACGCTCGAAGAACGTCGCGACCTCCGGTCTCATGAAGTGACCCTTCAGCCCCTCGGCGCCGCGGTGCATGTCGACGAACGTCTTCATGTCGCCTTCCAGCGTCTCGGGCGTCGCCGTGCGGAAGACCGCATCCGGATGGTCGCGGTAGAGCCGGCGGCGCTTGCGCTTGAGCTCGTGGCGCTCCTTCGAGTCGAGCCCCGCCAGATAGGCGTCCCACTCCTCCGGTAGCCGCAAGACCGCCGCGGTCTCCTCCTGGTCGAGGGCGAAGCGGAAGTCGCAAGTGTCGGCGCGCTCGACCAGGTACTCGGCGAACCCCAGCGGAACCGGCATGTTGTGCCCGTCGAGCTCGTCCCACTCGACCTCGCCCGACCGGAGCCACGTCACCAGGGCCGCCGCGACCGCGCGGCGGTCGTCCGGCGCGCAGACGGGGCCGATGTAATCGGTCAGGTCGATGCCGCCGACGAACCTGAGGATCCCGCGCCCGTCCTCTTCCTTGCGGTAGAGCGGGACGATCGCCGTGGTCTCTCCGCCGCGGCGGAGCTCGAGCACCAGCAGCTCCTTGCCGGAGGAGAACTCCTCCCACCACGTGCGGTTCCACTCCGGCGTCGCGAACACGTGGCGGTCGGGGTCGCGCGCCAGCAGGTCGGGCCACTCCGGGAGGTCGAAGGCTTCGGGCGTCCGGTGGACGACCACGTCGAGCGCGGTCTCGTCGGGGCACGGCGCGACGGCCGCGTCCTGCGCGGCGCTCGCCTCTTCGGGCGCGATCGTCCGGCTCATGCCCTCGTAAACCCCATCCTTTGCGCGGTTGTTCCGGTCCCTATACCCACCGTGAGGACGCGAAAAAGGGCGGCCGGAGCCGCCCTTCTTCCGTTCCGGTTCGTCCTAGGAGGCCTTGGCCACCTTCTGCGCCGCGGAGCGGGCCGCGGTCGCGTTGGCGGCGACGGCCTTGCGCACGCTCGTCGCGGCCGCCTTCGCCTGGGATCGCGCGGTGCGGGTCCGGTCGACGGCGTTCTTCGTGGGAGCCGCCTTGGCGATGCGCCCCGTCAGGTCGCGGCCGCGGCCGACGAGGTCCGAGTACACGCTCGGGTCGACGATCCGCCGCGCTCCCCTGACCTTCTCGATCGCGAGGTCGCCGGCGCCGATCGCGGCGTAGAGCATCTCCTTCGTCCTGGTCATTCGCTTGTCACCTCCTCCGGCGCTCGATCGGTCGTGCAAGAGGTGACGGGTCCGGAAGCACGTCTCCGGGGCCCCGGCGGATGCCGCACGGGGGCCGGGAGCCGGTGGGGTGGGGGTGAAGAGGGGGGCCTCCGGAGCCCGTCAAGCCTGCTCTGCTGCTTCTCCTTCTCGAGTCGTCTCGCTCCCGCCCTGATCGAGGAAGGAGCGGTAGATGTCGATCAGCACCTGCTTCTGGCGCTCGTTGATCGACGTGTCCTTCAGGATCTCGGTGACGAGGTCGTGCTCTCGCTCGTCGTCGAGGATCCCGGCCTGCACGTAGAGCGTCTCCGCCGAGATCCTGAGCGCCTTGGCGATCGCCTGGAGAATCTCGGCGGACGGCTTTCGCAGCCCACGCTCTATCTGCGACAGGTACGGGTTGGAGATGCCCGCCAGGTCCGAGAGCTTCCGCAGCGACAGCCTGCTGGCCCGCCGTTGCTCGCGGATGAACGCTCCCAGCTCGCCGAGCTTCATCCTCGATGCCACGCGGGCCCCTCCCCGGTCCGGCGTCTCTCCGCTAACAGGTATAGCACGACTGCATAACAGTTGCAAGCAGGCTTGCGGCCCGTGTTAAGAAGGGTCCCTAACTGTCCGATATGTCTTCTAGCGGAACGTAGTCGATGTCCCCTGCGTCCAAATACGGTGCGTGATCGTTCGACCACGAAGAGGGGAGGCATCGCTACCTCCGTGGAGAACCAAGACCGGATGAGAGCACCCAGAGCCCGCCGGGCGAACCTGGCGACGATCGTGGGAAGCGGCCTCGCGGCGGTAGCCGCGGGGAGCCTCATCGCGTTCTCGTCGCTCGCCGAGCAGGCGGGGCTCGAGGGCCTGGCGACCGGCGGGCTCCAGCCGGCGCACCCCGGCCGCACCGGTGGTGGCGGGGGCCGCGCGATCACGATCCCCGCCCCCGCGACGGCGCCACCGAGCGATCCCCGCGCCGAGCTGGTCGAGCTGGTCCGCACGACGGGCGAGCGGGGGCGCACGCCCGAGCTCGTAGTCCGCGTCGCCGACCTCCCCGAGCCTCGTCTGCCTGCACGCACGGGCCCGTCCGCCCCTGACGCCCGCCGTCGTGCGCAGCCGGCGGAGACGCAGCGCCGCGTGGCCGCGGCGACGGACCCGCCCGAGGCCGAGACGGACCACTGGGGCGGCCCCCCCTACGGCCGTGCCCACGGCTACCACGGCAAGAAGCCCAAGTCGCCCAGGTCGCCGAAGAGGCACCGCGCCGAGCCGCGCTCCGGCGACGCGCCGGTCTACGCGCGCAGCGCGCACGAGGCCGAGGCAAAGCCCGCGAAGGCGCCGAAGATGAAGAAGGTCGAGAAGAAGGCCGGGTCGACGCCGCCGGGCCACGCGAAGGCGAAGGGTCACGGCAAGCGCGGCAAGAGCGCCGGCCACTCCGAGCACGCGCCGGGACGGGGCAAGGCCAGGGGTCACTCCAAGCACGCGCACGGACGCGGCAAGGGCAAGGGTCACTCCAAGCACGGCGGCTGATCCCGCCGCCGGGTCAGCCCAGCGCTGCGGTCGGGTCCGCCTCGCCGCTGACGTAGCGCCGCACGATCTCGGCCTGCACGGTGTCCATTACCTCCTGGACGACCTTGCGGCGCGTCGACAGGGCCTTCTCGTGGTCGCCGAGCGA
>DATADL010000336.1:0-16789 GCA_036258555.1 Actinomycetota bacterium | reverse complement strand
GTCTTGCTGAACGCCATCACGTTGTCGTTGTCGACGTAGTGGAAGCGCAGGTTCGTGAGCTCGCTGAGGGCGGCGTGCTTGCGCCGGATGTCGTTGATCTGCTTCACGTAGGGGACGAGGCTCCCCTCGACGCTCAGGTCGCGGTGGCGCAGCTCGTACTTCTCGGAGTGGAGGTACTCCTCGCTGCCCTGCTGGACGGGCTTGTTCTCGAACAGCTCGTAGCCGGAGTAGATCCCGTAGGTCGGCGACAGCATCGACGCGAGCACGAGCCGGATCTTGAACGCGGGAGGGCCCCCCTGCTGGAGGTACTCGTGGAGTATGTCCGGCGTGTTGGCGAAGAAGTTCGGGCGGAAGTAGTCCGCGAGCTCGGTCTGCGTCAGCTCCGTCAGGTACTCCTGCAGCTCGTGCTTCGTGTTGCGCCACGTGAAGTACGTGTAGGACTGCGTGAAGCCGAGCTTCGCGAGGCGGCGCATGACCTTCGGGCGCGTGAACGCCTCCGCCAGGAAGACGACGTCGGGGTGCTCTTCCTGCACCGAGTCGATCAGCCAGTGCCAGAACGCGAACGCCTTGGTGTGCGGGTTGTCGACGCGGAAGATCTTGACTCCGTGACCGATCCAGAAGTCGACGACGCGCTTAAGCTCCGTCCACAGCCCTTCCTTGTCGGGCGTGTCGAAGTTGACCGGGTAGATGTCCTGGTACTTCTTCGGGGGGTTCTCCGCGTACTGGATCGAGCCGTCCGGACGGATCGTGAACCAATCCGGGTGTTCCTCGACCCACGGATGGTCGGGCGAGCACTGGATGGCGAAGTCGAGCGCGACCTCGATCCCGGCGCGCTCCGCCGCGTTCATGAAGTCGTCGAAGTCGTCGATCGTGCCCAGCTGGGGATTGACGTCGCAGTGGCCGCCCTCGCGGCTGCCGATCGCCCAGGGGCTGCCCACGTCGCCCTTCTGGGCCTCGAGCGTGTTGTTCTTGCCCTTGCGGAACTTCTCGCCGATCGGGTGGATCGGCGGGAGGTAGACGACGTCGAAGCCCATGTCGGCGATCGTCGCCAGGTGCTTCGCGGCGGTTTCGAACGTGCCGTGCTTACCAGGCGTGCCGGTCGACCGCGGGAAGAACTCGTACCAGGCCCCGAAGCGGGCGCGCTCGCGGTCGACGGTCAGCTCGAGCACGGGCTTGGACTGGGTCGACCCCGTGCGGTCGGGGTAGCGGGCCATGAGGACGCCGACAGCCTCGTCGAGCAGGGCGACGACCCGTGGGTCGTCGAAGCCGGTTGCGGGCCCGTCGCCGGCGCGGGCCGCCTTCAACGCGGCGTTCAGGGGGCCGCGCTCCTTCGCCGGGACCTTCTTGAGCCGCGCTTCGAGGAGCCGCGCGCCCTCCTCGACCTCGAGCGCGACGTCCTGGCCGGCCTCGACCTTCTTCATGAACCCGCGCCGCCACGTCGCGAAGTGGTCGGTCCACGCCTCGATCTGGTAGCTCCAGCGACCGATCTCCGTCGGCCGGAACGAGCCCGTCCACTCGTCGTTGCCGAGGTGCTCGAGGGGGGCCTCCTGCCACCTGTTGCCGGCGTCGTTGGGCCCCCGGTAGCGGACGACGGCCTTGAGGACGGCGGGGCCGTCGCGGAAGATCTCGGCGGTCACCTCGACCACGTCGCCGACGATCGCCTTCGCGCGGAACAGGCCGCAGTCGACCTGGGGGCGGACGTTCTCGACGACGACGTGGCCCTTCTTGGTGTCCAGCTTCACGACCGAATCCCTCCGTAGTGGCTTGCCGCTCTGGTGAGTTGTCTAGTCCCTAGGTCCTTGCCCGCCCTCGCGGACAGGCTAACGCCCTGGCCGTAGCGCCCCGAAGGTGCCGACCTGCGGACTGTACGTACCCGCCGCGGCGCAACAGGGTGGTTTTCTCGATCCCCCTAGCGCAGCGCGACTCGGCCTTCTAGCTTCTTCCACTGGCAGTCACGCAATCTGTTGCGCTCCAGGACGACGCCTTCTGCGGGAGGCGGGAGGGGGATTTCGTTGAAGGCTGACTCTCTTCGACGCGCCGCGCTCACGCTGGCGGTAGCGGTTACCGGCATGCTGCTTCCCACCATAGGCGTGAACGCCCAAGGCCACGGCGCCGAACCCGCCGAGCCCGCGCGGCCCGAGCTCGTCGGCCGGCGTACGCAAACGTCCAAGACGTACCTGAACCCGGACGGGACGCTCACGACGACGTTGTTCTCCGGACCCGTCCATTACGACGACGGTCGCGGGAATTGGGAGGAGATCCAAGACGAGCTCGTGCCCACGGACTCGGGCCCGTTCGCGATCAGGAACGGGAAGAACGCGTTCGACGTCGCGTTCAAGCCGGACGTCGAGGAGGGCTTCCTGCGCTTCGGCACCGGCCAGGCCACGTTCGACTTCACACTCGAGGGAGCCGCGCGCGCTGGCGCGCAGAACCGGGGTCGCGGGGTCTCGTACGGCGACGTAATGCCCGGCGTCGACCTGGAATACGAGCTGTTGCCCGACGGGCTGAAGGAGACGCTCGTCCTGCGGGGGCCGAACGTACCGACCACCTACAGGTTCGTCATGGCGCCGGCGTCGGGCGTATCTGCCGAAGCGGTCGAGCTGCCGAGCGGGTCTTGGGAGGTCTACGCCGACGGTATCGAACCGTCCTTCACGTTCTCCGCGCCCGTCGTGATGGAAGCCCCAGCCGCGCAGGAGGAACCGGTTCCGACCCCTATGCCGGGGGAGACTACGCCTGCGGAGACGCCTACCCCTGCGCCCGAGACACCTACGCCGGCCCCGGTCTCTTCGCCTGATCCCTCCAGCAAGGCATCCCCCGACTCTTCAGCTACGACACCGGCGTCGGCCGAAACCCCGTCTGCCACGGAATCGCCCGTGGCGGCGTCCTCCACTCCAGAGCCGATGTCGGCGCGTCACGACGATCGCGCCGCGGCGTCTGAGCGACCGGCCTCTCCACCGGTGCCCGACGCGCGCTCGAGTCAGGCCAACGCCCATCTCGACGTCCGCCCGCTCGGGAACGGGAGGCTCGCGATCGAGCTTTCGGTCGATCCGCAGTGGCTCCACGACCCGGAGCGGCGGTTCCCGGTGCTTCTCGACCCGACGATTCAGATCCCCACGAGCGCCGAAGACGCGAGCTACGCAATGCAGTGCGAGACCTGCGGTCCGACCCTTGATCGGAATCTCAGGCTCGGCACCGACAACCAGAATGTCTGGCGAGATGCGATCAAGTTCGACGTCCAAGGCTTGCCGACAGACCAGATAACCGCCGCCGAGCTCCAGCTGTGGCACGACGGATCTTGTCTCGGCGGGACCGTCACGTGCTCGAACGTGCAGCGAACGCTCGAGGTCTACCGGCTGACGAAGGTCTGGAACACCTCGTCGGTCACGTCCCAGATCGAGTGGGACCCGACGTTGGTCGACTCCTATGTCCTGGCCGCCGGGTCGGCCAACGTCTCGATGGAGTGGAACGTCACCCAGGTCGTGAAGGACTGGGTCAAGGGCGTCTCGTACCCGCACGGGTTCCTGGTGAAGCAGGCACAGGAGGTACTGGGGAGCAGCGGAGGGATCTTACCCTATGGCCGCCGACACTCCATGGCGACCCGACGCCCGCAGCTGCACGTCACGTACGCGGACGTGCCGGTGACGCTGAACCAGGTCGAGACCGTGCATTCGAACGGCGCCGAGCTCTCGTGGACGCCTTATGCGTCTGCAAGCGGCCAGACGTTCCAGAAGTACGAGGTGCACCGGTCGCAGGACCCGCGCTTCGTGCCCAACGACGCCTCGACCTTGGTCGCGACGATGACAGACGAGACGACTACGACATTCGTCGACTCCACCGCGGCGCCAGGCAAGTCGTTTACGTATCGCATCGTCGTGAACGACGACTACACGTCCAACGCACGGACCGTCACGACGCCCGCTGCAGGCCTGGCGGTCAAGTATCTCCAGGAAGAGCCGAGCGACGCTGGCCAGGACACGACCCTGGTGTTCAAGACGGGCGAGGAATTCTGCTTCTCGCAGGGAAGGGTGAGCTTCCTGAACGTCGGCGCCTCGCCGACGCATACGTATAGGTCCTTGTTGCGGTTCGACCTCGGCGACGTTCCCGCGGGAGCCGTCGTCAGGAACTCGAAGCTCTCGTTGACCCAGCCGCCCGGGTCGTCGCCGAGCAACAATCGCTCGGTCACGGTAGAGGTCCATCGCGCGACGACGCAGTGGGACCAGGGGTTCGAACCGACGAACGGCTGCAACGGCAGGGGCGCGACCTGGTACACGTTCGACGGGACCAACGCGTGGGCGAACGTGGGCGGCGATTTCGACTCGGCCGTCGAGAGCGGGGTGACCATCGCTCCGGGGTCGGAGCCAGCCAAACACGCTCTCGACCTCACTGCGTTGACGACGAAATGGTTCCTCGGGCAGACGCCCAACTTCGGCATCGTCCTCAAGGCGTGGGACGAGACGCTCACTACCGGCAATGCCACGAGCTTCTACTCGGCGGACTCCACGCTTGCGGGTCTCAACCAGGACCAGCGGCCGACGCTCGAGGTCACCTACGAAGACGGAAGTCAGTCGTCGGGCCCATCCGGCACCCTGACGCGACCGCTGGCGAACCAGCGCCTGCGGGGGACGACCGAGACCCTCAGCGCGACCGTGACCGACGACGGCCGCGTCGACCAAGTCGAGTTCCTCGTCGAAGGGAACGTCGTCGGCACTGATATTTCCGCCCCCTATTCGACGGTGTGGAACTCCACAGGGGTCGGAAACGGTACGAAGACGTTCCAGGCGCGAGCTCGCGACGATGCCGGGAACGTCACGACGTCGCCGTCCGTGCTTGCCCGCGTCGAGAACTCGGCACCCCCTTCGGTGACCTTGACGGCCCCAGCGCCGGGTGCGACCGTCTCTGGGACGGTATCCCTCTCCGCGAGCGCGTCCGACGACGGCACCGTGTCGAGGGTCGAGTTCCTCGTGGACGGGTACCTGATTGGCACGGACTCGTCGGTCCCGTACCAGGCCTCGTGGGACACCCTCGGAACTACTCCGCCCTCGTACGACGGTCCGCATCAGATCTCGGCCGTCGCCTACGACGACCACTTGCAGCCGACGACGTCATCGGCCACCGTTACAGTCGCCAACGCATCCGGCACGCGGTATAGCGGGACGTTCGGGAACCCCGCGGTGCCCCGAGAGGTGCTGTACGAACCTCCCACGTGCGGGAGTGGCGGGAACCAGCCGTGTCCCCAGCCGGTGACGGCGCTGGACGTCTCGGTCAAGAACACGAGCGCGCAGGCGTGGTCCGGTTCCGACATCGTCCTCAGGTACCGGTGGCTGACACCGTCGGGAACCGTGGTGGCGACGGGTCCCGATACGACGCTCCCCGCAACCATCGCGCCCGGAGTGGACTATCCACCCGAGCGGGTCGACGTGTCGCCGCCAGCGCTGGACGCAGGCATCGACCGGGCGCAGTTCCTCCTCCGAGTCGACCTGTTCGAGAAGTCGACCAACACCTGGTTCGCGACGAAGGGCAACAAGCCCGTGGAAGAGCCCGTCATCGTCCACAAGCAGAACGCGACCGACATGCTCGGGCTCGAGCGTTACTTCCAGTACTCGGGAATGCCCCTGGGAGCGGGCATGGGCCATCTGGTGAACCTCGCCTCAGGGAACTCCTTGTTGAGGTGGACCCCGTTCAGCGCGCCCGGCCGCGGGCTGTCGACTGTTCTGGATCTCACGTACAACTCCCTCGAGGACAAGACGGAATCGCCCGCCGGGAACAACATCTCGGTGGCCATCTCTTCGCTTACCCGGTTCGGCCATCCCCTGGACGTCCATCCGAACAACGCAGACACGAATGCCGGCAACACGAAGCGCGCGATCCGGTTCACGGACGGGGACGGCACGACACACGAGTTCACGGGCAAACAGGCAGCCGACGGAACTGTGTACTGGGAGGAGCCGACGGGCGTACACCTGTGGCTTCGTTCTTACTCGACGACGAACGCAGCGCGTAAATGGGCTCTGACGAGACCGGACGGGATCACGTTCTTCTACAACGCGGACGGATACCCGACGTCCGTAGAGGACCGAAACGGGAACAAGCTGGCCTTCGAGCTCGAGGCCGTCCCGCCGGCCGAGGACCCCGGCGGCCTCGACTTCAGGATCAAGAAGGTGACCGACGCGGCGGGCGTTGGAGGTGCGTCGAACCGCTCGTTCACCGTCGACTACTACACGAAGGACGAGGTCAAAAAGCCGCAGGTCCGCGGGAAGATCGAGAGGATCACCGATCACGACGGGAGCGCGCTCGTCTTCGACTACTACGACGACGGCAACTTGTTGCGTCTCACGCAGAAGGGCGGTCTGAAGGCCGATGGGTCTCCCCTCGCTGACAGGTCTTTCGTGTTCACGTACACGAACTCGGCGGGGAACGGACCTGCGATCGGGGATGCCGGGGCCCGGTCTAATCCGGATCCGAAGACCGCCCCGCAGTCGACGCGCCTGTTCAGCGTCCGCGATCCACGGGGGGCCGAGACGAGGTTCGCGTACCTGGGGTCCGGCAACGGCCTCGACCGATGGAAGCTCGCTTCGGTCACGGACCGCGCGGGGAAGCAAACGTCGTTTGCCTACGGCGGCGACGGCAGCACGACGGTCACGGCGCCCATGAACCGCACTACGAAGTACACCTTCGACACCGACGGGAAGGTCACCTCGATCCTCGATCCGAAGGGCCAGACGACGTCCGTCTTCTGGAACGCCGAGCGGCACGTCTCCCGTGTAGAAGAGCCCGGCGGCGGCGTGACGAAGTTCGACCACAACGCGAACGGCTACCTGACGGACCGCTGGGATCAGCTCAACCGGCACGTCGTTCTCACGTACGACCATCTCGCGGTCAGGGCGGAGGGCGGCGGCGCGGACTCTCGGGACGCCCCAGGTTATTGGAAGGGGGGCCGCTCGATCCCACACATGAGCGAGCTTGCCAGCGTGACCGATGCCCGAGGGAACGTCGCGGAGTTCGACTACGACTCACGCGGCAACGTCGGCCTCGCGCGCGACGAGGAGGGATTCGAAACCCTTTACACGTACGACCCCAACAACGGAAACCTCACGTCGGTGACCGATGCCTTGACCAGGACGACGCGCTTCTTCGACTACGACGCGAACGGCTTCCCGCAGACTGTCGAGAACCCGATGGGCCACACGACGCGGATGACGTACGACGACGACGGGCTGCTGCGCTCCGTGCGGCTTCCCCGCAACTCTTCGAAGGCTCCGTCGGTCCACACCGCGCTCCTCTTCGACTACGACGCGTTCCACAGGCTTGGCCGTCAAAGCGAGCCGAAGTCGAGCAGCGAGGTGATCTGGTCCGGGACCGACTACGACCCCAACGACAACGTCGTGCTCAGCCGCTCGCCGAAAGAAGGTAAGCCCGGGCTGCTCTCGGCCGCTGGCAGCAAGACGACGCTCTCGTACGACCCGATGGACCGGATGTTCCTCAGCGCGGGTCCCGAAGCCGACCAGAAGATCGGTTACACGTACGACGACGCCGGTCGCGTTGCGACGATCACTTCGCCGAGGGGGATGGAGACCGCCACGATCGACGACTTCGCGACGACGTTCACGTACGACGCGCTGGACAGGATCACCAAGACGAGCCGGTGGACGAAGGCCGGGTCGACCGCGAGCTCCCCGGACACACGCTACGACCATCTCTGCTACGACACCGCCGGCGACGTGGTCGCAAGGGTCGCACCGCGCGCCGCCCGGTCGACCGTCGATTGTGCCCAGGCGATCGCAGGCGGGATCCCGTTCACGACCCGGCATACGTACGACGCCGCGCATCAGCTGAGGGTCGTGACCCGTCCCGACGCGGCGACACGCTCCTTTACGTACGACGAGAACGGGAACCTGAAGACCGTCACCGACGAGCGGAACGCGCTCACCGAGCTCTTCTACGACCGGCGGAACATGGTGTTCAAGGTCGAGCGACCGTTCAACGGGACACGGAAGGTTACCAGCCGGACCTTTTACGACGCCGTTGGCAACGTGAGCAAGGAGGTCAGCCCGCGTGCCTTCGATCTCTCGGACGGCACGAACTTCACCCATTACGTGACCGAATACGCCTACGACGGGGCTAACCGGCTGGCGAGGGTGGACCTCCCCGCAGGACCAGGTGAGCCTCACCGCCTACACGTCTTCCGCGACTACGACGCCGACGGCAACCTGAAGGTCACGACCCTTCCGACCGACAAGCAAAGGCTCGCCGATGTGCCGGAGGCTCTGAAGACGACGGTCACCTATTTCTCCAACGGATGGATGAGAGAGGTCGACGACCATGTGAATCCGAAGACGACGTACGACTACACCGCCGAGGGGTGGCAGAAGAGCAGGTCGCTCGCCACCGGCGTCGAGGAGCGCTGGAAGCACTTCCCCGACGGGACTCTGAAGAGGCACGTCGACCGCGACGGTCAAAGCGTCGAGTACGTCTACGACGCCAACAACAACGTGAAGGAGATCTTTGACCATGCCGGGAAGGGGAACGCCTCGACGAAGGGGTTCGACCTCCGGATGACCTACGACGACTTCGACCAGCTCGCCAGTGTGAAGCAGAACGAGGAGGGCCGGTCCGACGACGCGGGCGCGGAGTTCACGACCTACACGTACGACCACCACGGCAACGCCCTGACGCGCGTGGACGACGGCGTCATGGGAAGCGACCAGGTCATCCGAGGCCGGAAGCACACTTTCAGCTACGACGAAGTGGATTGGCTCAAGACCCACTGGGACGAGGGCGAGAACGCCGGCTGCACCGACGATCAGCTCGTCACGACGACGTTCTTCCGGACCGGCTGGCAGGAAACCAGGAAGATATATCGTGTCGCCGGCGCATGTCCTGCGACGCCTACCGACTCGAGCTGGCAGCTCAAGCAGGAAACCTCGTGGGATTACTTCGCCAGCGGCGACCTGCGGACGCTCACTACCAAGGCCGCAGGCCAAGTCAGAGAGACTCACACCGTCGACTACACCGATGTCGTCGACGGCAAGAACGTCTACGTCAACGGCCACCGGGTGAAGGACCAGTTCACGCTCAAGAGCGCGGAACCGGGCGCTGATTGTCAGAGCCTGGATCCCGTCTCGCAGTGCGTCTCCCGCTATACCTACGACCCCCGGGACCGCCTCGTCCGTCACGACCGATCGTGGGCTGCACCCACGACGTGGGTCGTGGATCCGGCTGGAAACGTGACGACCGAGACCAGGGGCGCGACGACCAAGACGTCCACCTATGCCGGGACGCGCCTCGAGAGGTCGATCGTGGAGGAGAACGGGCAGACGACCTCCGCCAGGTACGTCTACGAACCCGAAGGAACTCTGGGCTGCGTCGTCAGGGGCGGGTATACCGGTGACAAGTGCCCGGACCCGTCCTCGGGCAACCTCATCACGCACTACGAGTACGACTACCTCGAGCGGATAGCCAGCGTCGCCCAATGGGGCGGGAACGCCACCAGGGACGCGTTCACGAGGTACGACCACGACGTCCTTGACCGCCCCGAATCGCAGAGAGAAGTCCACGGGACGCGCACGAAGAGGACGGTCTTCACCTACGTCGGCCTGACCGACATGGTCGCCAAGGAACAGATCTTCAACTCGGACACGTCCAGGCCCTCGATCGGCAACGTCACCAAGACCTACTCCTACGACCCGTTGGGGACGAGGATCTCGATGACGAACACGCCCGCCGTCGACAACTCCGACGAGGGGGGCAAGGCCGGCACGTATACCTACGGCTACGACGTCCACGGCTCGGTCTCGCAGCTGATCGACTCCGCCGGCAACGTGAAGGCCGCCTACGGCTACCACGCCTATGGCAACCCCGACGGCTCGTTGACCAAGGGCGAGCTGCAGGGCATCGACCAGCTCAACCCTTACCGTTACTCGGGCAGGAGGCTCGACACCGGCTCGGGGACGATCGACATGGGGGCGCGGCGCTTCTCGCCCGACACGGGTCGTTTCCTGCAGCCGGACGTGTTCCAGGGTGCGCTGTCGAACCTGGGCCTGTCGATGGACCCGCTGAGCGGCAATCGCTACTCACTGGCGAGCGGCAACCCCGTCAGCTTCGTGGAAGTGGACGGTCACATGCTGAACAAGGCAGCCGGCGGCGGAGCTAAGCCATCGCCCACACCGTATCCACTTGGCCGCGAGGAAAGTCTTCTCGGGAGTGGGGGCGTACCGGACCGATCGCAACCACACGCTGATGTCGTTACGGCGCACCGGACCCGCCCGGAAAAGCCATCGAACCTGAGCAAGCTTTGGGGAGGGCTCTCGGATGTGTTCACCGGCTACGACATTCTTGACCACGCGGACTACATTGCGAAGTGGGCTCGCCGGGCAGGCGTCGACGCTCGAACGTTGATGGCCGTCTTGGCCGTGGAGACGGACACGCGACAGACCTTGCCAGGTAACAATATTCTCTTCGACATCGGTATCATCGCAGGGAATGGGCTGAAGAACGTCGTCGGTCGCGGCGAACCGTCAATTGGATATGGGCAGATCCAGCCGGGCTGGTTAGGTAACGTCTCGAGAGAACACCCCGAGGTACTGCAGGGTGGCGAAATCGACCTCACGATCGCGCCGGCCCTAATGGTCGACAGTGGGCTAGGGATCCGCGCCGTTGCTTTTCGACTCAAGCGTCTTCAAGCGGAGGTCCGTGCTGTAGCGCCCGATTCACTTGACTATTACGAGCAACAATTGAGAGTGGCCGCCGCGTACAACAGTGGAACTCCGAGAGCTGACGCCCGCGCCGGGGACATCACCGAGTTGAGGGGGGGTTCGGACTATGCCTGGCAGATCGTAGACGAATTCATGAAAGCAGATCGATATTATTGCAAGGGAGCATATTGGGATTGCACAGGATACTAAGGTGTCAGCCGTCATGAAGCGGAGTTAGGACCCCTTTGGCAAATCGGGGAGCTGCCGTAACCCTCGCCCTAATAGGCCTCGTGGCTACGGTTGCCGCGTTGATCGACATACCCGAACCTGCCGGTGACGACTCGATTAGGTTTGTCCTCGGGCATCTGGCGCTCCTCCTGTGTGCAGGTCTGATGGTCTTCGCGATCATCGACTTCACGGTCGGCCGCGGGATGCGCGGATTCATGGCGTTCTCTGCGACGGTTCTGGTCGTCGGCGCCCTCGATGTGGACGCTGCGGCGCTATATCTGATCCTGAGCGTACTGATCGGTATCTTCGGCGTAGGCATGCCGTCGTGGCGGGACAATGGCGAATCCCCGAAGGGCCGCCGCTGAGGGTTCGGGAAGACACCGTTGCCACGCACCCCACCCGTGTGCAGCCGCGTAGCACGATCTACGTCATCGGCGCAGTCCGCCTGCGTCGGCCACTGCGTAAGGGTTCGGCAGCTCATAGAAGCAGATTCTAGAAAGGTTGGTGATACTTGATGCCGGCCGATCTAGGGGACACGCAGTGCGAGATCTGACGTTCCTAGCGAGTGACCAGAATCTTAATTACCTTTACGCTCCGGTTCCCGCGGCTCGCGATGACGAAATCCGAAAGTTCCTCGATACGTTGAACAACCCCGAGGACTACGCAACCCTAAGACGCGCGGTGACTTGGGACCAGACGAAGACACTCAGAACCTTCGCGGAGCGGGCGGCCACGATCGCAGTCAAGAGGAGCGACGTCGGCTTCCTCGTATCCGGGATCGTAGCGTTGTACCTTGCTGGATTCGACCCCGACGAGGATGCCGAGGTGATTGCAACGCGAGAAGCGGCCTTAACGCTTCCGCTTCTCCTCAAGAGCGCGAGAAGGATGCAGGTGGGAATCCGTCGCTTGGTGCGTGAGGTTGGATCAGCGGTCGGTCACGAGCGAGCATCGGCACTGCGGAGTTTCCGCAGATGGTCGCCCCTAGGCCTGACCCTTAGAGCAATGGGATATCGAGAAGCGACCGATCCTGACAGTGCGCTCCTGTACGAGAAGATTTCGGACTGACGCCTTTCCGCATGGCGCGGCCGCCTCGGCCATCGTCGAGGTCCCGTCGCCCCTGGGTTCGGAAGAGGCGGATGTCGATTTCTTCACACGTGCCCCCGTATAGGCGAGCGCGAGCGTTCCTGACCCCGCACCGCGGCCTCCGCCCGTTGTGCTCGGAACCGAGGAGACGGCCGCGCAGTCTCTCTCATACGGTCGGCTCGGAGACCGGAGACGGAGCGTGGGGGGACCGGACGTGGCGGGTCTGCTGCAGGGGCTGTGCGCGTGCTCGTGAGCAGGCGGACGTGGAGGCTCGTCCTGACGATGGCGGTGCTGATGGCCGCCGCCGGCGTGTCGGCGCGCCTCGGCGCCGAACCCGAACGGGCCCCCGAGCCGCGCCCCCGACCGAGCACGACGGTGGCGGGCGCCAGGCAGGCCCCCGAACGCCCGAACGTCTTGATCGTCGTCACGGACGATCAACGGGGCGACGCGATGTGGGTGATGCCGAAGACGAAGCGACAGTTCGAGGAGAGCGGCGTCCGCTTCACCCGCGCGTTCGCCACTACTCCTCTGTGCTGCCCCTCGCGTGCGTCGATCTTCACCGGGATGTACGCGCACAACCACGGCGTCAAGACGAACGCCGACTCGCGGGAGCTGGAGCCTCGACGCACGCTCCAGTTCCACCTCCGGCGACGGGGCTATCGCACGGCGATATTCGGCAAGTACCTGAACGGGTGGAGGACCGCGCCGCCCCATTTCGACGAGTGGGCGATCGTCGACACCCACCTGTACCGCGGCCCGTGGAACGTGAACGGCGAGCCGACCGACGTCGGTCGCTACTCCACGACGTTCATACGAGAGCACGCGCTGCGCTTCCTGCGAGGAAGGGAGCGTGACGACGAGCGCCCCTGGCTGTTGATCCTCACGCCCCAGGCGCCGCATCCTCCGTTCACGCCGGAGGAGAGGTACGCCGGCGCACCCGTTGCCGCGGCGCGCCCGAACCCGGCGCAGCTCGAGCAGGACGTCTCGGACAAGCCGCAATACATCCAGTCGGCCGTCGCTCCGACGGACGAGGCGATCGCCGAGGTGCGGAACGCGCAGCTCAGGACCCTGATGTCGGTCGACGACCTCGTCGCGACGACGTTCGCAGAGCTCGCCGCCCTGGGAGAGGAACGCAACACGCTGGCGTTCTTCCTGTCCGACAACGGCTACACGTGGGGCGAGCACAGGCTGCTCGGCAACGCGGTGTCGAAGAACAGCCCGTACGCGCAATCCGTACGCATCCCGCTCTTCATGAGGTGGCCGGCGCGGCTCCCGGGGGCGCGCGTCGACGAGCGGCTGGCGGCGAACATCGACATAGCCCCGACGATCTTCGATGCCACCGGTGTCGACCCGGGCGTCGCCCCGGACGGCCGGTCGTTGCTCCGCCGGTGGCACCGCCCGTACCTCCTCCTCGAGAGGTGGCGGACGAACCACGCGTCCACGATCCCGGCGTGGGCCTCCCTGTGGACCGGCACCGAGCAGCTCGTGGAGTACTCGGATGCCGGCTCGGTCATCGCGCGGACGTACTACGACCTCGTCGAGGACCCGTGGCAGCTCGACAACCTCCTGGCGGACGAGAATCCGGTGAACGACGCCCGCGCCCGCCACCTGCAAGCGGAGCTGCGAAGGGTTCGCCACTGCTCGGGCTCCCAGTGTCCATGACCGGTCGCCGCGTTCGCCTTTCTCGCTAGCCGTTCGACCGCGCGCGTTGTTCCCGACGACGCCTTGGTGACGACAAGTCACCTGAGCACTGGCGTTCAAGGGCGCAGGACACGCGCCCGCGCTGCGGAAGACCCTGCCCCGACAGCACGTCGAGGGGGAGGTACCGCACATGACACGTCGTCTTTCGTTAGCCGTATTGCTGGCCGTCGTCGCGGGGGCGGTTCCTGTCGACGCGCGTCCCGCGGGGCATTCGGTGCGCGCGACGAAGTGGTTCCTGCACATCGAGATCGACGAGACGGGTCCGGTCACGGGGGAATGGACCTTCACCCTGAACGGACGCGACTATCCCGACGGCGGCAACGGGTCGGCCAACTTGTCCAACGGGGTCGGCAACGAGGTCTTCCACGCGACGGGCGCGCAGGAGCCGAGCCGGAACGTCTTCGTCGCGACCGACGGGCTTCCGTTGCGGCTCGCGGCGTCGGACCCCGTCCTGCACGTCGTCACCGGGAAGATCGCGGTGCGGTCGCTGGATGCCGGCCAGCTCGGGGTGTCGCTCCCGCTGGGGGCGGGTCAAGCGGTGTTGGAGCTGGACCTCTCCGGCGTCCCCGCCGGATCCGACGAACCCGTGGTGATCGGCTCGCAGGTCATCGAGTTCCTCGTGACCCCGTTCCAGTCGCGGCACGTGCTGGACGTGCTGATCCGGCCCGACGAGGCCCTCGACGGGGTCTCGTTCACGGACGTCGCGCTGACGACGCACTTCCGGGGGCCGTCGGTCTTCACGGGCGCGTTCGAGCTCGACGACCCCCCGTCGTTCGTAGAGGTCCCGACGGTTCGCCCGCGGCGCGCCTCCCCTTAGCGCCGCGGCCACCCGCGGCCGCGCCGGCCGCGACGAGCGGGGCCCGCCGGCCGCCACCTGCGGGCCCCGCTCCTGCGCGAAACTCTCGACCATGAGAGCGCTCAGATCGTTCGCCGTCCGCGTGAGGCTGCCGGAGAAGCTCGGCGAGCTCACCGAGCTCGCGCTCAACCTCCGCTGGTCGTGGAACCGCCGCGCCCGCGACCTGTGGCGGTGGGTCGACGCCGACGCCTGGGAGGCGAGCGGGCACGACCCGGTGCGGATGCTCGGCCTCGTCTCGCAGGAGCGGTTCGAGGCTCTGGCCGAGGACGGCCCCTTCCTGTCGTTCCTCGCCGGGGTGTCCGAGGACCTCCAGAGCTACCTCGACGAGGACCGCTGGTACCAGAGCCGCAAGAAGGACGGGCCGCGCACGATCGCGTACTTCTCTCCCGAGTTCGGCGTCAGCGAGGCGCTGCCGATCTACTCTGGCGGCCTCGGCGTCCTCGCCGGGGACCACCTCAAGGCGGCGAGCGACCTCGGCGTCCCGCTCGTCGGCGTCGGCCTCCTCTACCGGCAGGGCTACTTCCGTCAGTACCTGAACGCCGACGGCTGGCAGCAGGAGCGCTACCCGTCGCTCGACCCGCACGCGATGCCTCTCACGCTCCTGCCCGGCCCGGACGGCTCGCCGCTGAAGATCGAGGTCGACCTCGCCGGCGCACGCTGCGTAGCGCAGCTGTGGCTCGCCCGCATCGGACGCGTGAAGCTGCTGCTGATGGACTCCGACGTCGAGGAGAACGAAGCCGAGGAGCGGTGGGTGACCGACCGCCTCTACGCCGGCGGCAGCGAGCACCGTCTGCGGCAGGAGATCCTGCTCGGGATCGGCGGCGTGCGCGCGCTGCAAGCCGCGGGATACGAGCCGGACGTCTTCCACTCGAACGAGGGCCACGCCGGGTTCCTGGGGCTCGAGCGCATCCGGCAGATCGTGACCGCCCAGGGGCTGAGCTTCGCGGACGCGCTCGAGGGCGTCCGTGCCGGCACGATCTTCACGACGCACACGCCGGTCCCCGCCGGCATCGACGTCTACGAGTACGACCTCATGCAGCGCTACTTCGCGTCGTTCGCCAAGGAGTGCGACATCACGTTCGAGGAGCTGATGGCGCTCGGGCAGGGGAGCTCCGCCGGCGGCACGAAGTCGAGCGAGAACGGGACGTTCAACATGGCGGTGATGGGGCTCCGGCTCGCCGCGCGGGCCAACGCCGTCAGCAAGCTCCACGGCGTCGTGTCGCGCGCGATCTTCTCGGACCTCTGGCCCGGGATCCCCGCAGAAGAGGGACCGATCGCGTCGATCACGAACGGCGTCCACACGGCGACGTGGCTCGGCCCCGAGATAAGCGAGGTCATCGACCGCAGGCTCGCGCCGGGCTGGGCGGAGACCGGCGGAGGCAAGTGGGAGCGGATGACCGACGTGCCCGACGCCGAGCTGTGGCGTGCGCGCGAGCGGGCGCGCGAGCGTCTCGTGTACTTCGTGCGCGAGCGTCTGCGCCGTCAGCTGCTGGCGCGCGGGGCGTCCGAGGCCGAGATCGCGTGGACCGACGAGGTCTTCGACCCGGGGATCCTCACGATCGGGTTCGCGCGCCGCTTCGCGCAGTACAAGAGGGCGACGCTGCTCCTCACGGACCGCGAGCGCCTGCGGTCGCTGCTGCTCTCGCACGACCGGCCCGTCCAGATCGTGTTCGCCGGAAAGGCGCACCCTCAGGACGACGGGGGCAAGGAGATGATCCGCGAGCTCGTCCACTTCAGCGCCGACCCCCAGATCCGCAACCGCTTCGCGTTCATCGAGGACTACGACGTCGAGGTCGCACGCGTGCTGTGCCAGGGGTCCGACGTGTGGCTGAACAACCCGCGGCGGCCCCTCGAGGCGAGCGGGACCAGTGGGATGAAGGCCGCGCTGAACGGAGCGCTCAACTGCTCGGTCCTCGACGGGTGGTGGGACGAGTGCTACGACGGCAAGAACGGCTGGTCGATCGGTACCTCGGACCTCTACGAGGACCACGTCTACCAGGACCGCGTCGACTCGAGCAGCCTCTACGACTTGCTCGAGCGCGAGATCGCGCCGCGTTTCTACGACCGCCCCGAAGGCCCGGTGCCCCGCCGCTGGGTCGAGCGGATGAAGTCGTCGATGTCGAGCCTCGGCGGCTTCGTCACCGCCGACCGGATGGTGAAGGACTACGTCGAGAAGCTCTACATACCGGCGGCGCGTCACGGGCGCGAGCTGATGGCGGACGGGTGCGCG